>CAMDMI010000206.1 GCA_945902135.1 Spirosoma fluviale
CAATTGAAAAAGCAGGCTTTCGGCTTGACATTTGACTTAATTTTAATCAGAAAGTGGATTGACAAAAAAACCTTATTATTTTGGTGTTTTGAATCAAATTACCGTCTGCACAATCAAAATACCATGACAGTCGGATTTATTACAACAGAAGACAAGGCGAAGATAGCAGAAGCCATCAGCCTGGCAGAGGGGAATACGAGCGGAGAGATTCGCGTTCATATGGAGAAAACCTGTAAAACAAATGTTTTGGACAGGGCAGCTCATGTATTCTCGGAATTGGACATGCAAAAAACAAAACTTCGAAATGGGGTATTGTTTTACCTTGCCTGGGATGATAGAAAATTCGCAATCCTCGGAGATGCAGGTATCAATGCTGTGGTTCCTGATAATTTCTGGGACGACATCAAAGTAAGAATGCAGGTTTGCTTTCGGTCTGGTCATTATGTGGAAGGTATTTGTGAAGGCGTAGAAATGGCAGGCAAAAAATTGAAAGAAGCATTTCCTAGACAGGATGACGATGTGAACGAACTTTCGGATGAAGTCTCGATATCCTGAGGCAGATTTTAGTAAAATTAAGGAAGGAATAATTGAAAAAAATACGAATTGCGGCCAAATTTCTGTTGGTCATTCTGATTTTATTGTCTCCTAGAATCTTCGCACAAGAGATTCCAGATGCATCAAAACCTGCGCGTTTGGTGAATGACTTTGCGGATGTTTTATCTGAGCAGGAAGAAGCCCAGCTGGAACAAAAATTGATTTCTTGGTCAGATTCAACTTCAAACCAGATGGCCATTGTTTTGATCAAAAGTCTGGAAGGCATGGATGTTGCGGACTACTCCGTGAGACTGTCTGAGAAATGGAAAATCGGAACAAAACAAAACAACGGCTTGCTATTGCTTGTGGCAATGGAAGAGCGAAAGAGCAGAATAGAAGTTGGATATGGCCTTGAATCCCGGATTACCGATGCCATTTCAAGAAGAATTCTGGCCGATTACCTTAAACCAGCTTTTAAGGAGTCGCGCTATTATGAAGGCCTTGATCTTGCGAGTACCCAGCTCATTGAGGCTGCCGCAGGAGAATTTAAAGGTGAGCCAGAGAAAAAACACAAAAAGAAAAAAGGCCTTGGATTGGGCTTTATCATCGTATTAATCATCATCCTATATCTGGCTTCCAGAAACAAAGGTGGCGGTGGTGGAGGCGGCTTTCTAACGGGCATGCTCCTCGGGAATATGCTAAGTGGTGGGCGCCATAGAGGCGGCGGTTGGGGCGATTTTTCTTCCGGTAGTGGCAGCTTTGGTGGATTCGGAGGTGGAAGTTTTGGTGGTGGTGGTTCCAGTGGAGACTGGTAATTCGCTCTGATTATCAATTTCAATCAGCCTCCTGAAACCAAGTGTTTACACAATTCTTCTTGTGCTTTGCTGTCAAATCTGATTTGGCTTTGAAGATTTCATTACTTGATAATCTGTTCCATTGAACACGGCCAAAACCTGAAAGCATCTTTAGGGGATGCTATTCAAAAAAAGTGTGTAAAGCCCGCAGCATTCAAAAATTTAGTAAGGTTTTGTAATAAGAAATCTTGTAATAATTTTTTTCTATTACACAAACTCCTATTACAACTTTGTAATAAGAAACCTTGTAATAATTTTTTTCTATTACAAACATTTCTATTACAAAACAGGAATCGAAAAAAAATCCGGTCTCATTGTCCTCTGCATCCAGAGCCCTGAAATGAGATACCGTCTGTCCTTAGTCTTGCTGAACGGGACCAAGAATGACCAATACCGATTCAATAGCGTTTTAGGGCACGGTAGCAACCTTAAGCTTACACAATATCTGAACCCTTCAGGCAAAAAACTGGGGTCAGTGAAAAAACCTGGGGAGAGAATTCTTTCCTGTCCGAATGAAATCCATTTAGCAGCCTAGAATTTTTAAATTAGGGGATCCCATGTTTTGAGAACTGCCTGACCTTTACAATATTTTACCCCAGCGGGGTAAAATGTCAATAGAATTATTCAAAATTATTATCAGCTCCAGTGGAGCGATACTTCCTAATTCAGATGGGCTTACTCCCAAATCTATATTCATTTGGCTTTTGCAGGAAAAACATGACGCTCCTCAGGAGCTTTGGTCCTTCCTTTTTCTTTATCTACCGACATTAGGCACCGCTGGTGCCGGAAAGCTAAATCAATTCTCTTCTCTCCCCAGAAAAATCATTTAACCCAAAAAATGATCTTCATCCACTGCAAGGCAAAAAAAATAGGCTGCCATTTGGCAGCCTATTTCCGTAAAATCAATTTAGAAAATTACTTGATAACGAACCTTTGAGTTCCGGTTTGTGTACCGCAATTCATTTGAAGGAAGTAGATACCAGGCTTCAGGTCATTGAAATTAAGCGCCATGTTAAGAGCACCTTTTCCAATTCTGTTCTCCTGACTTCTTACCAATTGACCTTGGTTGTTAAACACACGGAAGTTGGTAAGCCCACCTTTTTCAAGGTTGAAATGTGCTGTAAACTCACCCGCAGATGGGTTAGGATAAAGGCTCAAATCAACACCCTGGGTATTGTTACGGATAAATGCCTTAGCTCCAAGAATGTTACCATTAACAGCAACAGGGAATGAGTCGATTGCAGTTGGAACATTTACATTTCCAACATACAAGTGTTGTGTTGGCATCGCTCCAGTTGTAGCATCAGCATCGTAATCAGCGAAAGTAGCAATGGTAGAAGCCAATTGGTAGTTTCCATTTGCTCCATTAAGAAGTCTTGGAGCAACATTACCAAGAGCAGCAAGACCATCATTGTCTGAACCTTTTGTCATGTTGCGGGTTTGAGGTCCGTAGAAAAACTCTCCAGCATTCACCACTTTCAACCTTTGTGTCCAAAGATCAGGATTTGAATTGTTGTCGGCAGTTAGTTGTGGGTGTGAAGTTGAGTCTGTATCGTACCATGCGAAGGTTACGATTGAACCATCTTCTGAACGGGCAACTTGTGGCCTGTTGGCATCTGAGAAATTATCAGATCCAGCGCAATCTCCCCAGCAACCATTCAAACCAACATTGGATCCGATTAATTCGCCTTTCACGGTTCCTTGAACATCGTTGAAGTACATGTGCATATTGAAAGACCCATAACCAGGATAGTAAGTAATTCCACCTGGGAAGGTTGCATTGAGTGTGTCGCCAAAGCCACTTACAGCAACTGACATAATAACATGTGCATAATAGTCTTTGTCAACTACAACATCTAGGTCATTCAACAGGTAATCTACATAGTGAATAGGGTGGTTGGCAGCATCTGCATAAGTAGCAGAAATCAAATTGCTGTTTGCATCAAAATAAACAAGGTTAGAAAGCATTTTGTCGCGGAATGCATCTAGATCAGCATTCGGCGCATCGCCCTTTTTCTTGTTAATCTTAATTGGGGTAAGGTCTGACCAGGTTGTACCTCCATCAACTGTTTTGGAAATGTATGGAATGTAAGTAGCAATAGAGTCAAATGCATTGTTTGCAGCAGAAACTACCAAGAAACCAACCTGACCATCTGGACCAAAAGCAATGCTTGTATTTGAAATTGAAGTAGCATAATCACCACCTTCATTTGCAAATGGAATAAATACATTGGTCTTTTCAACTGAATCGGTAGCACTGTTATAAGTAAACTTATAAACAGCAATTTTGTCTGTGAAATCTACCGCTCCTGAGGCAAGATCTTCAATTGGTTCTGTAGCAAATACTGCATTGGCAGTTACTTCTATAGACTCCTGACGAAAGTGAAGAGGATCGGCAGAACCTTCAAGAGATTGCTTTGCAGCTGAACCAGCCGCAAGCTTTTGCCAACCCAATCCTAAACCACCCCAAGCTCCATTTGTGCCATCTAAAACCCTTGTATTTCCGATTGCAACCACATTGGCAGTATCAGTATTTCCAGCAGGATTGAACAGAGCACCCTGTGGATAACGAGAACCGAAATTGTTAGGACCACCTTGTTCAGTATGGGTAGGATCGTTGATGTAAGCATCATCGTCAAAAATTGGACCGCGACTTAATTGCCACTGCCCATCAGCTCCACCCTTGGTGTTAAGGTCGTAAAAAACCTTGTTACCAGGCCTGTTAGTTAACCCACCTGCATCATCAATGCCTCCGCGACGGAAAAATGCAACTGTGTTCAGAGATGGAACAACAGAAATTACATTCCTTCCAGCTCCAAGAATTGAGAAGGGATTCACTGATTGACCAAGGTCAGAAAAAGTGGTTACAGCAGTAATGCTGTTAGAATTTCCACCTGATCTCTTTGAAGAAGGGAATACAGGTTTCACATTTGACTGTTTACCCTTCGCAGCATCCTCAAGGGAAGCAAGTTTGCGAGCTTGCTCAGCCTTGGTAACAAAACGCTTAGGAGTAAGGAGGCCAGATTTTCCCGGACCATCCGCATATGAGAGTCCGGATGCAGATATCAGGAGTCCTGATACCAGTCCGCAGAATAAAGTTTTTTTCATCTTGAACCGTAAATAAATAATTTGGTAGAAACAGAGCGCAATTTCGGGAATTCAGCCTTTTTTCAACAAATTATTTTGAATAATTCGCCTTTTGCGGCTGAACCTTTTGAAATTTGGCCCCGCAAGTCA
>CAMDMI010000207.1 GCA_945902135.1 Spirosoma fluviale
CTGATGTTTGAAGGCATTCCAACTTGGCCGGATGCAGGGCGTTTCTGGGAAATCTGTGAGAAACATTCGGTGAATATTCTTTACACCGCGCCCACGGCCATCCGTAGTTTGATGGCATTTGATACAAAACCCCTTGAAGGAAAAAACCTCAGCAGCCTGCAGGTGCTTGGCTCTGTGGGAGAACCCATCAATGAAGAAGCCTGGCACTGGTACTCCCGGGAAGTGGGCAAAGATCTTTGTCCGCTTGTGGATACCTGGTGGCAAACCGAAACCGGTGGGATTATGATTTCAAATCTGGCAGGAATAACACCTTCCAGACCGGCATGGGCTACACTGCCATTGCCGGGTGTGCAGGTTTGTGTGGTGAATGAGCAGGGCAAAGAACTGGAAGGTGAAGCAAGCGGCAACCTTTGCATCAAATTTCCATGGCCCGGCATCTTGCGCAGTACCTGGGGCGATCATGCCCGTTGCCGTCAAACCTATTTTTCTGCTTACCCAGATTTGTACTTCACCGGCGATGGATGTATTCGGGATGCCGAAGGAAATTACCGGATTACCGGCCGGGTGGATGATGTGCTGAATGTAAGCGGACACAGAATCGGCACAGCCGAATTGGAAAATGCCATCAACGCGCATTCCGGAGTGGTAGAATCGGCCGTGGTGGGCTATCCACATGATATAAAAGGCCAGGGCATTTACGCCTATGTGATCTACAATGGAAACCACTCCGATGAAGAAGACCGGGTGCGGAAAGACATCTCCATGACAGTAAGCAAACTCATTGGCGCCATTGCGCGACCAGACAAAATTCAGTTTGTACCCGGACTTCCCAAAACCCGGTCGGGCAAAATCATGCGCCGCATTCTCAGAAAAATTGCCGAAGGCGATACCTCCAATTTAGGCGATACAAGCACACTCCTCGATCCAACTTTGGTGGATGTGCTGAAGGAAGGCGCCATGTAGAACATGATTAGCGCTTAATTTCAATTGATTTTAAATTCTGCAAGTGCGGGCAAGGCTTTATTATTAAAGTCAAACAGTGCCTGATTTTCCCAGACGGAAGCATCGGAAGACTGATTGCCTTTCCAAGAAATAAGCTCTGCGCCCCAATAGCAAAAACCAATTCCATTATTCCCCTCTGTGCTTATTTTCCGAATTTGCTCAACAAACTTTCTTTGTCCTTCTGGCGAAGCTGGATATTCTGGCAGAATTAACTGTTCGTTTAAACCCACAATATTGTTGGTCCAGTCATTCCATTGAAGCGTAAATGGATAAGCAGTTTCGGCAACCATTACTTTCTTGCCATAAGTTGCGCTTAAAAATTGCAATTTGTTTTTAAGGCTGCTCAATGATTTTCCGTGCCAAATTGGGTAATAGGAGAGGCCAATAATGTCATAATCCAAGGCGCTCACCCGATTAAAAAACCAGTCAGAGCCCTCTATTCCTGCAAAATGGAGAATAATTTTAGTGCCAGTTCCATTGTTCCTTACTGCCGAAATTCCGGCCTTCATCAATTCTTCAAAACCTCGAAAATTGTTTGAAATATGTCCGGAAGGATGAAGGAATCCGGAATTAATTTCATTTCCAATTTGAATGTAATTGGGTTGAAGTTCGCTCACGATTGTTTTCGTATAATTGGAAACGCTGTCTTTTAATTCTGCAAAACTTTTTCCCTGCCATTGCAATGGAATTTCCTGGTGTTCCGGGTCGGCCCAGGTATCAGAATAATGAAGCGTCAGCCAGGTTTTAAATCCTTTTGATTTCAAAGTTTTGGAAAACTCTTTTACTTCGGCAAAACCCGAATGTCCATTCACCGGATTTACCCAAAGCCTGATGCGGATTGTATTGATTCCCGCTCCTTTAACAATGTCAAGAAAATTGTTTTCCTGTCCTTCAGCGTTATAAAATTTCGGATTTGAAATTAGTATTTCAGGCAAACTGGAAATATCAATTGCTGAAATGAATTCAGCAGTTTCATTCTTAGAATCAGGTAAAGCAGCGTCCTGTTTTTTGCATGAAATGAGTGCAAAAAACAGAATGCATATTTTAAGTGTTTGCCACAATTTTGAATTGTTTTCTGAAATCATTTGACGAAATACTCAATTGCAGAAAAGTAGATCTGGAACATTCTCCAGGCAAAAATTGGCGTAAAAATCTATTAACCCAAAATCCGCGGATTTAAGATTTTCGCTTATTCGCTTTCCATAAATGGATAGCCTACAGAAGTAGCTGGAACCCAGGTTTCCTTGATGGTACGAGGAGAAACCCAGCGATACAAATTGAGGATTGAACCTGCCTTATCGTTGGTTCCGGAAGCCCTTCCGCCGCCGAAAGGCTGCTGACCTACAACCGCTCCAGTCGGTTTGTCATTGATGTAAAAATTACCGGCCGAATTGGAAAGGCGCTTGGTGGCGAGGTCAAGCGCATAACGGTTTTGCGCAAAAACTGCGCCTGTAAGGGCATAAGAAGAAGTACCGTCAACCAGTTCAAGGGCCCTTTCAAACTCTGCATCCTCATACAAGTACAGGCTTAAAACAGGTCCGAAAAGTTCCTCCTGCATGGTTTCATACATTGGATCCTGACATAAAATGATGGTTGGCTCGATGAAATAACCTTTGCTGTCGTCACACTTTCCACCAGCCCAGACTTCTGCAACCGCACTTTCCTGTGCACGGCCAATGGCGGCCTTTAATTTGTCAAAAGATTTTCTGTCAATTACTGCGTTTACAAGATTCCGGAAATCTTCCACAGTGCCAACCGTAATTTCAGAGAGATGCTTTTTAAGCAAGGCTGAAAGTGTCGGCCAAATTCCTTTGGGAATATACGCGCGGGAAGCAGCAGAACATTTTTGACCCTGGTATTCAAATGAGCCACGAATAAGCGCCACGGCCAGTGCTTCCACATCTGCACTTTCGTGTGCCACGATAAAGTCTTTGCCACCAGTTTCGCCTACAATTTTCGGGTAGGATTTATATTTTTTGATGTTGGCTCCGATTTTGGTCCACACATCCTGAAAAACGCCTGTACTTCCTGTAAAGTGGATTCCAGCAAAATCCGGGTGATTGAAAATAACCTCTCCGGCGGTTGGTCCATCCACAAAAACCAAATTGATCACACCATCCGGAAGGCCGGCTTTCATAAATACTTCCATAATTACCTGGGCGGCATAAATCTGGGTGTTGGCTGGTTTCCAGACAACCGTATTGCCCATCAATGCCGGACTGGCTGGCAAGTTTCCGGCAATGGCTGTGAAATTGAATGGGGTAAGAGCGAAGACAAATCCTTCGAGCGGACGATACTCCATTCTATTCCAAACTCCGGGAGAAGATTGTGTTTGCCCGGTGTAAATCTGCTCCGCGAATGATGCATTGAAACGAAGAAAGTCAATGAGCTCACAGGCAGCATCGATTTCGGCCTGAAACGCATTTTTACTTTGTCCAAGCATGGTCGCTGCGTTAATACGCGCTCTGTAAGGGCCGGCGAGTAAATCAGCAGCCTTTAGAAAAATAGCAGCACGCTGATCCCAGCTCAGATTTTCCCAGTCCTTTTTGGCATTGAGCGCTGCCGTAATGGCTTGCTCCACATGTCCGGCATCTCCCTGATGAAAATTTGCAAGCACATGTGCATGTTCATGAGGTGGATTTACCTGCTTGGTATTTCCGGTACGCACTTCCTGACCGCCAATCACCATGGGAATGTCACGAACACTTGACTTTGCCTCGGCGATAGCTTGCTTTAAAGCAGCACGCTGAGGAGTTCCTGGTGCATAACTGAGGATCGGTTCGTTAATCGGTTTTGGAAGCTGGAATATGGCGTTCATGGGAAAAATCTGGTGTTTTTAAGAATGCAAAGGAAGGGAGAATTTTTGGGAAAGCGTGAAGCCGCGCTCAGGAAAGCAGTCGGACTTTTGCACCTTTCTTTTCGAGAAAAGTGGCCACTTTGGTTCGCACATCTCCCTGAATTAGTACCTGACCGTCTTTTGCCGAGCCTCCGGTTCCACAATGGTTTTTCAATTCTTTCGCCAATTTTTCCAAGTCAGAAGCAGGACCTGCAAAACCTTCCACCAAACTGACAACTTTTCCTGCGCGACCGCTTTTATCCAGAGATACTTTCAGTTTTTGGGAAGACCAAGGAAGCAACACTACCTCCTCATCCTGCTGATCGTTGAATTTAAATTCGGGATTGGTAGAGAACACCATTCCCTCCCGGTTTTTCGGTTTGCTCATTTTTTTTCGGTGTTGATTGAATCTTTCAGAAACCAACCGGCAACAAATAACCCGGTCAGCATAAGCACGCCCATCCACTCAAATTCTACAGGAAAATTCAGGAGTAGGGAACGGCCAACAGACTTCATACTTTGATCTGCCGGCGGAAGATTTTCCGGGTTTTGAAGAAGTTCCCATTTCAGAACCGCTTCCCAGGGAGCCTTCACAAGGCAAATAAGCAACAATGGTATCAGCACCAATACTTTTCCTAGGGATTCCCGAACTTGTGAGAGGCGGGGTTTATTTTCAGGTTCCGGATACAACTGCAATGCAAAACCAATCAGCACCATTACACCACCGATATACAAGACCAACTGGGTAAACAAGGCTGCATGGAGTTGAAGACTTCCATAAATACC
>CAMDMI010000208.1 GCA_945902135.1 Spirosoma fluviale
CGGATTGAATGAAATGCCATTGCGAATTGCGCGATCAGTGTCATCCCGGAGCATTTGAAGTTGGCCAGCCGGATCCTTGTCCTGATAGGTATCCACAATTTCATCTGCCAGCCGAACGAATCCATAAATGGAATAAATGTCATTGCGAATCGACTTATCCAACATCAAAATACCAAGCGAAAAAGAGGTTGAATAGCGCTTGGTAATCAATGCACTACATTCAATACAAGCCTCTGTATACTGGTCTTTCATATTGGAAAGTCTTTCATTATTTCCGTTGCGGCCACTTCACCGGAGATTAGTGCAGGTGGAACACCTGGACCTGGAACGGTAAGTTGACCCGCAAAAACAAGATTTCGCACCTTTTTGCTGCGCATCGCTGGTTTCAAAATGGCAGTTTGCAAAAGAGTATTGGCAAGCCCGTAAGCATTGCCCCGAAGTGCATGATAATCGGCAATAAAATTGCTGGCACCATAAGGCAAAGCAAAAAGGGTATCGGCTTCGAGGTCATTCCCCGTATGTCGCCTCACTTTATCGGATACATACGCAAAATACCGGTCGGTGATTTGCTTGTCTTCTATCATTCCGGGCGCAGTTGGAATCAGGAGAAACAGATTTTCCTTGCCTTCAGGGGCAAGGGAAGAATCGGTAAGTGACGGTGCTGAAAGGTAAAATAAAGGTCGGCTAGGCCATTCTGGCTTTTCATAAATTTCTTTGGAATGGACGCCAAAGTCTTCATCAAAGAAAAGATTATGGTGCTTCAGGTTATCAACCTTTTTTGTAAACCCACAATAATATAAAATTGAAGATGGCGCCATCACACGGGAATCCCAATAGGATGTGGAATAGGAACGCCATTGATTTTCAAGAAGCTTTTGCTCTGTATGGGCATAGTCGGCGCCGGAAAGGACAACATCAGCATCGAAAGTACCAGAATTGGTATCAACGGAAACTGCTTTTCCACTGCGGTCAACATTGATTTTGGTCGCTTCCTGGTTATAATGGAATGAAACGCCAAGCTCTTTGGCCAGACTTACCATTCCTTCTACGATGCGGTGCATGCCGCCCATTGGATACCAGGTTCCAAGTTTTATGTCGGCATAATTCATAAGGCTGTAAAGAGCCGGTGTTTTTTCCGGAGTTGCACCCAGAAACAGGACAGGAAACTCAAGGATTTTCAGAATTTTCGGATGTGAGAAATATCGGCCAACATGGCGCTTAAAATCCGAAAGCAGGTTTAGTTCAAAAAAGCCTTTTATAGTCCGGAAATTAGCAAATTCAAGGATGGATTTTCCGGGCTTAAAAACCAGATTACCGATTCCTTCCCGATATTTGATTTCCGCATCCCGGAGAAATTCTTCTAGCCGCTTGCCGGCCCCAGGTTCCCAACCGTCAAAATCTGAAGCTAATTTTTTCCAGTCGGCTGGCACATCGTACCAATCGCCTTCACCAAAAAAAACCCTGTAAGAAGGATCGAGGCGCTCGAGTTGGTAATATTCAGAACATTTTTTATTAAAACAGGCAAAGAAACGATCAAAGACATCTGGCATCCAGTACCAGGAAGGTCCCATGTCGAATGTAAATCCATCTTTGTTAAAAACTCTGGCTCTGCCGCCAGCCATCGAGTTTTTTTCGAGAACACTTACGCTATATCCGGCTCTGGCTAGGAAACAGGAAGCAGAAAGAGCGGCAAAGCCACTTCCAATTATGACGACCTTTTTCACTTGCCGGTGGATTATTGCGGGAAATTCAATTTTGATACATTTTCAAAGCATCTTTCAATTCCTTTCTTGCCAGATGTATTCTGTTTTTCACTGTTCCAATTGGAATGGAAAGGCTGTCTGCAATTTCATGATACTTGAAACCGTGAAAGTACATTAAAAAGGGCTCTCTGAAAACTGAATCCAGACAAGTTAGCGCCTTTTGGATATCCTGCATGATGAAAGAAGACTCACCGGCATTGCTCACAAGAGCTGCAGATGAATTGATAAAATGTAGATTTTCTGTAGTATCAATGAAGGTTTTCCGCTTCACCAATTTTTGATAATTGGTGATGAAGGTGTTTTTCATAATGGTGTACATCCAAGCTTTCAAGTTGGTGCCATCAGAAAACTTCTCCCTGTGTGTAAATGCTTTTAAAACAGTATCCTGCAACAGATCAGCGGCATCATCGCCGTCTTTAGTAAGCCTAAGCGCAAAAGGCTTTAGCGCCTTTGTAGACTGATTTAGAGCGTAACTGAATTCAAGCGCAGTCATATCTTATTGATTTTGTTTAAGGCAAAGTTACATTTGCTTCCACAAAAGAACCAAATTTTGTTTACCCTTTTTTCGAAAATGTTAAACAAAACCTGAAAGCTTGGTTTAAAAGCAGTTTTTGCAAAAAAATCCGTCCAAAAAATCCCAATTGAAAACCCCATTGGAACTAAAAGGCAAATTTGATTTACCTTGGACCGAGATTCAAAAGCTGTGACAACTACTCTTTTTGCTTTGTTCCCTGAAAGGTGGAATCAATTCTCTAAAAAATTCCAAACCGGTACCGCCGATTACATTGGCAAGCGCTGGGCCAGTATCTTAAACCCTTATCCTCAAATGGAAAAAGCGGTTTTTCTGGATTCATTGATGCCTTCCGAACCCGATGGGTTTCCGGCCAGTTACCGGCGCTTTATCAAAGTTGGGCTTCACCCTTCAGATCAGGTGGCAAACCTGTTTGAATTATGTTTTGAGAAAGGTTATGAGAAAGTAATTTTCGCAGAAACCATTTGTGCTGCCTTGCCCGATGATTTCCCTGCACAATTCTTGGATGCTTTAGAAAATCAGGATATGGTATTTCTTCCAGCAGGGGATGGCTCTGTGCTGATGGCCGGAATGAAAATCAAGGAATTCAGGAACTGGGAGTTTTTTCAGTTTCACGAAGCTGCGGCCATTGTAGAAATCCTGAGTATTTGCAATGAAAACCAGCTGACTTACAAATTATTTGAGCCTTACGACATCCCTTCAGCCGAAAACCTGTTCCGAAAAGAACTAAGGTCCTGAATGGCTCCACAAAAAGTTTAGCGTATAATAATTGACGAGATGATTTCAAATCCGATTTCCGTACAATCCGAGCAAAGCCTTTTGGATTACAATTCATTTCACATCAATGAAAGCAGCCGCTTTTTTTGTCAGGTTTCAGAAACCGGGCAAATTCAGGAGGCATTGAACCTTGCAAAATCTCAAAACCTGGATGTGCTGGTTCTGGGTGGTGGTTCAAACATTTTGCTTACAAAACCATTCGATGGCATCACTATCAGAATTTCTAACAAAGGAATCGAAGTGCTTGAAACCAATGACGACCATGTTATTCTCCGGGTTGCGGCAGGTGAAAACTGGCATTCATTTGTAGAACATTGTCTGGAAAACAACTTTTTCGGACTCGAAAACCTCTCACTTATACCAGGTTCTGTTGGTGCAGCCCCGATGCAAAATATTGGTGCTTATGGCGTTGAGGTTGGATCCACAATCGTCTCCGTTCAGTATTTCGACAGAGCAAAAGAACAATTTGAACATATCTCAGCAGAGGATTGCAAGTTTGCTTACCGGGAAAGCATTTTCAAAAACACGCTGAAAAACAGTGCCATTATCTGGACTGTTGATTTCAAACTCAGCCGGCATGCAAAACCCGCCACTGGCTATGGAGACATTGCCGCCTTGCTTGCAAAACAAGGAATTTCAAATCCAGCTCCCGCCGATGTAAGCCGTGCGGTGATCGAAATTCGCAGGTCTAAACTTCCGGATCCGGCTGTCCTCGGCAATGCAGGAAGCTTTTTCAAAAATCCGGTCATTTCTTCCGCTGACTTTGAAATCCTGAAGAAGGAATGTCCCGAAATTCCCTCCTACCCTGCTCCCGACGGATTGGTAAAAGTTCCGGCTGGCTGGCTGATTGAAAAGGCTGGTTGGAAAGGGTACAGAACAGCCAACTGCGGGGTCCACGAAAGGCAGGCGCTTGTGCTTGTAAACCACGGTTCGGCCAAAGGATCGGACATTCTGAATCTGGCAAAAGAAATAATTGAAGATGTCCGGCAGAAATTCGGAATTCAACTCCATCCCGAAGTAAACATCATTTGATGAATCGCCTGCTGATCATTCTGGCCTTCCTCCTACTGGAAAAGCCCCATTTGAGTGCGCAGGACAATCAAATTGAACGAGAATTTTCCGGCAACTTTGGTTTTGGCGGAATTCTTGCCCACAACAAATCGGTTCAACACCTAGCGCAAAGCCACCCCATGCAAATTGGATTGGAGTATTTCCTCCGCAATCCATCAAATCCCTTTGGCAGCAAAATGAAAAATGCCGGTCTGGGATATGGACTTCATTACATTGATTATCGTTCAGAAAAACTCGGAAAATCTCTTGCAGCCCTGATTTTTCTTGAACCGGCCATCGGCGCAAAATTTGCTTTTAGAATCGGAACTGGAATTTCGTGGAACAGCCGTCCGTTTAGCCTGGAAGAAAATACCAGCAATACTATGTTGGGCTCCAGACTTTCGGGTGCGATGCAGGCCAGATTGATCGCAAGAATCCCAGTGGGAAAAAATTGTTTGCTCAAATCAGGAAT
>CAMDMI010000209.1 GCA_945902135.1 Spirosoma fluviale
GATTCAGCACGAAATACACCGCCAAAGGATCGTGCAAAGGCGGATGATCGAATCCAAAAACCCGCTTATAGGTTTCGCTGAAAAAGAGCAGCAAATCGGTAATTTTCTTTCTGAAAGGGCTGTGCGTTCCAATACGATTCAACACTTCCTGATCCGCCAAAACGGTATGGGTTACTTCCAGTGGAACCATGGTGAGATTGACCCCGCTTTCGAAAACAATGTGGGCCGCTTCAGGATCATTTTCGATGTTGAACTCCGCGACTGGTCCGGTGTTGCCAATGCCCATGGCGCCTCCCATTAAGCTGATTTTTATGTGCTGCCGAATTTCGGGATGCATTGTCAGAAGCAGGGCGGCATTGGTAAGGCTTCCGGTGCAAACCAGCCAAACGGCCTCCCCGGTTTCTTTGGCGGTTTGAAGAATTGTCTCCTTCATGGCAGGCAACCAGGGCTGTTCCATTTCTGGCGGAGCCTGCAAGGGAAAAAGCGGGTTTCCATCGAGGCCATCCAGGCCCGATTCACCATGGATTTCGGCACAGAATGGCATGGGAGAAAGCAGCGCCGCACCCTGACCCTGAAAGACAGGAATATTTTCTTTTCCGACAGCGGATAAGATGGCCCGGGCGTTGACAGTGGTTTTTTCCACCGACTGATTTCCAGCCACTGTGCTAATGCCAAGCAAATTGATGGAGGGATGAAAAGCCGCCATCAGGATGGCCATGGCATCATCATGTCCGGGATCGCAATCAAGCCAGATGTTCTTCATTGCCGCCAAACTACTGAAAAAATAATGGGGAGTTTAAAAGATAAAACTGGCTTCCGTTGGTTAAAAGCTATTTGATTGTAATTGTTACATTCAAAAATTATTCTGCATAAATAGTCATTACCCAACAACTGTCTTTTTCGGAAAACGGATATTTATCGCCGGTTCTATCTTCTTGAATTTGCTGCATATTTGAAACACATATTTTCTTATATCCTGCTTCTTTCAAAAGATTAATAATTTCTTCTTCTGAATAAAAATTAATAAAATCAAGTTGAACCTCGTCTTTTATTTTTCTAAAAACATCACTTAAATAAAATCGTGTTTTCTCATTTACCAATTCAGGTTTAAGACAAAAGTCGCCGGCAAAAGCAACATTATTTTGCTTAAGAAATTGCAAGATATTTTTCAAATCTTCCATAGGAAGATAGTAAATAATTCCCTCCATAACAGCAATAGAAGGCATATCCATTTTGAAATTACGGTTCAGTAATTTTTCCTTTAAGGCATTTAAATCCGTTATATCACAATCTATAAATTCAATATTTGGGGGAATTCCATTTACTAATTCATGCTTCTCATTCATTAAATATTTATCTACATCAAATACCTGACAAGTAGAAAAAGTAGAAGCTATTTCAATTGAAAGAGGAGCCAACCCAGCCGCAAGAATGATCACTTGGCCCGATTGATTTTGCTTGCTTAGTTCCTCCAGAAAAGCAAGCACTGTATTTTTCATAAAGTATTTTCTACCAGAAACAGCCTGCAGGTGCATGAAGGTCTCCTCTTCACTGAATAAATTAAAGAGCTGTTCTCCTTCGCTTAAATCAAGCTGCGAGTTAAAGGACAAAGTTTCTGGACTTTGCCACAGTTTGTGATCTGTCCAATTTAAAACAAGTGCTGATGTGGCAGAAATTTTCATTTCCTGTTCTGGTTTTTAGTTGTCGCAAGAATTTCAACGATTAAATGCACTTATAAATACCGTTCACCAGCTTCCCTCTTCCTAATTTCCTTGGCTGGCACACCGTATAAAATCAAATGATCACCACAGCTTTTCAATAAAACCGAACCTGCGCCAATGATGGTGTGACTGCCAATTGAAATGCCGTGTTTGATTGTTGCGGAAATTGATATCGCAGAAAACGCGCCAACAGACACATTTCCACCGCATGTTGCATTCGGCGCGAGACTTGAAAAGGGCCGCATTTCGCTGTCATGGTCAATGCTTGCTCTTGTATTGATGATGGTAAAATCTCCGATGAAAGTATTGCTGTTCACAATGGCACCCGCCATGATGGCAACCCCTTTTCCAATTTTTACACCTTTGGCAATCTGGGCAGATGGATGAATTGCAGACGCAAATTCAATGTTTGGAATCTTGTCAATTATTCGGTTTACAACTTTGTTTCTTATCCAATTATCTCCAATCGCAATGAATAATTTCCAGTGCGGATTTTTCAAATTGAGGTCGGATAAATCAGATTCCTTTCCGATGATTTTATAACCCAGTGTTTCTTCGCCTATATTTCTAAAATCGTCAATTAAGCCTGCTATTTCATATTTCCCTTCCTTTTCAAAAATATCAATTATCACTTTTGAATGTCCGGAAGAACCAATAATTAAAACAGTTTCTTTATTCATCATTTGAATTTTAAATGGGTTTGTAAGACGAGGTTTTTTCGAATTAAATTGTAGGAACCAGCATATCCAGAAATTCCTGTTCGGAAAGAATTTTCACTCCCAGTTTACTCGCTTTTTCCAATTTGGCCGGACCCATATTTTCACCTGCCAGCAGATAATTTACCTTGGCCGAAACCGAGGAAACAAGTTTGCCACCATTGGCCTTGATTTTATCCTGAAGCTCCTCGCGGGAGAATTGAGAAAACACGCCTGAAATCACAAAACTTAAACCGGCCAGCGCTTCACTTTCCGTTGCCGGTCCACCTGTCATGGCCAATTGAAGTCCGGCCTTCTCCAGCTTTTCCAGAAATGCCTGGTTTTCTTCGGCGGCAAAATAGGCAAGAACCGAACGGGCAATTTTCTCCCCAATCTCAGGAGCCTGAATCAATTCCTCAAAACTGGCTTTGGCAATGTTTTCCAGACTGCCGAAATGTTCAGCCAGTTTTTCTGCCACTGTTGCGCCCACAACTCGAATGCCGATGCCAAACAACACTTTGGGAAAAGGCACAGACTTTGATTTCTCAATGCCTGCCAAAAGGTTGCGAACCGATTTGTCGGCAAACCGATCAAGGGCGATCAGCTCTTCATATTGAATTGAATATAACTCTCCGGCATTTGCCACCAATCCTTTTTCAACGAGAAGGTCAATGGTTTCGGCGCCAAGGCCATCTATGTTCAGGGCCTTGCGCTGGATAAAATGCTCCATGCGGCCTTTTACCTGCGGGGGACAAGCTTGTTCATTCGGACAATACCAGGCAGCCTCGCCTTCGGTCCGGACAAGCGCGGTTCCGCAAACCGGACAATCGTGCAGAAATTTCGTTTCCTCAGAAAATAAGCCTCTTTTGGCTGTGTCAACGCCGGTAATTTTGGGAATAATTTCTCCTCCCTTTTCCACAAAAACCCAGTCGCCAACACGGATGTCGAGTCTGGCAATTTCATCGGCATTGTGCAATGAAGCGCGCTTTACCTTGGTTCCGGCAAGTTGAACGGGCCGAAGGTTGGCCACCGGGGTTACCGCGCCGGTGCGACCCACCTGATAGGAAATGGATTCCAAAACTGTGGTAGCCGACTCCGACTGATATTTATATGAAATGGCCCAGCGTGGAATTTTGGCTGTAAAACCGAGTTCCTCCTGATGCAGAAGAGAATTCACCTTAATCACGATTCCATCAATGCCCATTGGCAGGTGAAACCGTTGTTTGTCCCAATGCTCGATGAAGGCAAAAACCTCATCCAGATTGCGGCAAAGGCGCCAGGTATCCGAGACGGGAAGGCCCCAGCTTTCCATGGCCTGAAGGCTGGCCTAATGTGAGTCTGACATCCGATTTTCGCCAAGCAAATAATAGAGAAAGCAATCCAGACGGCGGTGTGCAACAATGGAAGAATCCTGCATTTTCATGGTACCACTGGCCGCATTGCGGGGATTTGCCATGGGTGCTTCACCGATGTCTTCCCGTTCAACATTGAGGGCATCAAAAACCTTGAATGGCATAAAAATTTCGCCCCGAACCTCAAATTTTTCCGGATAATTTCCGGGCTGCAAACGGAGAGGAATGGAACGAATGGTTTTCGTATTGGTGGTTACTTCATCACCCTGCACACCATCACCCCGGGTAATGGCCTGAACCAGAATCCCATTTTCATACACCAGACTGATGGCCACGCCGTCAATTTTCAGTTCGCATACATATTCAAATGCTTCGCCATTCAGACCCTTGCGAACCCGCTCATCGAACTCGGCCAATTCTTCCTTGGAATAGGTATTACCGAGGGAAAGCATTGGGTAACTGTGTTTTATTTGGCGAAATTCTTTTGTGATGCTGCCGCCCACGCGCTGGCTAGGTGAATCGGGCTGCGCCAATTCCGGGTGCTGCGATTCCAGTTGCTGCAATTGCCGGAGCAAGGCATCAAATTCAGCATCGCTCACTTCTGAGACTGAATCCTGGTAATAGCGGTGATTTAGATAATGAAGGCGCTCGGTGAGTTGCGAAATCTGCTGGCGAATGTCGGTCATGGTGCCTCAAAAATAACCGACACGACTATTCCTGAGCTGTAAATTTTTAAGAAATCAAACTGCGCTTCGGTGGCGAAGCAATTTTTCGATGGCCATGGAATAGCCTTTCAATCCTTCCCCGCT
>CAMDMI010000210.1 GCA_945902135.1 Spirosoma fluviale
GGGCTCTATTTTCTTTACTCTTACTCCCATGACTTTACAAAAATAGACCGCCACCCTTTCATTGATTTGGTTAGTTATGCGGCCTCAGCATATGGAATGGGTCAGGCAAAAGCAGAGGTCTATTTTTCAGACATGGCACTTTATTTTCCGGGCATGACCCGGCTAAACCTCTATCATTTTACTGAGCTTTGGTTTACGCGCCTGCTCGTTGATTGCACTGGGCTAACTGAAATATGGATTTTTTGCTTTGTAATTCCTGTCTTCTCCTTTGGCTTGTTAAGTTTAGGACTATTGGCAATCCCCGAAAGCCGAAAGGTACCTGCTTTGTTCTTATTCGTATTGATCCTTTCTTTCTTTTTTGCCCTTGGAAAGCTTCTGTTCTTTCAGGATGTTTTTGTTTACCACATTCTTGACCTTTTCGGGCAAAAAATCGCCCTGCTAATTCCAACACTATTGTTTTTATGGGGCCTTCGCCACAACCGGAATGTTTGGCTGATCTTTTTGTTGATTCTTCCGCAGGTTAATATCCTTTTTGGCGTTCTATTGGCCATCCTTGCAGTAATCGGCTTTTTTTTCTGGGCGGATTCCAAAAAAAAATCACTTCCACCAACTATTATCTGGCTTGGCTATTCCACCTTCATTCTGGTATTCTTATTTATTCTTAAAACTGGTTCCGGGACATCTTCAGGCAAACTTGAACTGTCTGCATTTTCTCCATTTCTGGCAGCCAAAACCTTTTTCACCTATTGCAGGGAAGCATTATTTAATCTGGGTTACAATTACTGGATTCCATTCATTGGAATTGCCGCAATTTTCAGAAGCCGGTTGTACGCTATATTCATTGTTCCTTACGCAATCGCCAAAGTAGCAGGCCAAATTCCAGCCCACTTTTTTCTTGCCTTAAAGCCTTTTCAGGCAGGTTTTGAACTCTTGATTTGCCTGTTGGGACTTTGGTGGATTCACCATCGATTATACAAATTCCCACAATTGGCTACTTCCGGACTGCTTCTGATTTTCCTGCTCTGCGGAATTGGTTCTGTAGGTTATGCACTTACCGGGTTTATGGACTTTGAGCAAATCTATACCCTGATGGCCTGCAGTTTCTTCTTCCTTTTAACATTTTGCATGTTTCTGGTTCCCGGACCCGAAAAACATCCACCGCTCCTTTCTCAATCATTTAGTCCTTATTTATTGGCCACCTGTTTGCTGTTGCTGGTATGGAAAACAATCCGATTCCAGCGGGTTTTGCCATTTGATTCTGAATTTTATGACATTGTTCAAAAAGAAGCCGCTCCTGTAACCAAAAGTGTTTATTTTTCTACGATGCAGTATTCTCCATTTCCACTCCATGTGAAAGCTGGTTTTCCACTGCTATTCTCCTTTGATGATGCCCATTCAACACCAATAACTCAGTTTGAAGACTCTAGTTGGCATGGCTCTAATGTTTCTTGGCATGTAAAACAGTATCCGTTTTATTATTTCTGTGAACAAAAGGAAAACAAAGGATTCTCTCTTGAAGAAAATAAAATCCGCTTTATGAAAAAGTTTGGAATTCGATTCGCCTGGATTGATGCCGATTATCCCAAAGAGAAGCTTAATTTTCTGAGGCCAGCCATGGAAAAAACCTGGCGTTCTGAAAAGGACAAAAAGGAACTTTGGAAATTGGATCCGGAAAAACTTCCTTGAAAGTCTCCCTGATTGTTTTCAAGCATAGCACTTCATTGTTTCTTAAAAATCCATTCAATAATCTGACAAGTGAATTGAAGGGAAACCATTTGTTTACACAGAAAAATGGGCAAAAAACCCTTTCAATTTTTTCGCCCTTAGGGCCGATTCCGTAGCTTTACGGCCGGGGCTTTTTATTCGCCCTTTCGCCTTGCATCCAAACCTGATTCGCTTTTTCACCGGTCTGATTCCGGTTCTGCTTTTTTGCACTTCGCTCTATGCCCAGCAACCTGGCAAGTCTTCCCAGCACTGGGCAGATTCTGTGTACGAGAAAATGAGTCCCAACGAAAGATTGGGCCAGCTTTTCATGGTAGCGGCTTACAGCAACCGCGGCGCCGAACACAAAACCGAAATTGAAAACCTGATTCGCAACCATGGAATTGGTGGGCTGATTTTCTTTCAGGGTGGTCCAGGCCGGCAAGCCCGACTCACCAATAATTATCAGGCCATTTCGAAAATTCCCCTTTTGATCGGAATGGATGCAGAATGGGGATTGGGCATGCGCCTCGATTCTACCCTGAATTATCCAAGGCAAATGACATTAGGCGCAATTCAGGACCTTGTTCAAATTGAGGCCATGGGAAAATCCATTGCCAGACAATGCAGGCGGCTTGGGGTACATGTGAGTTTTTCTCCGGTGGTGGATATCAACAGCAATCCGGCAAACCCGGTAATTGGATACAGGGCATTCAGCGAAGACAAAGAATCTGTGGCCACACGCGCAGCCGCTTATGCCCGCGGACTGCAGTCAGGTGGCGTAATGGCCGTGGCCAAGCATTTTCCAGGACATGGAGATGCCGATGCCGATTCGCATTATAGTCTGCCGATTATCAACCGCAGCGCACAGCAAATTCGTGAAACGGAACTTTACCCATTTCGCTACCTCAAGGATTCGGTTGGCGGGGTAATGGTGGCGCACCTTAGCATTCCAGCATTGGATCCTACGCCCAACACGGCGAGCACCGTTTCCAAGAAAATTGTTCAAGACATTTTGCTGAAAGAAATTGGATACAAGGGTCTGGTTTTCACCGATGCCATGAACATGAAAGGACTGAGCAAATTTTTTCAGCCTGGAGAGTCAGATCTGAAAGCGCTGCTTGCCGGAAATGATGTTTTGCTATTCCCGGAGAATGTGCCCAGGGCATTTCAGGTAATCAATGCAGCCATTGCCAAAAGGCAAATCCGCTGGAAAGACATTGAGAAAAAGGTAAAAAAAATACTCGCCTGGAAACACCAGCTTGGAATCCAGGAGAAACAGGAGTTAAACCTCAGTGGGCTTTATGAAGAATTAAACCGACGCGACGACAAGCTGCTCATCCGCAAACTTTATTCAGCCTCCCTCACGATCGCCAAAAACCAGGGCAAATTAATCCCGTTCCGCAACATCGACAGCACACGATATGCCTCTGTTCTGATTGGGCAAGATGACCAGAAAAACGGTTTTCAAAAGGGATTGAGTTTATACGCTCCTTTCAAACATTACAGAATTGCGGATAAAGCTTCCTCCGAAAAATTCGAGGAGGTGCTGAAGTCCATAGATGCAGATGTGGTGGTTGTAGGTTTTGGAAAACTCAACAACAGCCTTTCAAAGAACTTTGGAATTGATGCCCAAATGCAGGCTTTTGTTAAGGCGCTTTCCCAAAAGTCGAAAGTGGTAAGTGTGCATTTTGGCAATGCTTACAGCACCGGAGAAATGGAGAATTGTCCGGCTGTGATCTCGGCTTTTGAATGGAATGAAAACACCCAGACTCTGGTGCCTGAATTGCTTTTTGGTGCCATCACCGCCAAAGGCCACATGCCGGTTTCTGCAGGAAAAACCATCAAATTCGGGGTTGGACATGCTGGAGAAAATCTGGAAAGACTGCGTTTTGCCGAGCCGGAAGAAGTGGGCATGCGGCCCGAAATGCTGGCAAGAATTGATTCCCTCGCCAATGCCATTATTGCAGAACACGCCACGCCCGGTTGCCAAATTCTGGTCGCTAGGGACGGAGCCGTTTTTTACAACAAGTGTTTCGGCTATCAAACCTATGATTCTCTGGCACCTGTGAATGATGAAACCCTGTACGACATTGCCAGCATTACAAAGGTGGCAGCCACCCTGCAGGGCGTGATGTTTCTCAAGGAAAGAGAAAAAATTAACCTTGAGGACAAAGCCTCAGATTATCTGCCAGAGCTGAAAGGCACCAACAAGGAAGAAATCCTGATTTCAGAAATTCTGGTTCATCAGGCTGGCTTACAACCATTTATTCCTTACTGGAAACGCACACTCAAAACCAACGAACTGAGTGAAACCTTCTACTGCGACACCAAAGACAACAACTGGTTTTGCACAGAAGTAGTGCCCGGGCTTTACAGCATGAAAACCATGGAAGACAGCCTCTGGCAATGGATTATTCAATCCGATTTGCTTGCGAAAAACAGCAAGGGCGAAAACGAATACAAATATTCTGACCTGGGTTTTTATATGATGAAAATGCTGGTCGAAAGGGTTTTGGATGAACCCATTTCGACTTTTCTGGAAAGGCGGTTTTACAAACCTTTGGGCCTGGAACGACTTTGTTTTCAGCCGAAGCGATATTTTTCTGAAACTGATATTGCCCCAACTGAAAAAGACACCCTTTTCCGGCAAACCCTGGTGCGAGGCAATGTGCACGATCCGGGTGCGGCGATGTTTGGCGGTGTTGCTGGTCATGCCGGAATATTTTCCAATGCCTGGAGCC
>CAMDMI010000211.1 GCA_945902135.1 Spirosoma fluviale
AATACAATCCGGAATTATGCCCTGGCCAAAGATTCGGGTCAGGCTTACCGCGACACCAGCTTTTCCACAACAGACAACCTCAACCACAGGTTTAACATGCGGCTTGAAGCGAAACTGGATTCCAATAATTCCCTTATATACACACCCAGAATTACATTTCAGGACATCAGTTCGGTAAACTCAACGGCTGCCAGGAATCTAATCAGAAATAAAATTCTAGACAGCACTTTAAATAATTCAAACGGCAGCCAAAAAAGCTTTACAATGAATCAGGAAATTCTCCTGCGGCATAAATTCCATAAAAAAGGAAGAACAATTTCAATCAGCACCAATTTTGGCTTGAATGGATCTGAAGGAAATTCAGCCCAAATCTGGATTCAGCACCTCTTTCCAAAATATCCTTATCCAATTTACCGGTCGCAGCAATCTACACTTTCAAAAAACACTTGGAGTATCCAAAACAATATCATTTACACTGAACCATTAACTGAGAAAGCAATTCTTTCATTTTCTGCTGGATGGAACAATAGTTCAAGTTCAACAGATAATCAGGCAAAGCGATTTAATGATACAGGAATCTTCTTGGGAATTGACTCTTTACTAAGCAACAAATTCAAAAGCCAGACACCCTCGCAATATGCCGGTCTAGGCTATGCGTACAATTCTGAGAAGTCAAACTTCAATGCGAATGTAAACTACCAGGAATCCAGCCTTCTAAACGACCGGACCTTTCCAGACTCGGTTGGCATTTCAAAATCATTTCGCAACATTCTGCCTTCCTTGATGTGGCGTTACAGTTTCACAGAAAAAAACAATCTCCGGATTTTTTACCGGACTTCTGCAAATGCGCCGAGCATAGACCAGCTTCAGGATGTGGTAAACAACAGCAACCCGCTTCAACTTTCTGTTGGTAACAAAAATCTGAGACAAGATTACCAGCACAATTTCTTTGTGCGTTACATGGGAAGCGGAAGCGATAACTCAAGTTACTTCTTTATGTTGGGTGGAAATGCATCTCGGTATTATATCGGAAACAGCAGTTTTGTGGCCGGAAAAGACACCCTGCTTGATGATATATTTATCCGTAGAGGTTCTCAACTTTCCAGACCGATAAATTTGGATGGACAATACAGCCTCCGCAGTTTTTTGATGTACAGCAGACCGCTGGGCTTTATAAAATCTAATTTAAGCACCAATGCAAGTGCCACATTTAGCCGCACACCTGGTATGCTTAATGGCAAAATGAATTTCGCAGAATCCCCTTCCCTCGGTGGTGGAATTGGCCTGAGCAGCAACATCAGCAAGGCGGTTGATTTTACGCTCAGTTACAACCTCAATTATACTTCTGTAAAAAACAGCCTGACCAGCTCTCAAAACAATTCCTATGTCAGCCAGATTCTGGGCGCAAAACTTAACCTCGTATTAAAGGAAAGACTTGTTCTGAATGGCGATTTCAGTCAGAATTTGTACAATGGACTTTCTGCTGGCATCAACACAAATTTTGCGCTTTTAAACCTCGGAATGGGCTACAAATTCCTGAAAGGCAAACAAGCCGAATTGCGGGCCACTGTATTTGACCTACTCGGACAAAACACCAACATCAGCCGTAGCATCACAGAAACCTATACTGAAGACAGCCGAAGCAACAACCTTCAGCGCTTTTTTATGCTCACTTTTACCTATACACTCAGGGTATTCAAATCAGGCGAAAAAATGGAAGGCATGCACCAAATGTCTCCGGGAATGCGTCCAATGGGCTGGGGTGGCCCTCCCCAGAACTAAATCAGTTTTTTTACTGAGCATTATTCGGGACACCCAATTGTGTGCCTGATATTTTGCGTTCCGGCAAGACAAATTCAATTTTTAAAAATTCGCAATCATAAAACCAACTTGTTGAATTTTTGACATACGAGAGCCATTTTAATTGACGATTTACTAATATTGCGCCTCAATCACGAAACCCAATTATGACATCAAAACCAAAAGTCCTTATGCTCGGATGGGAATTCCCACCGGTATTAACAGGAGGCCTCGGAACTGCCTGTTATGGACTTGCCAAAGCCCTGAGTAAATACGCGGAAATTGAACTTTTAATTCCTCAGGCTGACAAAGAAACAACACTTGAAAATGTTCAAATCCGTGGAATGAATTATTTTGGGATTAATGGTGGTCAGACGGTGGAAGTCCCGATGCAGCCCCTGGAAGAATTTGCCAAAGTCAAGAAGATTCCGGCACCTGGTCTGAACCCATATCCAGTCGGCATTGGTTTTGAAAAAGAAGCAGTGGCTTTAAAATCCCCCGAAGCCATTCGAGCACTTTATTCGGGGATAGAGCCATACGGTCCCAACATCATGCAGAAAGTTGCGACCTATGCAGAGGTGGCTGTGCGAATGGCACTTGAAACAGAATTTGATGTTATCCACGCCCATGACTGGATCACTTTTCCTGCCGCAGTTAGAATCAAAGAAATCACCGGAAAGCCACTAGTTATTCACATTCATTCCCTAGAAACAGATAGGGTAGGCGAATTGGCCAAAGGCGATTGGAACCGGGTTTATGAGGTTGAAAAAAAGGCGATGGAAAAGGCTGACCGAATCATTCCGGTAAGTAGATATACCCAAGATTGCGCCATCAATAATTATGGGATTTCAGAAGAGAAATTCTATCCCGTTCACAACGCCATCGACCCCGAAGAATCTTTCCGGCTTCCCAATAAATCAGGCGAAAAACTTGTCTTGTTTCTGGGTCGGGTAACCTTTCAAAAAGGGCCGGAATTTATGGTAGAAACTGCCTGGAAACTGCTTCAGGTTTATCCAAATGTGATGTTTTTTGTGGCTGGCGTGGGCGATATGCTGGAAAAACTCAAAGCCCTGGTGCTGGAAAGAAAGATTGACCACAAATTCGTTTTTGCAGGTTTTCTGAGTCAGTCGAATGTAAAAAAAGTGCTGGCCCAAGCGGATGTCTATTTTATGCCTTCCGTTTCAGAACCATTCGGTTTGTCGGCTTTAGAGGCAGCCGGTTTTGATGTGCCCTGCGTAATTTCCCGTCAGTCGGGTGTGGCTGAAGTTTTACCCAATGCCCTGAATGCCAATTTCTGGGATACCGGAAAATTTGCCAATTACATTTATGGCTTGCTTAACTACACAGGAATTCGGGAAGAAATGGTTGAGAGAACCAAGCAAGATCTTTCCAAATTGAGTTGGGACGATGCCGCACAGGATGTGATGGAAGTGTACAGAAGTCTTGAAATCTAAGGTTTCAGGTCTAATATTGACAAATACAATCCGGGCCAGCCGGAGCCAAAGGAAGGAATGACGGATGTTTGCTTAATTTTTCAGGTTCACCAGCCTTACCGGCTGAAAGATTATGGTTTTGACCTGATTGGAAAAGACCATGCCTATGAAGACAGCGCGCGAAATATTTCCGTACTCAACAGGATTGCAGACCTCTGCTACATTCCGACAAACAAGATTCTGCTGGATGCCATCGAAAAACACAAAGGCAAATTTCGAATTGCATTTTCTATTTCTGGCACTGTCCTGGAGCAATTTTATCGCTACCGCCCAGATGTAATCGAATCTTTCAGGAAGCTCAGCCAAACAGGTTGCGTAGAATTTCTGGCCGAAACTTATTACCACAGTCTAGCCTGCCTTTACTCCGAGGCCGAATTCCGCCGACAGGTTGTAAAACATGAAAGGGCTATCCAAAACCTTTTGGAAGTTCGCCCTACTGTTTTCCGAAATACCGAACTGATTTACTCCGATAAACTCTTACCCGTAATTTCTGAGCTTGGCTATAAAACCATTTTGGCCGAAGGCAAATCAGAGAATATGAGAGGATTAAGTCCAAACCGAGTTTTTAGTGCTGGATTGGAAAACATCAACATTCTCACCCGAAACTTTGGTTTTTCAGACGACATCGCTTTTCGGTTTGCGGATCCATCCTGGAATGAATTTCCTCTAAGCGGAAAGAAATTTGCCAATTGGCTTTCAAAGCGCGAGGAAGATGAACATAGTCTGGTTTTATATATGGATTATGAAACTTTCGGGGAACACAGAAAACAAGAAACCGGCATTGTGGATTTTCTTGGCGCCTTGCCTGATGAAATTGTAAACCACGAAAATTTACAGTTCTCTCTGCCATCGGATGCGGCCAAAAACGGACCAGAAAACAAACCTGTTTATTCTTCCATGGATTGGACTTCCTGGGCAGACGAAGACAAAGACCTGGGCGCATGGCATTACGATCATTTGCAAAAGGATGCGCTGAAAAATCTTTACGCATGCGAATTGAGCCTGTACAAAATTGGCAGGCCAGATTTACTCGATACATGGGGAAGACTTCAAACCAGCGACCATTTCTATTATATGAGCACGCGCTTCTGGCAGGACCCC
>CAMDMI010000212.1 GCA_945902135.1 Spirosoma fluviale
AAAGGGGCAGTTTTTCTCTGCCGGCGGTGATGGCTGGGTTGTGGCCTGGGACCTGGAAAAACCGACAGAAGGTCGCCTGCTGGCCCGCATGTCAGGAACTGTGTATGCGCTTTGCTTGCTTCCTGAATTAAATCTTCTGGCGGTTTCAGTGAACAAGGATGGATTTCATTTCCTGGATCTGGATTCTGGAAAAGTGGCATTTTCAATTGCTGGATCTGAAAGCAATTGGTTCCGAATGGAAAAAACGGCAGATGGCCGGCTTTTGGCCATGGGCTCTTCCGGTCGATTGGCTATGCTGGATTTGAATGAAAGGTCTGTACAATTTCTCCAAGCTGGATCTGGCGACCTTCGGGCGCTGACAATTTTTCCAGACAATGCTGGTTTCGCTTTTGGAGGCTCAGATTCATTCATCCGATTGTTTGATCAGGATGCACAGTCCAGAAGTTTGATTTCCGACACACACCTGAACACAATTTTCGGGCTTGCGGCCTATCCGGATGGGCGACACTTTGTAAGTTGTGGAAGGGACGCCCGATTGATTTTGCATGAAAAGCAGGACTCGGGCGAATGGACAATGAAAAAGGCCGTTCCAGCCCATCTTTTTGGCATTCATGATGTTCGCTTACACCCTGAAAAACCTGTTCTGGCAACTTGCAGCATGGATAAAACTGTGAAAATCTGGGATGCAATTGAACTGAGGCTTTTGCGGGTACTTGACCGTGCGAGGCATGGCGGACATGGGCACAGTGTAAACCAGCTTTGTTGGCTTGCAGAATCCGATCTCTTACTATCTTGCAGCGACGACAGGTCTGTTTCGGCCTGGAATATTTACCGATAGATTATGAAGGTTACTCCTCTGGAAATCAGGCAGAAAAATTTTGATAAAAAGACTTTCGGCGGTCTAGATAAGGACGAAGTTCAGGCTTACCTGAATTCTCTTTCTCTTGCATGGGAAAAAGTGCTTGAAGAGCAGGCCAATCTGCGATCCCGCCTTGAAAATTCAGAAAAGGAAGTTGAAAAACTGCGTGAGGTTGAGGCTTCATTGTATAAAACCTTAAAAGCGGCGGAAGAAACCAGTCAAAAAGCCGTTGACCAGGCAAAGCAACAAGCACAACTCATTGTACAGGAAGCCAGATTAAAGGCGGAAACTTTGTTTCAGGAGGCCAAATGGAAAGCCTCCAAGGCCATGGATCATGCCGAGGATTATTCCAGAAAAACTTACGACAATACGGTTGGTCAGGTGAAAGTGATTGAAGGCGAACTTCGGCATATTGAGAATTTGAAGGATGCGTTCTTGAGTGAAATCAAATTAATCGCCCGCGACCTTCTTGAAAAAGCAGAAAAAGCAGAATTGCGTTCCGCCAATATTCAGTTCAATTTTCCGCCTCCACTTCAATACGAAATGGCCAGACCATTTCTGGAAGAGAAAGAAGTTGAAGCGGTGATTGATACTTTGGAGATTCCTCAGACCCAGCAAACCATTGGATTTGCCGAACCTGAGGAAAAAGTCGAAGAACCAGAATCGGCGGAGGTTCAAGTGGCTGAACAGGAGGAAGCTCCAGCAGCCAAAGAGCTTGCGCATCCAGCGCCTGTTCAGGCACCTGCTCCAATTGAGACCAAGCAGGATAATAATGGGGGAGGATCCTTTTTTGATCAAATCTAAAGCCTTGCTGAAGACAGAAATTCTCCTTCAGGGACTTGATTTTCAAGCTTTTCATGGAGTTTATCCGGAGGAGAAATTGCTTGGAAACCGTTTTCGGGTTGACCTGAAAATCCAAGTGGAAGTCCCATTCAATCCTTTAAATGAAGATCTTGGAAACACAGTCGATTATGCCATTGTGTATAATCTGGTGAAAAGGGAAATGGATATTCCCTGCAAACTTCTCGAAACACTTGGACAGAAAATTTGCAATGCAATTGCGGTGGAATTTCCTTCCGTGCTCAGCATTGAAACTTCCATTTCCAAAGCCAATCCAGCAATCGGGGGACTTTGTAACTGGGTGACTGTAACTACACATTGGTCCAAATCCTGATAACCAGCAACTTGATTCTGTATTTCATTTCCGCCAGAAACCTGCCATTCGCTCTTAACTTTGTTGCCCAAGACAGACACAATTCATGAAATCCTTCCTTCTGATTCTTTTCATCACCGCAGGTCTAATCTGGTCTTGTAAGCCATATACCGAAAAAGAAAATCCGGCGGAGGGCACACCGATAGACTGCACACTTTCCATTCCGGACCTTGCTCAGGTGAATAAATTTATTCTGCAAGATCCAAACAATGCAAATCTATTCCGGATCAGGAGCCAGATTTTACTTGACAGTGGAAGGTATAAAGAAGCGCTCTCAGATGCAAAGCGCGCACTTTCCATCAATCCTGAAGATCAGTTTAACTTTATAGTGGTTGGAAAGGCGCATCGGGCGCTCGGCCATGTTGATTCTGCATTGAGTGCCTGTGCCACTGCCGAACAAAACGGTTTTGCAGATCCCGATAATTTTATGTTGATGGGCGACCTTTATCTGGTGGTTCGTC
The DNA here is from genome assembly GCA_945902135.1 of Spirosoma fluviale. Taxonomy (GTDB): domain Bacteria; phylum Bacteroidota; class Bacteroidia; order Cytophagales; family Flexibacteraceae; genus CAMDMI01. The sequence continues at coordinate 2,534 of CAMDMI010000212.1, forward strand.
AATATGCAAAAAGCCTGGATTACCTGAATAAGGCACTCAAAATGGCGCCATTTGAACCCCGAATCTATTTTCTAAAAGGAATGGTTTTTTGGGAAACCAAGGATACGGTAAAAGCCATAAGTAACTGGCAAACCTCGATCGAACAGGATCCGGAATATGCCGATGGATACTGCCGGCTTGCCACTTATTACATGGCGAAAAAGCAATATTCGGTGGCTGAACAATTTCTTCGGTCCGGACTGCGACTTCGACCCAACGATGCTTTCCTCAATTTCGACATGGGTGTTTTTCTCACTTACCGGAATTTCCCGGATTCCTCCATTGGTTTTTATGAGAAAGCCTTGGCTTTGGATCCAAAATTAAATCCTGCCCGAATCAACCTAGGTGTGCTTCGCTATCGAAATGGTTCCTTTTCGGAAGCACTTCAATTGCTTGAACCCTGCGTAAAAGACGATCCTAAAAATTCCCTTCTGGCCTATTATCTCGGACTTTCATACCGAAAAAATGAGATGGAAGAAAAGGCTGTTTCTGAATTGGAAAGGGCCGTTGCTCTAGGCGGGGAATATGGCAAGGAAGCAGCCAAGGCCCTCAAGAAAAAGTAAAGCGACTGTTGCTTTGAAATTTGAATCGCCATCAGGCAATTCTCCTGCGCATTTCATGTTCAACAAATTCCTGAATCTGTGCCGGTGGCAATGTTCTCCAGTTTTCAATTTCCAGTTTGCCGCCCCAATTGAGATAGGAATCCAGGCCGTATTTGTTCCATTCCCGGTGGATAAATTCCCGAAATCCCATGGCCACAATCCAGCCATCCTCCACTTCCTCAAACCACTCTTGGTAATAATCATCTTCCAGGCCATGGAAGTTTAAAACATTCTCCCCAATCAGCAAGAATCGTTGAATTCCTTCTGAAAGTTGATGGTCAATGAGGTTGCGCTTCAGGTGCATAATGTCGTTGTGAAGCGTGTCGTTCCATTCTCCAAGCAGTTCGATGATGGTAAAACCAGAATCATAGTCTGCAAAAAGTACTTTCACATACAGGGTTTCTGAGCCAACGAAATCCCACTCCGGGTGAAGGAGATGGTCGTAAAGACTCAGGTCGTATTCCTGATGAGTTTGGCCGAAAAAAGGAGATCTCTCATCTGAAGAAGACGAGTAAAGACCATCCCATTTGTAAAAAGGTTCTAGTTCGTGCATATCAGGATCGTGCGCGTTGGGCTTGGATTGCGGCTTCTACGGAGCCATGTTTTAGCAATAATTCTCCTGCAGACTCATCCGAAATATTAAGTGCTTCTGCCAGCATTTTCTGACCACGGATGCGCAGTTTCTGATTGCTTAACTGCATGTTGGTCATTTGGTTGCCACGCACTTTTCCAAGTTTTATCATGGTGCAGGTTGTAAGCATATTCAGCACCAGTTTTTGTGCTGTACCCGATTTCATTCTCGTGCTGCCAGAAACCACTTCGGGGCCCACAACTACTTCAACCGGAAAATCGGCTTCGGCTGCAACCGGTGAGCCCGGATTGCAAACTATGCAGCCTGTGGCGATGTTTTGTTTCCGGCACCAAGCCAGACCGCCGATTACATAGGGTGTTCTGCCGGATGCGGCAATTCCAACAACAATGTCATTTGAGCTGATATTGTGCGCTTCCAAATCCAGTTGCGCTTGTCCCAGATTGTCTTCCGCATTTTCCACGGCCTTGCGAATCGCAGCATCACCACCTGCAATTAAACCGACAACCATGCCTTGGGGAACTCCATAAGTTGGCGGACATTCAGAGGCATCTACAATGCCCAGTCTGCCTGAAGTTCCTGCCCCGATATAAAAAAGCCGGCCTCCTTTTTCGAGTCT
>CAMDMI010000213.1 GCA_945902135.1 Spirosoma fluviale
GAGACCGTTTCCAGCGAGATGCCGGAATCTTCATCGATCCAGTTTTTAAGCAAACAATTTTCTTCCAACAGAACGCCTGCATTTTTTGCTGCATTGGCTAGTGCTTGGTCGAGGTAAAAGCGAGAAATACCTATCCCGCCTAAATCAAGTTTGTTTTTTAATGTTTTGCCAGAGACTGAACTCACCAACAGCTGGTCAATACCAGGCAGACTTTTCCAGTCCAGTTCAGGTAAAAGTTTTGTTAGAAAGGGAAGACTTTCCCTTGAAATATATTCACCACAAACCCTGTGAAATGGATATGCATTTCTTTCGATCAACCGCACACTTTTTCCATTTCTCGCGAGTAAAATGGAAAGACTCAAGCCTGCCAATCCACCTCCGATTATTGCAAATTCTGTGCGCTTCATTGCTGGTTTGGAACAATTGAAATGAGATGTCGAAATGCCCAGGCCCAACGAATTTGGATATTTTCATAACCGGCATTTTTTAGAATTAGATCCCAGTCTTGAATTGTAAATCCTCTTTTAACACTTAGAGGCGCATCGTTTCGAAAAAGCCTGCTGATTCCAGGGGCCTTGCCAATTGCCGCAATGGAAGCATAAGCAAGCGGATGTCGGTGTAAATCGTTGATGGCAAGGGCGGCTCCCATTGATTTTATTTTTCTCAGGAATTCTGTAATTTCTTCATTGGGAAAATGGTGAAAAAAAAGGGATGCATGGAAAAGGATTTTGCCTGCCTGAACTTCCCTGAAGTCAGATTGAATATATTGGATGCCATTGCCCGGATGTTTGCCTTTGGCATATTCCAGACACCATGGATTGAGGTCGGAGCCAATCCATTGAACTCCAGGAAGTTTGTCTCCGAATTTCTTCTGTAAATATTCTATCGTGTCACCACCTCCGCAGCCAATGTCCACCACAGCATCGGGAACAAATCCATTTTCTAGGCAATTTTCAAAAGCTTTTGCGGAATTGGCATGTCCTCCTAAAAACTGGTTTACGAGTTGGAGTTCTTTCAGATTTTGAAAAAGCTCTTCCTTGGTGAAAGATTGGCCATCAAGGATTTCAGTCTCTTTGGAACGATTGTTAAGCATGTTCTAAAAGCAGGCTTTCCATGGTGAGTCCGGGACCAAATGCGGCAGAGAAAACGAGGCCATTTTCTTTGGCAGCATTCATTCTTTGATGCTCTTCTTTTATTACAAACAAAACCGTCGGAGAAGACATGTTTCCAAATTGTTTCAGAATTTTATAGCTTGAAACCAATTCCTTTTCTGAAATGCCAAGGGCAGTAGAAACTTTTTCCAAAATTTTTCTTCCACCTGGATGGATTGCCCAACCTGAAATTGTTTGCCCAGATTTTGCAAGCAATAAGTCTTCAAGTAATTCCCCGATACCGGAGCCTACAAGGTCTGGTACATACGCCCCAAGATTCATTAAAAAGCCAGCATCCGAAATGTTCCAGGCCATTTGATCCAGACCAGAAGAAACTACCCTTGAAGCGAAGGATAGGATCTTGAAAATGGGTTCCTTTCTTGCAAATTTTTGGTTTGAAAGGAGCACAGCCGCAGCCCCATCTCCAAAAAGTAAAGTTGAGGCCAGATTGTCAATTCGGGAATCTGCCTGTATGTGAAGGGTGCAAAGTTCTGTGCAAACAATAAGGACCCTTGCGCTTTGTTCTGCCCTGCAAATGTAATCCGCTTGTTTCAAGGCATGGATGGCGGCGTAACATCCCATAAATTGAACTCCAGTTCTATGTACGCAGGGTGGAAGCGACAAAGCTTGCATCAGCTGTAAGTCCAAACCTGGTGCTGCAATTCCGGTGCAGGTGACAGCAATCAGGTGTGTAATGGATTGTAAGTCATCTTCCTGCAGGTTCATGGATTGAATGGCCTCGAGGGAAAGCGGTAGCGCATGCTCGAAAAAAGCATTCATCCGGCTGCCCACGCTGCCAAGGTCAAAGCTGTTTTCTGATTTTTTGACGAAGGTCCAGTCTTCACTTTTTGTGGAAAAATCGGGGATGACTGAATGCCGGTTTGCAATGGCTGAATTTCCTGCCATTCTTCGGAGAAGAGCATTTACATTTGCTTCCATGGGTAGGTTATCACCTAAGAACTGGCACAATGCTTCCTGTGAATGCGCGTATTTGGGTACAGCCGTTCCAATCGATTCGATAACCGTCATCTTAAGCCAACATTGAAATAAAGGAAATGTTTAGGAAGATGGCGGATATCAGGTTCATCAGCATGGTATTTCTGAAATTCGCTTGACTGGTATCAATCCAGACCTTTCTCGCCCAACCTAAAAAGAAGAAAATTACAGGAAGGTTGCAGATAGCAAAGCGGAAATAAAATTCCATCAAGCCCAGATGTCTTAAAAAGAAAAAAAGGCAGGTATTGGCCACCAAAAAAAACAATCCCGCAAAAACAAAAGTGCCCCTGAAGCCAAGGAGCATTGAAAGGGTTTTGACGCCATCGTTTTTGTCCTGCTCATGCTGGTAAATCTGGGTTAATGGATAAACAGCTCCAATCAGGCAGGAGGAGATTATCATTGGTAAAGGCGGAATAAAAAGCAGTGGAAATTCTGAATTTACCCCACAAAATACCATGGCCAAGGTCCAGGCTCCCTGGAAAATAAAAACGGTTAAAAAGCCTCCGATTGGATATTTTTTCAAACGGATTCCGCGCCAACTATAAGCCCGGGATGCCAAAATGTAAGTCAGAACCATAATCGCAAAAACAGGGTTTAATACCCAAGCCCAGCTTAAAGCGATGGCATCCATAATAAGAGTAAGCCAGAATAGATTTTTGTCAGGCTTTGGTGGGAATTGGAGTCCGCCAATGCTTTCAGTATCCTTGTCCATAAAGCTGTTGTAGCCATTACTGGCGGGATAAACCAGCAGATGCAGCAAAACAAAAACCTGCAATGCCCTGGAAAAATCTGCAGCCGGACAACAGACAAGTGCAAAGAAATAAACCGGCGAAAGGAAAAATGAGAAGGGAATTCTGAGCAGCAGAATCGTATTCCTTATTTTCGACCATTGTGTGAATTTGCCCTCGTTTGTGCTCAATTGCCTGTTCTTGTAAAATTGTTAGCCCTTAGCTTCAATCCGAAATAAGGCAGGCTATATCCATTGTGCCAAATCTATTTGCAATGAGTTTGGATTATCTCCAATCTGATTTTTAGGATTTTTGTGGGTCACAAGATTTTTCTGGGGAGAGAAGAGAATTGATTTAGTTTTCCGGCACTAGCGGTGCCTAATGTCATAAGAGAATAAAAACAGGATATAAAGCTCCAGATGAGCGTCATATTTTTTTCTATAGAAGCCAAATGAAGATAGATTTGGAATCGGTATTGGTCATATGAATTACGAGGTATCGCTCCTCTGGAGCTGATAATAGGTTTTAATAATTCTATTGACATTTTACCCCGCTGGGGTAAAATTATCGTAAAGATCAGGCTGTTATCAAAATCAGGAATGCTCTAAATAAAAAATTCAAGGCTGGAAAATGGATTTGCATTCGGGTAGAATAGAATTTTCTCTCCCTCCCCAACTTTTTCCGTTGACCCGATTTTTCACTGACCCAAAAGAAAACAGTGGGATCTGTTTGTATAAATGTTCTGCCGCGTATTTCCGACTCTTCTATTTGTGTTTAAACCAGCAAGATGTGTCTTCAGAATAACTTTTAAATACAGTGTTTACTGGATGACCATGGATGACCTTGTCGTGGTAACATGTTCGTATTAGATAGTTAAATGCTCCCATATCGCCAGTGAATTTTGTAATGTTATCGTAATTGTAATTTTGATGTATAGATTTTAGCTGTTCAATAAATGGATATACAACTGAAATATTTCCTCCGATGATCCCGCAGTTAAGCAGAACTTCATTCTTATAGGTGCTTTCATAAATGCTAAAATCCTTAATGTTATTGCGTAAATGCTGCGAATGCATTTGCATCCATTCATCATTTAAAATTTTTGGCTCATCTCCGCAGAATATTTTTTCTGGATTCTCAAGGTAGTAAGGTTCCAGAAAAGGATTTTTCAAAGCAATCACATCTGTAATGTCCGTAAGGAAAATATTCGATAAGAACTTGTGATTTAAACTAAGAAATTCTTCATAAATAAAGTACCGGAAAACATTGGGGTTATACCTTGAATCATAATTTACCTTGATAAAGTGGATATAGTCGCTCTCATATAATTTGCAGGTTTCCTCCGAGAAGTTGTTATGAAAAATTATCCCGCTTAATCCCAATCTTGTAATTGATTTTGCCCATTCAAGGACTAGCAGAATGTCATCATTGGCTAAAGTAGTATTTCTGTTAACATCGTATATTCCTGTTAAATG
>CAMDMI010000214.1 GCA_945902135.1 Spirosoma fluviale
ATCAGACACCATGATATCTGGCAGTGGGGTTATTAACGGTGCTGGCGGTAAAATGAAGAGTACAGGCACCATACAGGCCGGCACTGGTTTGTGGCAAGACCCGAATACAGACGCTAGTAACAGCAGCGGCTTCACGGCTCTTCCGGGCGGTGGCCGTAGATCTTCAGATGGCTCCTATGGCGGCATTAGTAATGAAGGTATCTGGTGGACTTCTTCAACCAATCCCGTGGGCCGTCTAATCCAAAGCTCCAGTCGCACTTTGACCCTTTTATACAGCATAAAGAATTATGGACACTCCGTGCGCTGCCTGAAGGATTAATCCGAAACTCTCAAAGAATTAAAATTCAAGAATGGCCAACAACTTCTTAGACAAAGCCAAAAACTGGTTCTCCGGAAAAAAAGAGGCAGAACCGGAAGCCGTAGAAACTGCCGAAGCGTCTGTTCCGGTACAACCGGAAAAGCCCGCTGCGCCTGAAGCTGCGCAATCTGTAACTGGCAATGACATGATGCAGGCCCGGCAACATGTGCACGGTGAGGAGGACCCCAATTATTATTTTTGGCTTAAAAACGATGGACTGCTTCGCGATGAAGGCGTACTCTTCGGAATGGCCAGCGATGACCCGGCTCCCAAATTGGATGTAATCCGGGCCTACTTCGATGAAAAGGGTTCCATCCTGAAGAGGAAGGTAGCTTTTTTAGAACAGAAGCTCAGCGACCTCGCCACAAAAACAGATAAGGATGAAGTTTCTCTTACAGATGCGCAGCGGGAAATCGAGGTCATAAAAGCAAATACGAAATTACCGGTAAATCCTTTGGGCAAGTACGTGCTCTTCGGGGTTTTTATCGCCATTGCCATCCTCAATTTTCTGATCATTCAGCAACATCTGGAGCCGGTCTGGCGCGGCTTTTCCTGGTTGCTGAGTGGAGGTATTTTCCTCTTTGGCATGATTGCCGTGTATCAGGAAAAGAGCATCTTTTTCAACCACGATGATGAAGCCGGTACCGAAAAGGAAAAACCTGAAAAATGGAAGCTCTGGCTGCAGGAACTGGGCATACCGCTGGCAGTAATTATTTTCATCGGAAGCACTACTTACCAGGTCTATCCTCTTGCTTACCAGTTTGGGGTGCTATTCATGGAGGCCGTATTTTTCCTGCTGTTTGGTAAAGGCATTATGCGCCTGTATCAGCAATTATTTCAGATACGCCGGGAAAACCGCCTTCTGAAAGATTCCCATCAAAAAAATACCAAACGAATGGAGGAACTGGAGCAGAAAATGGAAACCAGCCGACTCAGATTAAAGGATCAGGAAGAAGAAAGCATCCGTTTAATGGATGAAAAGCAAAGTGTAGCCGAGTCCCTTACCGAGGTAGAACAGAAGCGGGAAACCGCCTGTCGGTTATTTTTAAGTGAATTTTTTCTCGCTGTAAGCGCAAGAGCCAATTAAGATGGAAGAAACTGAAAATGCGGTAGAGGCCCCTGAAATTAAGGCCGTTCCCGAAGAAGAACCAGAGACCCAGGAAAAGGAAAAATCCTTTGCCATGCCCGATCTGGACCAGGTGTTCAACGGCGAGGCCATCGATGTCCGCAAGAAAGGCATCACCAATGGCGCACTTCAGGTAACGCAGGAAATTTATCGGAGGTGGATAGAGCAATTCAAGAAAACCGAATTGCTGGAACGGAAAATTGTTTTTGAAAACAATAACCTGCTTCGCCTCAATGAGCGCTACGACCGGACCCTGCAGGAGCGTGCCCGCATTGAATCCGAACTCGTGGGTTACCGCGTACAGGTAGCCAGCCAGTCGAAGCAGGCCGCCAACATCCGCGAGCAGCTTTCACTTCTTCGCAAAACCCTGGAAGAAAAGAAAGACCTGTTTTCGAAATATAAGAAGCCGTATTTGTCGGGGATGGTGTGGGTTTATGGAATAGCGGCAATTTTATTTATGATTGCCGATACCTCGGTTTTATATTATGTCTTTGATACTATTTTGGGAATTGAACTTAAAAATTCAATTCCAATTATTGGAGCATTCATCTCTTCAATAATTGCACTTAAACCTGCAGTAGATTTTGTAATTGAAAAGAACTCGTTTAACGAGCCTAACCATGATCACAACGAAGGAAAGCTAATTCGATTTTATTTCTACGCTTTTGTTGCCTTATTAATTCTATCCTTAGTAACATTTTTTAGTTTTTTCAGAGCAACACATGAGGAAAGCGAAGAAGTAAAAAATTCAATTTCTGGAATTTTTGCATTTACCTTAATGGGGCCGGCATTTGCTCTTGCGGGAGCTCTTTTGATTAGTGTAGCACATAGAAATAAAAAAATTGGGAAGAGAATAAATCAACTTAAAATTGAGATACAGGAAATTGAGGAAACCCAAATTAATCCTAAGAATGCTGAATTAATAACCTATGAATCGGATGTTGTTAAAGCAGAATCTCAAATTTTAATCCGGAACGAAGAACAGAAACGACTTCCATCCCTAGACGATCTGGAAATTCAGATGACAAAAATAAGGGAGATAATGGTTGAGTTGTATTCTCAAAAATCCCGTGAAGCTACCCTTATGCATCAGTACGCTTACGACGATTGCTACGAAATCGGTCAGAAGCATGAAATGGATGGCACGCTCAGCATTCAGACGGATGAGTTGGTAATACCAAGAAATGAGGCAGAAAAAACAGGTTCCGAAAACAATCGGGGAGAGCGTTCCAAATCATCCGGTACAACCGGCAATTACATTAACCGGCGTCGGCCATATATTTTCGTTAGGAAGCAAATTGCCAGGAAGGCCGCAACAGGTGTAAATAAAGATGAAGTTGAAGTGATTTAATGATGAAATTAATATTCGGAATCCTGCTCATGTTTCTATTCGCTGGCTGCAAAGACAGGGAAACAAATGCTCAATGCAACTATTGCTGCGATGAATTTTATAAAAAGCTTGAAACCAAAAAGTCATTTTTCTTAGTGGCTGTTGACCGGTCAGGTTCTGTTCCAAACTCACATACTGTCCCAATTCACAATTTTGTAATTAAGAATATCATTAATTCCCCGGCATATGGGTTTGGTTCTAAGTTCTTTTCATCCGTTTTCGCAAGTGATGCAAGTGCGGTTTCTTGGAATTCTCCACACCATGAAATTTCTCCTCTCACAATTCCAAAAGAAATCAAAAAAAAGCTTGAAACGGAAACCACAAAAGGCTGCAAAGACGCTCAAAAATTTATTGATGCCGAAATGTCAAAAATGAATTCATCACCCACTAGTTTTCTCCGTCAAACCTTCAATCAGCAGCTTCCTTCAGGATTAAAAAACAACAGAACCAAAGTTCTTTCTGTTATTAAATCGATGATGGAATGGAGCGAATTCAATGCAAATAGTTCAGCAAAACTCATTACCTTTTTTGTAACGGATTATAAGTTCTCAGACTTCAAAAACGTACAAGATTATCTTAAGGGAAAGCGCCTTAGAAATGTTACTGTTGTTCAAACACACCCCACAGATAACATCAGTTCCGGTCCAAGGGGAGAATTTTTGAATTTGCTGAAAGCACATGGGGTTTTGGTATTAACGCAGTAATTATGGTTTCAAATTCTATCAATTGTATAATTTCAAAAAATCAATTTCATATGCGATTTAACATTTTCGTTTTAGTTTTTCTTTCATCCATTTATTCGTGCTCCCCGCCAACCTCTTCGCAAGAGAATCCTGTTTTTGATACTACGGCCAGTGAAGTTGAAGTTGAGAATCCGCAGGAGGGTGCTGGTCAAAAAATAGGCGACCTTCAAGTGGAATGGGAAACACCCTTATCAGAAGACCCTGAAGGGAATACAGCCATGGGAGGAAACGGTATATCCTACCTTGCGTTGCGGGGTGAAGATAGGTTTCGGATCAGCATTTTAGATTTAAATGCGCCATTAGCAGATGCCAGTCCGGAAAAACGAGAAGTATTCGAAACAGGATATTTAAAAACTTACAAAAATAATCTCAGTCAAATGGGTGTTCCATTTGAGGAAGTTGATTTCCATGGCGTACAGGCACTTGAATACACTATGCTGGATTCAGAAAGGTCTGCAAAATCATTATTGTTTATTTATGGCAATAATGGATATACAATTCAGGTTACTGCCGCTTCTGATATTGATTCCGGGTATGAAGAATTCGTCAAAAGCATCCGTTTTTAATTTCTTTATCAAATTAAATATAAGATTCGATGTCAATTATTAAAACAGTTTACACCCCTCTAATTAAATTGATAATTTCAATCTGGAGAAGAGGCCGTTGTCCACATTGCGGAGATTCCATGGACAGCGA
>CAMDMI010000215.1 GCA_945902135.1 Spirosoma fluviale
GCCCTGAAAGGAGATCCCGACAGAATTATGGCGAAAGAAAATCTTGCCCGCTGCTATATTGAAACAGGCAAATTCGATGAGGCAAGAAAAATTCTGAACAGACTTTGTATTGAAAACCCCAAGGAAAACCGGTACAAGGAAGCCCTAAAAAGCCTTCCCTGATTCAATTAAGGAATGGCGATAAAACTCTTTTCTTCGCCGTAACCAATGCCGGCTTCATTCCGGGCATAGGCGCGATAATAGTAGCGAAGACCCGGCACGAGTCCGATAATTTTCACATCCACATTCGGATTAAAAGGGGAAGAAGGATCATCAGTCCTTGAACCATAATATCCCGGATTTCGGCTTGTGCCATAGCAAAAGCCTTTTGAAAGCACAGAAAAATCCCCAGTAGAAATGACAGTACCATAGGCATTGGCTGTAACAGAATCCAAAGAGGAAGCCGCAGTATCAATCAAAAGTGTATCCGTAAAAACTACAGGAAACGCATCTGGCAAATTTTCATTTGTAAAGAAAAACCGGGATTCTCCATAACGATAGGATGTAAAATCTGTGTTTCTGGCATAGGACTTCACCTCGTAAGTCGTGTTTGTCTGAAGGCCCGGCATAATCGTATCGAAATTGGCATCCATTGAATCCGGATTCAAAATTGGAACCTGAACCTTTTGGGTAAGTTGGGTTGTAGTATTAGTGAGGATAAAACCACGCTCCACCAGATTGGCGCCGCCATCTGTTATAATTTTTCCCGTTAAATGAGCGGATGTTTTCCTCGCATCAGTCACAGGGTTTGTTTGAACTGCTGGCGGACTGGTCTGAATTTTTACACGATAACCTTCTACCTGACCATAAAAAGTGCCCATACCTGTTTCCACATAAGACCGGACAATGATTGTATCCTGAGGAACCAAACTATCAATAATGCTGGACCAATCTGAATTTCCAGCGCCATCTACGGTCTTAAAATTGTTGGTGGTTGGAATTTGCAGGGTTCTGCTCCAGCACACGCCCTTTGAAATAACCTCACCCCCGCCACGCTGTACAACAGATCCACCGGTATTGGCCTTGTAACCACTCAACTTGGTTACAGGATTTGTTTTAATCGTCCAAGGATTTGGCTGTGGCTGAACCTGTTCTGTTGTAGAACATGACCAAAGGAGAACAGAACCAATGAGATGAAGGAGTATTAATCGGAGCATTAAGTAACCACTTTTCGAAGGTGGGGTTGCAAAATAAAGAAATATTTTTCGCTTGATGTCCTTATTTCGTTGGATTGAATTTTTTGGAAGCATGATGGCCATTTTTCAAAAAAATTTCACTTTGTACAAATCAAATTGGACATTTAATTTGTATTGAGGATTTAATCAAAATGAAACAGTTGTTGAACAATTACAGGGAATCTCCAGAGACCGAGCATGTCTACTTTTTGGGTGAAAACCAATGGGTTTATGCGTCCGCTGCCGGCACAAAACCGCCTTTCAATTGTGGGGATATTGTAGAAGTGCCATTCCCATTCACCGATCTGAGTGGTTTTAAAACCCGACCGGCATTGGTGCTGGCAATTTCAAAAATGGACATTACAGTTGTCTACATTTCGAGCCATTATTCATGGGCAGCATACGAAGATTTTTTGCTTCAACCCACAGCGGAAAATGGACTGAGCGTCTTGTCGCTGGTGCGAATTGGAAAAATTTTCTCCGTTTCACCAAGCCTGGTTGTCCGCAAAACTGGAAAGATTTCAGAATTAGATCTTCAGGTGGCGAAATGGTGCCTGGATTGCTATTTCAGAAAAGAACCAGGGGTGAAGGACCAAATCCAATTGTCCGAAGAATTGGCCTGACAGAAATTCTATTCTTGAAATTTACCTGAAATTCAAATTAAAGATTGGTCTTGAAGTAATCCGTCATTTTTCGCATTAAGTGCATGCGGTCTTTCCCTCCTACTCCATGTCCGTGACCCGGATAAATAAAATAGTCAAGCTGAACACCGGCCCCAATTGCTTTCTTCAAAAATGACTGGGTATTCTGCCAAACAACAACATCATCTGAAGTGCCATGAATGAGCATGAACTTGCCTTTTACATTACCTGCATGGTTTAAGAGACTTGCAGTTTCGTAGCCCTTGGGATTTTCTTTTGGCGTATCCATGTAACGCTCGGTGTACATGATTTCATACATTTCCCAGTCAATCACCGGCGCTCCTGCAATTCCAACTTTATAAACGCCTGGAGCCCTTGACATCAGCGTTGTAGTCATAAATCCACCGTAGCTCCAGCCATGAACACCAATTCTGGAACCATCAACCCAAGGCAAAGATTTCAAATAATCAACGCCCCGAAGCTGGTCTTCCATTTCAGGGGTTCCCAAATTCCGATATGGCGCTTTTTCAAATGCAGCACTTCTGTTGTGGCTTCCGCGGTTGTCAAGTGTAAAAACAGCAAATCCTTCCGAAGCCCACGCAGCCATCCATGTATTGGCGCCCGCAAGCCAGGAATTTGTAAGCATCTGGGCATGCGGCCCGCCATACACATACACGATAACAGGATACTTTTTTGCTGGATCAAAACCTGTTGGAAGGATCAAGCGGCAATTCAATTTTTGGCCATCTGAAGCCTTGAGGCTGAGCGTATCAATTTTTGGAAAATCAAAGGATTCGAATGGATTTGGGAATTTCTTGAGCAAAGTTGAATTTGAGGCAATGGCAACATAATCAAGTTGTTTTGGAGTAGAAAGATTGGACCAAACATCCAAAAATCCATTGCGGCCATCACACCAGTTGAAATTGTGAACACCTCTTTGATTGGTCAGAACCTTGATTTTACCACTTGACATGTCCACACTTTTTACAATTCTGTCCATGCCCGAAAAATCGGCCTGGGTAAAGACTAGTTTTTTCCCAGTTCCATCAAGGCCATGTACTTCGGTAATTTTATCCGAACCAAAACTCAACTGCTTTTTCAACTTTCCATCCCAGGCATATTGAAAAAGATGATTGGTTCCGTTTCTATCTGATTGCCAGACAAAATCTAAAGCGGGATTCAAAAAAAGAGGTCCTTGCTGAGGGTCGAGGTAAATGTCGGATTTTTCCTCCAAAAGCGTTTTTACGAACTTCCCTGTGGCAGCATCATACACATTCAATTTGAGGTGATTTGTCTCTCTATTGAGGAGGGTAATTGTGATGTATCTGGAGTCTGGAGTCCAGGTTATTCCCGTAAGATATTGGTCCGCAGGACCCGCAACATCTAGGTAAACCAATTTCCCGCTGGCAACATTAAAAACGCCCAATTTTACAACATGGCTTGTTTGCCCGGCCATGGGATATTTAATGTTCTTCACCTTTGCTGGCTTCTCTGTAATATCCACAATGGGATAATCTGTTACCATCGACTGATCCATGCGATAGAATGCAAGCTGACTTCCATCCGGCGACCAGAAAGTACCCTTGTTTATACCATACTCACTGCGATGAACAGCCTGACCAAAAAGGATGTCCTTGTTCAACTCATTGCTGACGGTAATGGTCTGGTTGCCCTTTTGAATAAAGAGGTTGTTTTCTTTGGTAAAAGCCACAGCCATGGATTTATCCTCCACATCCTGATTTTCGGCATCCTCCGAAAGCGTACAAACTGGACGGGAAATCTTTTCATTCAGCGACCACTCGAGCAAATCGGAACCCCAAAATGCCCAAAGCCGGTTTCCTTCCTTCCAGTTAATTTTTGGGAAATTCTTTTTGTCTGATTTCCAGTTCGCAGCAAAAAGCAAAGTATCTGTCTTTTCTCCCTTACGCTTCACCAAAACATCTCCTTTGGCTCCTGCACCAACTACCTCGGCCCAGGCACCATCCGAAAATCCATGCAGCTGGCGGACAGCCATAGAAAAGGAAGGATTGGTCATGGATTCTTCCAGACTTAGTTTCTTTTTCTGGGCCTGTCCGGTGAAGATGATTCCTGCCATGAAAGGCAAGCTTAAGAGAACAGAAATTTGCTTTTTCATAAATATTGGGATGGCTTTCAATTAATGCCCACCGGAAATTTTCTTGTCAAAATCGATGCCCTGGGACTTCAGGATGCCACTTACTTTCCAGGCATAAAAAGCCAAATAAGCAAAGCAGGCCACGCCAACGATATAGCTTTGGTGGATGGAAGAACTGTCCGCAACAAAGCCCTGGAGCCAGCTCACAATTCCACCTCCCATAATCATCATGATCAGGAAATTACTTCCCTGACTTGTTTTATTTCCAAGCCCGCTGACGGCAAGTGTAAAAATGCAAGGCCATAAAGTTGAACAAAACAGACC
>CAMDMI010000216.1 GCA_945902135.1 Spirosoma fluviale
GAAACTTTGTCAAAAACTTTCGAAACAGAGATATAGATCACTCCAAGCAAAAGCAGATTTTCGCCCATCTTTGAAACAAGAAATGCATCATATCTAAGATCCACCGGCATTGGGGCGCCCAATCCTGCATAAAATAAAAAGCTACAAAAAACGATTGGAGAAATGATCCTGTGCAATTTTGAACCACAGGCCGAAAAAAGGATATGGCCACCGTCGAGTTGCCCAACAGGCAATAGATTCAATGCGGTCACGAAAAGTGCGAGATAGCCTGCAAAAAGAAATGGGTAATGCATCAATTCATATCCATTCGGGATCAAGGCAGAGTCAGCTACATGTGTTTCGAAAAACTGAATCAACAAACTCTTTCCCAAAAACATATTTTGGCCCGGATTTGAATACACAAAATCAGCATAGTTTTTTCCATACTTGGCATATTCCGGATGGATGCTGAAAAGATAATCCAACCCGGGAAGGTGTGAATAGCCATACCAAAGAAGAAAAAGTGCAGCGATAAAACCAGCGAGTGGACCTGCAAGTCCAACATCAAAATATTCAATCCGGGAACGGAGTTTTGAACGAAGGCTTATGAATGCACCCATGGTGCCCAGGCTTTGAAAACCCAAAAATCCAAGCCATGCCGGAATGTAAAATGGCAAGGTAACATCGGCCTTATATTTCCTCGCCACCAGGTAATGGCCAAATTCATGAATGGTTAAAACTCCAATAAAAGGAATTGAAAACTGAAGGCCTTTCAAAAATTCAGGCCATCCCAAAGGCTTTAATTTCTGACCAAAATCAAACCAAAAATTGCCCGTAATCCACTCTGCACCAGCCAATGTGGTACAAAGCAATGTCAATAGTAGAAAAAAAATGAATTTAATTTTGGGTCCGAACATGGGTTGAAATGAAAAGAAGACTCAGCAACTTTCCAGAGGCAAAAATGCCCATTTTTTACCGTAACTCAATCCCAGTTAAAATCTCTTTCCCCATCTTCCGCCTGATTGGCAGGCCTAGAGAAATCGAAATCAGGCATTAGCTCTTTTACCTTGTCGTAAGATTCCTGAAGCGCTTCGATAAACTTTTCAAAATCTTCTTTGTAAAGGAAAATCTTATGCTTTTCAAAAACAAAGGTGCCATCATCGGCAAACTTTTTTTTGCTTTCAGTAATGGTAAGGTAATAATCGTCGGAACGCGTTGCTTTCAGGTCGAAGAAGTAAGTCCTCTTGCCTGCTTTTACTCTCTTCGCAAAAATTTCATTGCGGTCATTTCTTTCTTCCACGGCACAAAAAATTTGTCCAATGATAGTTCTTTCCCCGTCACAAAGCACATTATTCAAAGGCTAAACGAAAAAAAAGCAATATCTTGCCCCTTCGTCTTTAGTTAAAAAACTGAAAATGAGAGGGATATGGCTTTTTATACTTCTTGGAATCATCCTTTTGCAGGATGTTTATGCCCAGGAATCAAATCCGATCCGGTTTTTCGGCAGGGCATCCTATTATGCTGAAGCCTTTCATGGCAGACGGACAGCCAGTGGTGAAAAATTTGACATTTATAAGTTCAGCGCAGCCCACCGGACAATCCCCTTTGGCACCAAAGTAAAGGTTACAAATTTGCACAATGGCAAGGCTGTAATCCTGAAAATCAACGACAGGGGGCCTCATGTAAAAACCAGAATTATTGACCTTTCCAAGGCTGCTGCCAAGGCAATTGATTTAATGCGTTTTGGTGCAGCTAGGGTAGCCATCGAAGTAGTCAACGGAAAAGACATTGTTCTAGGCCCAGTCAGATCATTTTTCCAGAGCAATGATGTCCAAAATACTGCGCTTTACCTTCCGGGAAACACTTACAATTATTGGGGGCACATGAAAAATCCGGAAGGATTTGGTTTTCAAATCGCCGCACACACGGATTTGGTCTCTGCCAGGGAAATTTGCCAGGCACTTATTCTGAAAGGAGTAAAGGAAGTTTATCTGCAGGTAGGAACATTACGAGAAGGAAAATTATACAGGATCATGCTCCACCAATACCCGTCCAGGCAATCAGCAGAAGAAGAAATGGCTTGCCTTCGGGATTTGGGCCTGAATGGTTTTATCAGACCATATTAAAATCAAGACAAAATCAGCCTAAGTCTCGAAATGCTTTCCCTTACTGGAGCATTCTCATACATTATCCCGTACATGGTTTCCGCAATTGGCAACGAAATATGAAGGCGCTGACACATGCGGTGTAAGCCATTAATGGCGTGATAGCCTTCTGCCACCATGCCGAGTTCCAATTGAGCAGCTCGAATTGTATATCCACGGCCCACCATGTTTCCAAAAGTGCGGTTCCGGCTGAAAGTTGAATAGGCTGTTACCAAAAGGTCACCCAGATACGCCGATTCCAGGGTATTTCGGCTTCCGGGCGAATGGGCATCCAAAAATACCTGCATCTCCTGCATCGCATTGGACACCAGAACAGATTGAAAATTATCCCCAAAACCTTGTCCGTGGCAAACCCCACAAGCAATGGCATAGACATTTTTCAGAACTGCAGCCCATTCTATTCCATGCAGATCTGAAGATACTTTTACGCTGATATAACGACTCTTCATTAATCCCTTCAACATTTCAGCATACGCCAGATCTTTGGAACCAACGGTTAAGTAACTCTGTTTTTCTAGGGCAACTTCTTCTGCATGACAGGGTCCACCAACCACAGCCATATCATCCGCAGCTACTCCAAAATGGTTTTTCAAATAATCTGTAACCAGCTCGAGTTGTTCAGGCAAAATTCCTTTTACGGAGGAAATACACTTTTTACCTATAAATATATCTTTGTCAAGTCCCTCAAGAACCGAGGCAACATAGGCAGATGGCACTGCAATCAGAACGATGTTTGAAGATTTAATTGCCTGCGACAAATCAAACTGGGCGGTAACAGATTTTCCGCTAAAATCCACATCAGAAAGATACCTGGGATTGTGGCCTGTTTCTATAAAATGTTGCGCATCATCATTTCTATGGAACCACCAGTTTATCCGGAGTCCGGAATCTGAAAAAATCTTGCAGAGCGCTGTGGCCCATGACCCCGCTCCAATGATGCAAACTACCGGACTGGTTTCACTCATAATAAAAAACAAAAGAGGCCCAAAACTGAACCTCTTTCCATACTAATCAAAACCGAAGGTGAAATTTTATTGGAATTCGTGGTATTCAAAATTCAGTTTCGACAGTTCCTCAAATTCCTTTCCACTTTCCAACATGTCTTCATCTTCCGAAAGGTGAAACCAATGAACTACAACATTTTCTTTTTCCTGAAACTTATTAAAAACCTTCCCCAAAACCACCCCTGTGGATGTGTTAAAATAATCGAGTTTAATATCAATTTCCGTGCGGGCAACGGGAAAATCCAGATATTCATCTATCCAATCCAAAACTGGTTTAAAGAAACTAAAAGAATCTTCTGGCAATGATTTACCAGAAAATTCAAGCCGGCCTAAAATTGGATTTAGGGAAATGTTCGGCGTTTCATTATTTCCAATTCTGATAAAATTTTCCATGCCATTAAACTGCTTCTGGTTCTTTTAAAAAGGTCGCCTGAAAAGAAAAAAACGAATTCTCCGAGTCCATCTCAACAAACTGGTAGCCGATTTTCTTTCCAGATTTTCTCGCTATGCTGATTAAGCCCAAACCGGCATTGGACGATTCCTGCTTGAGCAATGACTCTTTGATAACCTGCATATGCAATTGCTTCAGGCCTTCTTTGTCGAGATTGTTGATTTGATCCAAGCGCCTTTGAAGGCTGCCAACTTTGTTGGAATTGATCACATTTCCAGAGCTGACAAAAAACTCATCGCCTTCTTGGCCAATCATGAAAATACTATTGGGATATTTCTCAATCTTTTCAGAGTGGGTAGAAATGTTTTGAAGACATTCAACTGCGATGTGAAACGCTTTTCTACGGGCCTGGGTAGTCGGGATTTTCTTGTCCAGGTTTTTCTCCGTAATCGTTAAAACTGAATTTGTAATTTGGGGATTCAACTCGCCTTCATAGGCAATAATGATCTGATCGTCCTCGAGTTTTTTATGCAGTGCGTAAATTGAATTAAGGCTTTTCATTGAGCCAGATATTTGAACGGGGGGGGTGATTGACTGATTTTGGGAAGCCAAATAAGCCATTTCTATCTGAATCTATTTCTTTCCATGAAGTCATTTACTTACTTCCATTAATTGGAAGAAACATCATTTGTCAATTCCTGACAAAGTGAAGCCGCGCCAAGTACGCCGGCGTCGTTGCCTAAA
>CAMDMI010000217.1 GCA_945902135.1 Spirosoma fluviale
GGCCCTGCATTTCGACAGAGCAATATGAAGCTTTGGAAAAAACGCTGAAGGAGAATTACCTCTTGCTGGGCCTCGATCAAAAGGCGATCTCCGCCATGACGACAAAGTTTGCCTGGCCCTTGCGTCAGGCAAATGGTCTGAACGACTGCAGCTATTTTACCCTTCGCAATTTTGTGGATCAGGATACCACACCCGACAGCATCCGCGATTGGAATTGTGGCAAACAAACCTATGACGGGCACAAAGGAGTTGACATTACTCCATATCCATATTGGTATTATAAAATGGACAACAATCAGGTGGAAGTGGTGGCTGCCGCCCCGGGGACCATCGTTGCGAAGGCTGATGGAAACTTTGACAGAAATTGTCTGGGTTTCAATGGCCCTCTTTTGCCGGCGAATTACCTTGTTATCCGGCATCAGGATGGATCCACCGCCCGATATTTTCACATGAAAAAGAACTCGGTCACATCCAAAGCAGTCGGGCAGACAGTGGTAAGCGGAGAATATTTAGGGGTCGTAGGGAGTTCGGGCATTTCGACGAATCCACATCTCCATTTTGAGGTTTTGAAAACATCGAGCAATTCGCAATATATAGATCCGTTTGGCGGAACCTGTAATGCATCGAACGATAGTTCCTTGTGGATAAATCAGTTACCCTACATTGATCCGGGTATCATGAAAGTTTCGGTCAATACGATCTCCCCGGTTTTGCCCGAATGCCCGGAGACAGAAACGCCCAACGAAGACAGCTGCTTTTTAGGTGGGGAATCAGCAAAGTTTTACATTTTTGTCCGGGACCAACGGGTGGGCACATCTGCTACGCTGCGAATTCTTCGTCCGGATGGATCCGTATTCAACAGCTGGACGAAAAACTTTACGGACAACTATTCCCGCTCGTATTGGGGATGGACCCGGACCCTTCCGACGGCAACGGGTTCTTATATGTTTGAAGCCGCGTACGATGGGGAAGTCTGCTCCAAACCATTCAAGATCAACTGCCTTCTGACCGATACCAGGAAGCAGGAACAAATGCCCGGTACCCTGTTTTTTCCAAATCCCATTTCCACCCAATCGGCCATTCAATTTGAGCCAGCCCTAAAAGGAGCCACTCTTTTGATATACAATGCCCTTGGGATTGTGGTTCAAAGGGAAACAAATTTTACCGGTTCGTCTCTGCCTCTACAAAATACGCTCCTGAAACCAGGTGTACACTACATTCAAATTTCAGATGGTTTATCAGGCACCGTTCCTGTAAAACTTGTCCTGACCGACTGAAACAAAGGCGGTATGGTGTTCTGATTCTTTCAGCGCCTTTCATGAAATCATACCCGGCCTGAGTGCCTTTGCCCTTTGACCGGACAATGCCGGCGAAGCAGCCGCTGCCATATTGGGTTTTATTTCAGAGATGATTGTCAATTTGGAAAATGTGCTGAATCAGATGGAGAAGATAGCCCGACAGGCCGGAAAGGTATACCGCAAAGCATTGGAAAAATTGCAACATCCGGCAGAGTTGAATCCGCTTAGGGACTGCATGCCCTGGATGGGCAAATTCCGTCCCGCCAAAGGCGGACGAGACAAGTCCAATTCGCCACCACATTAGAACCTACCTGTAAAATTCATCCTCCTGCCAGTTGGCGGGATTGTTCTGGATATAGGCCGAAATTTTCCGGTGGGATTCCTCATTGCGGATGATGTGTTCGAAATAGTTGCGTTGCCAGATTTTATTTTCGAATGGTTCCCACCCATGGTTTTTTACATTACGAATGAATTCATTGGTTATCATGGTTTTAAACCATTGTATCACGCGGTGTAGGGGCGAACCCGTGTGTTCGCCCTGGTTAGATGGTTCAGATTTTTCCTCAGCGCCAGCACACGGGTCGGTTACTGTAATGGATTTTGAAACCGGATATTTGTTCTCTTTTCCTTGTGCAGAAATTGTATGTTTTTCCGGGCCGACACGCGGGTCGGCCCCTACATTTATGACAATTGCATGAAAATGATTTGGCATAATCTGGTATTCTCCCAATTCAATATCGGGGAATTTTTCAGGGATTTTATTCCACCATTTTTTGACCAATTCACCAGCCTCATTCAGAACCATCTCCCCATCGCGAATATCTCCGAATAGATGCGCCCTGTCTTTACAACAAATCGTCACAAAATACCATCCAGCCGAGGTGTAATCGTATCCAGGAAGGCGGATGGAATGGCGGTTTGGTTTCATTAACTGCAAGTTATGGGTATGTGCAATTCGCCCTTACAAATTCTCGCGAAAAATGCGTCCGGTCTTTACAACACATCGTCACAAAATACCATCCTGCCGAAGCGTAATCGTATCCCGGAAGGCGGATGGATTGGCGGTTTGGTTTCATTAACTGCAAGTTATGGGTATGTGCAATTCGCCCTTACAAATTCTCGCGAAAAATGCGCCCTGTCTTTACAACAAATCGTCACAAAATACCATCCAGCCGAAGGGTAATCGTATTCCGGCAGGTGGGTTGTTATTCTGAAAGCAAAAAAAAAGACCCCACCAGCGGCAGGGTCCTTCCTATAAAAACTAATTCAACAAATAATTAATTCATCGTCTGGCTCAGCTCTAGAGTCCGCGCAATGAAGGCGCTGAGTTCTTTGCCTTCGAGTTTGTGCTGAGAGAGAAGGGCAAGGTCAATGGCCTGACGGGCGATTTTTTTCTTGAGTTCATCAGAGCCAGCTTCGGTAATCTTATTCACCAACGGATGGTTTGCATTGATGGTGGCATTGAGCATTTCCGGCATATCGCCAAACATGTTCATTCCGCGACCCATGTTCATGTCTTTCATCCGACGCATAAATTCCTGTTCGGTAAGCAAAACCGGCAAGTCTTCTGCATTCATCGGCTCAACCTGGATGTTGATTTTACGGCCTTCCATGGCGCCTTCAAACACAGTTTTAAGTGCATCTTTTTGTTCCGTTGTCAGCAAATCCAGGGCTGGTTCGCCTTTGTCGATCAGCTTGGCAGGAACTTCGGAATCAATCCGTTTTAAGTTTGTTTTTTCAAGTGTGCGCTCCAGATAACCAAGATAATGGCTGTCAATTATCTGGTCTAAAAGCAGCACATCGTAGCCTTGTTTTTCGGTTTGCTCCACATAAAACGATTGCTTCACGGCATCAGATGTGTACAGCCAAACCTGCTGTTCATTTTTGTCGGTCTGGTTTTCTTTCACTTTTGCAGCGTATTCTTCGCTGGTGAAATATTCGCCTGCCGTGTTTTTCAAAAGCGAAAAGCCCTTGGCGCGTTCTGCAAATTTGTCCTCTGAAATTTGACCGTATTTCACAAACAGGCCAATGGAATTCCACTTTTCTTCAAAGGACTTGCGGTCCTGGTTAAACAAATCCTGAAGCTTGTCGGCAACCTTTTTGGTAATGTGGTTGTTGATTTTCTTCACATTGCTGTCGGCTTGCAGGTAACTGCGGCTTACATTCAGCGGGATGTCTGGTGAATCAATTACACCCTGAAGCAGCATCAAAAATTCCGGCACCACATCTTTCACCTCATCGGTAATAAATACCTGACGGCTGTAAAGTTGAATTTTATCCCGAACCGGCTCAAGCTCATTTTTGACTTGCGGGAAATACAAAATGCCGGTTAGGTTGAATGGATAATCTACATTCAAATGGATCCAGAATAATGGATCCGGGTTGAAAGGATACAGCTCTTTGTAGAAAGCGATGTAATCTTCGTCTTTCAGGTCAGCTGGATTTTTTGTCCAAAGCGGGTTGGTATTGTTGATTTTTTCTTCCCCCAGAAAAACTTCTACGGGAAGGAATTTTCCGTATTTGTCGAGGATGGATTTGAGGCGCAACTGATCCAGAAATTCTTCTGAATCTTCGGCCACATGGAGGATGATGTCGGTTCCGCGTTCTGTGCGGGTGCCGGCTGAAATTTCAAATTCGGTGTTGCCATCGCAAATCCAGCGGGCTGGTGCCGAATCGGGCTTGTGACTCAGGGTTTGAATTTCCACCTGTGCCGAAACCATAAATGCAGAATAAAAACCAAGGCCAAAATGACCGATGATTTGCTGGCCGCCGTCTTCGGTGCCCTTGTATTTTTCTACAAACTCTGCAGCGCCT
Organism: Spirosoma fluviale; assembly: GCA_945902135.1. Lineage (GTDB taxonomy): Bacteria > Bacteroidota > Bacteroidia > Cytophagales > Flexibacteraceae > CAMDMI01. Next base: position 4,113 of record CAMDMI010000217.1, read on the forward strand.
GAAAAGGCAATCTGGTTGATGTATTTCTTGATTTCGTCGGAAGTCATTCCAAGTCCATTGTCGGAAATGGTGATGGTTTTGGCTTCCTTGTCGAAGTTAACGCTCACTTTTAAATCGCCAAGTTCTCCGGCATATTCCCCGAGCTGGGCGAG
>CAMDMI010000218.1 GCA_945902135.1 Spirosoma fluviale
GGAAAATAAAGTGCCATGTCTGAAAAATAGACCTCTGCTTTTGCCTGACCCATTCCATATGCTGAGGCCGCATAACTAACCAAATCAATGAAAGGGTGGCGGTCTATTTTTGTAAAGTCATGGGAGTAAGAGTAAAGAAAATAGAGCCCTGAAACCAAAACAATACCCAAGGGAATAAAAATATCCCTGAGAGATAGACTTTTGGAATCCAATGTTTCTTTTGGATGAGCTGGCAGGAATCCCATTAAAACAAAAGGAAGAAAGTTCAGAATCTGCATGCTCATTCCTTTTGTAATCCAGAGGGCATATGCACTCTGTACCAATATGTAACCTAAAAAGACCGTTGAAAAAAGTCGAAAACCCGGATTCATTGTACCCACACGATTTTCTAGGTATCGGGTTGGCAGCCAACCCAATACCGCCATGGCAATAATTATAAGTACATTAAGGCTGAGTACCTGAAGGAGTAACATTTGAATGTTTTGAAAAAAGAGAATCTCCGTCAGCAAAACTAAATGAAATACAATTCATTTGAGTCTGAAAGAGATGTTGCCTATGAAGCATTTTGTGGTCTGTGTTTTCAATTGAAGGTAGGTTTACTTTGGCCTTGGTCAAAAATCGAAGCATAAAAAAACCACGCATTGTAAGCGTGGTTTAGTACCCGGGGCCGGGGTCGAACCGGCACATCTCGCGATACGGGTTTTTGAGACCCGCGTGTCTACCAATTTCACCACCCGGGCAGCGAAAGGACTGCAAATCTAACTCAATCAAGCCGTTTTGCAAGGCTTATTGGCAGGTCATTAAAAAAGATTACCGCAATTTGTTGTAATCGATCGCCGCATACCCAATTACATGGTCGTATCGGGCCCCAATCGGGCGAAAATAAGCAATCACATCATACAGGTTTTCAGCCTGGTTGTAGTTTCCTTCGAAGATGGTTTCATCAATTTTCATTCCCGGATTTACAAGCACATAACTGTAATTATAAAAACCCTGCTTTAGCTTCAGCATGGTTTCATAACGGTTTTTGCCTTCGATTTTTTTCAATTTAAATTCTGGCTGCAAGGTCCAGTTACTCAAAAGCCCAAAAATATAAATGTCGCCATTGGCTTCATATTCGGTTTCGAAGCTAAAATAGGTATTTACATAATCAGCTTCCACTGCGCCGCGCCGGGTTTCAAAATTCTCAATCACAAAACGGCCATTCGCATCAATCCACTGGGTAAGCGCTGTTTGTTTTCTGGGTTTATCGGGGTTTACCCAAGCTTCTGCTTTCTGATTGTCGAATCGGGTTTCCGCAATGTTTTGTCCGCGAAAACGGAAGCTCCGGATGTCGAAACCCCGATATTCATTCAAACCGGGAAACAAGTTTTCATTGTTGAAAAAATGATAATCCATCGTTTTTTCATCTTCCTTCAGAAACATAGGTTTCAAGTTGTTGAAGGCATTGTCCCAGCGACCATTTTGCCTGAGCACTACTTCCACAGTTTGGACAGGATTGTACAAAGGATATTCACCATACAGAAGCTTGAAATCGATTTGCTGTCCAGTAAACCGCCATGCCGGGTCTAAAGGAAATTTCGGGTCCAGACTAATTGTGACATTGTTGTCGTACACCACAAACCGCCTTGTGATGGCAAGTTCGGCCTGGTTCTGGTTGCGGTACACCATTAAAATATAATTGCCGCTCACTTTCGCCTTTGGCACATTGATGGTGTAATGGGTGTAGCCTGTCCGGGTATTGAGCGACAAGGCATAATCTTCTACAAAAAACTCATTGTATCCATCCAGAAATTCAAAATCGTTCAGAATGGATTGCTCCCAGTCGCGGTTGCAGTGGATAAGCTTAAAATTGTAGTTGTAATACTGGCTGCCCAGCTCATCAAATTCCATTCTCATGGTCTTTTCTCCATGCAGAAAAATGACAGGCAGGTCTAGTTGATTGCTTGCCTGAGCATCGGCAGGATAAAACTGAACGGTCCGAATGTCTGAGCCTAGAGTGGTATCCTGATAAGGCGCAGCCGCGCTGATTGTCGAATAGCAGAGGAGAATAAAAAATGCCAGTTGCTTCATTTGCTCGCCATTTGCAGAATCCTGGAGTTAAGCTGATTTACCTGTTCAATGAGACTGTGGTTTTCATCGTTGTAAAGGATGGTATCTGCCAGGGCCATTTTTTTTTCATCTGGCCACTGGTTTTCCATAATGGCATCAATCTGTGTGGAAGGCCGTTGCGGGTCTCTTGCTGCTACTCGTTCCTTTTTCAAGGACACCGGAGAAATCACCAGGGCAGTGAAGTCCAGCTTGCTGGCAATATCTGCTTCAAAAAGCAATGCAGCCACTTTTAAGATGTAGGGATGACTTTGCTTTTCAAGCCAGGCTTGATAGTCTGCGCCCACAGCCGGGTGCAAAACTGCATTGAGACTTTCCCTCAGGTTTGGCTTGCCGTAAATTTCTGTTGCAATGAAAGCAGTGTCGGGCAGTCCATCCGGGCGATACGCTTTTGGACCCAGAAGGCTTTCAACCTTGTTTCGAATTTCGGGTTTGAGGTAAAGTTTACGGGCCTCGGTATCGGATTCGTACACGGGCACATCCAGAAGCGAAAAAATCTTAGCCACCACCGACTTGCCGCTTCCGATTCCACCGGTGATGCCAAGTTGGAAGGGGAGATTACCTGCCATAAACCCTGATTTTTCGGCTTGAGGGCTGCACATCCGACACAATTGCCGGCTGCTTTTTTATCAGAATTTCCACGGTGGAGTCAGCCGGGTTAAAAGTTGCCACATCGGCCACTACCCGAAAACCGCTTGCCTGTACATTTTGCCTGTCGTTTTGGGCAACCAGGTAGTTGATCAGGATTTTATTTTCCTTCAAAATCAGGTTCGGATTTTTATCTGTATTCATCAGCATAATGGGAATCTGCATTTCATCTTCAAGTGCCGAACGAATTGAAAAATGCACATTCACATTTTCGGGGCCATAATGTAAGAGCTGATTTTTGGGATATTCATCCTGAAAATCCAGCGCAATGTTCTGGTCGAAAGATTCCTGCACATTTTGTCCACTTATTTTCAGTGGAAGTTGATGTGGCAATTTTCTAGTCAGGCTGGCTGCGCCAGTAAACCGCACCGAATTGGGCGTAATTTTCACTGTACTGGAAATCCGATAGCCGGATTTAACCGATAAATTGGTGAGGTCTGCGAATAGCGGAATTTCTACAGTTTCAATTGGGTCGAAACGGCAGTAAATACTGTCGGATAAAACAGCCTCCAGTTTTACAGAAGGCATCATTTCTTTTATGCTCCCCTGCCATCTTCCTGGAAACAGGGCGAAAGTCTCGAGCGGTTTGCTAATATTTATTTCAAGTTTGGAGGGGCTTTTGGCCCAGATTGCCCGCAGCAAATCCCAACCCTGACCTTCTGCCCGAACCTCCACATATTCAGGCATGCTTTCGAGGGGAACAAATCGCTTGCTGTTGAAATTATAATGAACGGGAACCTCAATGTTGTAGTGGTAGGTTTTACCCATCGCATTCAAAAACCAGAACATCGTTGCAACCAGAATGCAATAGGAAATGATTTCCCAATCACGCTTTTCCTTTTTAAGGGCAGAGTGATAAAAATGATGAAGGAAGCGAAATAGTACCTTCATGGGTTTTTGGGTTTAAGCGGTGATTTCGCTCTGCACTCTTTTGCTGCCTTCCAAAGAAATGGCGGAGCGGTCAAATTTGAGGCGCATGCCCCGGTCAACTTCCATAATGAGGGTGAGCTCATCAATTTCATGGATTTTGCCATGCAGTCCGCCGATGGTTACCACATTGTCGCCTTTTTTCAAGGAAGCAAGGAATTTTTTCTGATCGTTCTGCTTTTTCTGCTGCGGCCTGATCATGAAGAAATACATAACCAGGAAAGCAGCGCCCATGGTTACAAGCAGAGAAGGATCGAATCCTTTTAGCTGAAGAAGAACAAAATTGAGTGTGTGCATAAATTATGGTTTTTCGGCCGGCTTTGGAATTACATCTCCCTCCAGGGCGATTTCTGTAAGCTCGGGTTTTGTGTTTGCGGTTATGACAATTTTCTTGTGCTGCGTTCCCTGCTTTCCGCTGGAATTAAAAGTGGCTTTGATTGTCCCTTTTCCGCCTGGCGGGATTGGTTCTTTGGGCCATTCCGGTACTGTGCATCCACAAGAGGCCGAAGCGTTGGATATCAGCAGGTC
>CAMDMI010000219.1 GCA_945902135.1 Spirosoma fluviale
CTGATGCAAGACCAGGAAAGTGTAGACAAAGAAGGCAATTCCATCATCCTGGAAGGCAAAGGCCGTCATGATCCCTGTGTGGTTCCGAGGGCAGTTCCCATTGTGGAATCCATGGCAGCACTGGTTCTCGCCGACTTCCTTTTGCGCAGCCGAATGGACAGACTGGAATTTCCAGGATCAACAATCTCAAAATGAAAGACAAAGTCATCCTCATTACTGGCGGCACCTCCGGCATTGGACTTGCGCTGGCCGAAGAATTTGGTAAAAACCAAGCTAGGATTGCCTTTACAGGGCGCGATAAAGACCGATGTCTTGAAACCGAAAACGGCCTCCGGCAAAAAGGCATAGAAGCCATTGGAATTGTAGCCGATGCCGCTTCTGAAAACGACCAATACCGGGCTGTGGCTGAAACCATAAACCGATATGGGAGGCTGGACATACTGGTAAACAATGCCGGAATTTCGATGCGCGCGCTGTTTCATGAACTTGATTTAGGAGTCTTCAAAAAAGTAATGGAGACCAATTTCTATGGCACCGTTTACGCAAGCAAGGCCGCGCTTCCCTGGATCATGCGGTCAAAAGGAAGCATCGTTGGCATATCTTCCGTTGCTGGTTTCAAAGGATTGCCGGGGCGCACAGCCTATTCAGCTTCCAAGTTTGCGATGGAAGGATTTCTCGAATCGCTGGAAACAGAATTGTTGAAAAAAGGCGTGCATGTGCTGGTTGCCTGTCCGGGTTTCACCGCCTCACGCATTCGTGAAAACGCACTCACCAAAGACGGCAAGCCTCAAAGCGAATCCCCCCGTGAAGAAGAAAAAATGATGCAGCCCGGGGAAGTTGCCCGCCTGATTTACAAAGCAGTCGAAGGCCGAAAAAGGCGCTTGGTCATGAGCCGGGAAGGCAAACTCAGCTTCTGGCTCAATAAATTTTTTCCGGCATTTGTGATGCGGAAGGTGTACCAGACCATGGCTGCAGAACCTGGCTCAGGACTGGAACCACTTTAAACCAAAAGACAAAACCCCATGAATCTTCACCAGGATTTATACAAGCATTCGCTTACCCTGCTCACCGACCTTTACCAGATAACCATGGCCCAGGGTTTTTGGAAAAGCGGGATGGCGGAGCGCAAATCAGTGTTCAATTTATTTTTCCGTAACCCGGTTTTTAAAGGTGGTTATGCCATTTCCTGCGGACTGCATTATGCCATCGACCTTTTAGAAAACTTCCACTTCACGCAAGGAGATCTCGAATACCTTGCATCCCTCCGAAATCCGGATGGAACAGCCCTATTCGACAGGCAGTTCCTTTTTGCTTTGGGGGAAATGAAATTTTCCTGTGATGTAGATGCCGTTCCCGAAGGCCGGGTGGTTTTTCCACATGAGCCCTTGCTGCGGATAAAAGGACCCATCTGGCAAGCACAATTGCTGGAGTCGTTCCTGCTTAACGCGATAAACTTCCAGACCCTGATTGCCACCAAGGCCGCGCGGGTTTGTCAGGCCGCCAAAGGCGATGCCGTAATGGAATTCGGATTGCGGCGTGCCCAGGGCATCGACGGCGCATTGTCTGCCAGCCGGGCGGCCTATGTGGGCGGATGTTCGGCCACTTCCAATGTACTGGCCGGTAAACTTTTCGGAATTCCCATCCGGGGCACGCATGCGCACTCCTGGGTAATGTCATTCATGAGCGAAGAAGAAGCCTTTGAAGCATACGCCACAGCCATGCCCGGAAATGCCGTTTTTTTGGTGGACACTTACAACACATTGCGCGGCGTAGAACATGCGATTTCCGTTGGCAAAAAATTAAGAGAGAAAGGATATGAGCTGGCAGGCATTCGCCTCGATTCCGGCGACCTTGCCTATTTAAGCACTGAAGCAAGGCGGATGCTGGATGAAGAAGGTTTTAAAGAAACCAGCATCGCGGCCAGCAACGACCTAGATGAGCACATCATCAAAAGCTTGAAAGAGCAGGGCGCTTGTATCAACATCTGGGGTGTGGGTACGCGGCTGGTATCTGCATCAGACCAATCCTCGCTTGGCGGAGTTTACAAACTCACTGCCATAGAAAATGCAGAAGGTGGATGGGATTACAAAATCAAACTCAGCGAGCAAACCAGCAAGATCAGCATACCCGGAATTTTGCAGGTAAGGCGATTTTATGACCGACAGGGATTTACAAGTGATTTGATATTCGACGAAATAGATCCACCCGAATTTCCTTGTGTCATGATTGATCCATCTGATTTCACCAAAAGGAAAACCATTGAAAAAGACATAGAATCAGAAAACTTGCTTGTGCCGATTTTCAGAGATGGAAAATGTGTTTACCGCAAACCAGGGCTCGATGAAAGCCGCAGACAAGCCAAGGAAGATTTACAAAAACTGCATCCAGCCATCAAGCGGTTTGAGAATCCGCATACATATCCGGTTGGATTGGAAGAAAAATTATTCAATCGCCGCTCAGAAATGGTGCTTCAGATGAAAAAGAAAAATTAGAAATTACTTTATTGCAGGAAAAATTTCGAGCCATGGAGAATTATAAATGCCCGATATGCAGTAAATCTTTAATGCTTTATGAGCGATATCCAAAATATGTCTGTCCGGAATGCGCCGAAAAAACATGCGATGCAGCTGGCAGAAGGGTAGCCTTTCAAAACCTGGATTTTGCTGGAGGATGCGGGGGATTTTATCCTGATACCAAAGAAAAATATCCGTCACAGGATTGCTACATCGACGGCATTCCTTGCTATGCAGACGAAGCCCGCTTTGGAGGGATTGTGGTGCAGGTGAAATAGATCCTGGCAGGGTTTTTTATATTGAATTAAAACCGTTTACAACTATAGCCGTTTAAAAACGGCTATTTGATTTAAAGCCATTTAATTGCAGCAAACTAAATATTGTATGCAATTATGGGAACTGTAAAACTTCAGGTAATCCAGCACGAAAATCGGGATTGGATTCAAATTCAGAACGAAGGTTATATTGAAAACCTGGCAGGTATCATTAAGTCGGTTCCAGGCGGAGGATGGAACAAGGTTATTGGCTGGCGGGTACCTGCAAATTCAAAATGCAGGGATTTACTATTGAACCAGATACGGATTCACGGAATCTCAAGTCGAGAAATCGATGCTGTAATCTGCATCCAAGAAAAAACACCACTCAGGAAAATTGCCCTAAGCGAAACAGAAGAAGTAGCAGTCTTAAAGTTGGTCGAACAACTAATGTTGCAGCGATACAGTCACAACACCATTCGCACTTACCGTCAGGCATTTTTTCAGTACCTGATGGAAACGAATAATAGCCTTACCAACACGGACCGTGACCAAATCCGTAACTATTTGCTTAAGCAAATCAAACAACAAAAATGGAGTGAATCCACTCAAAACACCTTCATCAATGCTTTAGCCTTTTATTTTCGCAAGGTGTCAAGACAGGAAATAGACCTGCGCAACCTCCGACCAAGAGAGCCGAAATCATTGCCAAATGTTCTTTCCGAAGAAGAAGTGGTAAAAATTATTCAGGCATGCGAAAACACCAAACACAAAACCATTTTAATGCTGATATACTCCGCCGGATTACGGCTTTCGGAAGTAATTTCGATCCGCAAAGACGATTTACATTTTGCCAGTAATAAGATATTTGTTAAATCGGGGAAGGGAAAGAAGGATCGCTACTCTCTGTTGTCAGAAAAAATGAAGACACAGTTACAAACTTATCAATCGGCATACCGGCCAAGATACTGGTTATTTGAAGGACAAACAGAGGAACAGTATTCTGTACGAAGCGTGCAGGCCATTCTGCGCCGGGCGGTAGAAAAAGCAGGCGTAAATCCCTTTGCAACGGTACATACCCTGCGGCACTCTTTTGCCACCCACCTGCTGGAGCGGGGCACTGACATTCGCTACATACAGGAAATCCTGGGCCATAGCTCGGTGAAAACGACCGAGATCTATACCCACATAACGAAAAAGGGAGGGGAGCAAATCAAAAGTCCGCTGGATAACCTAGAGTTATGAGATATGGGGGATATACGCAATATTGCGGAAAGAGAACCGTTATGCCTCATTCGATGACAAACCGTGCAACATTAACGACAATAATAAATGAATAAACAACAAACAAACACAAGCAGATACTACGGTATTTTGATTTTGCTCCTTTTACTAAGTTTTAAAGGGGTTACTCAATCTAATTCCCAAAGA
>CAMDMI010000220.1 GCA_945902135.1 Spirosoma fluviale
AAAAACTGGTACAAAAGTGAATTGCTTTTTACTGGTTTTGTAGGCCAGAAAGAACTTGCTTTTGGGTTTTCACTTCCACCGGGAAGTCAGCAGCCAGAATTTTCTAAATCAAATTCAAGCCATTCGGCCATCTCTGTTCATGTCAATCAGGGCAAAGAAGGAAATGGCCATTTTGGTTTTGGTTTGCTGTTTCCGACCAAAGATTTTCTTGGACAAGGAAGAATTTTGGCTAAAAGTTTCAGCCTAGATTCCCTCTCATCCTCCTCATATGTTCGGTTCAAAATCCGAAGTGGCCAAACGCTTAGTGTAATGAACTTTGCAGCCTGGGAAAAACCAGATGATCGCTTTGCCAATGCCTTTAATTTCAACGGAATTATTCAGGAAGAAGCAGATCGCCTGGAGCAAGCTTTGAAAATAGGAAAGAAATAATTTTCCCGGTTCCGCAGTATGATTTGAGCGACTTTCAAGGAAATTCCACCTTGATTCCTTTTATTTGAAGCGGATGAAGAAGATTCAAATTCTGGTTTTGATTCTGTCGGCCGCTTTCGCATGTCATTTTTCTGTGTTAGCGCAAGTCGGAAAGGCCCCTGGCAATTCCCGTGAAAAGGAAATAGTCCGGCCAGCCCCCAATCTGGCACATGAAAAAAAGAAAATGCTTATTTCCATTTTGGAAAAACAGGAGACTGACTGGAACAAAGGAAATTTAAAAGGCTTTCTGTCTGCTTACTGGAATTCAGATACACTTCGCTCACTTTCGGTAAGAGGTCTTCAATACGGCTACGACCGGCTTGAAAAGAAATTGTTAAAAAATTATCCAGATTCAGTTTCCATGGGCCATCTCGATTATGATGCCATTCACATCGAATTAATTGGAGAAATGGATGCCATGATTACCGGGAAATGGCTTAGAAAAAACGATAAGAAATTCCAGGGCGGTTTTTTTACTGTTTTGGTGAGAAAAATTAAAGGTAGATGGCTTATTGTTTCTGAGCAGCTTAGTTGAGATTTCTCTGAAATTTTCAACTCCATTACAACCTGCGCCCTTTCTCATTTGTCTTTCTGATGTCCAAAGCGCAAATCATCACTTTTTACTTTGAAACTTTTTTCCATACAACTTTCACTACTATTTCTGTGCTTCCTTGCCTTGTCATGTAACAGGGTTAAGGAGAGCCCAGAACCCGATTTTTTCATTCAAAATGAATTGGAGCTTATCAAGCTTGCCGTAACTGGCGATTCTGTTGAAATCAATGTAATGGCCGCAAATGGAATTAACTATCCGGTTACCGTTGAATTTTCCAAGCCAGCTCACGGAAAAATTTATCCAAAGAAAGATGGCCGCAGTTTTATCTATAAAGCCGAACTGGGTTTCTCAGGAAAGGATACCGTTCAGTATAAATTATGCAGGCCAGATATTTGCAAGGAGAGTCAGGTAATTCTTGATATTAGAATCAACCAAAATGTCTGCAGTCCGGTTTACAACCCAATCGACACGCAAAATATTGTCCTGAGTTCCGGACCTAAAAACATTGTATTGCCATTCCTTTCAGGGGATGTTTATTGTCCGGATGATGTTCGCCAGCTGGTAGCGGTTCCTTCCGGATTAAGCAATGTGACTCTTTCAGATTCTATTAGGTTGAGAATTACTTTTTCAAGGAATCAAAAGCGAAATCTGTTCCTTGCTTATTCCAACAAGGATTCGAAGTCTCAAAGCAAAACCCGTTTTATAAAATTGTCACTTGTGCCTGATAGCAATTATTGTGATGATTTTTTTAATGTAGAAAACAGAGAGGATCCAGTTCATCTCAACGAAGATGACACATTGAAGGTGAACTATTTTACCTTTAAATCCAGTGTTAACTTCTGCGATGGCGACCTTGATCCTAATTATTTTGAACTTTCCGCTACGCCTAATTTGAAAATCATTCCATCTGGAAATGGATATAAAGTAATTTCAAAAAAGACTTCTTCAATAGGTCCAGGGTACTTGTCCTATCGTTATCGCAACATAAGGGGCATAACAGACAGTGGATATTTGAGAATTTATGTGCACCAATAAGGAAATATTTTAAGGTTAGATTGAACAGTTAGTTAAAGGGTTAATCAATTGGAAAGGGCGGACTGTTTTGGTCTGCCCATTCTTTTTATATTTGCATAAATGAAGCCGGAAATCCTTCAAAAAATCCTCAAGGGTTGCATCGACGAAGATGCCCGGCAACAGCGCGCCCTTTATGAAGCCTTTGCAAAGCCGATGCTGGGAATTTGTCTTCGGTATGCCGCCGATAGGATGGAGGCAGAGGATGTTCTTCAATTGGGATTTATTAAAGTTTTTAAATCACTTTCCACTTATCAAGGAGGAAGTTTTGAAGGCTGGATGAAGCGGATTTTTATCCGGGAATCCATCAACCAATACCACCACCGAAGAAGGCGTCCACTCGATTTTGTAGAGGATAATTCTGCCGCAATTTTAAACCATTCGGATGGTTTTATTGAGGCGATTTCCAATTTAAGTACCCAGGAAATTTTGAAAATGCTGGCCCGTATTTCTGAAGGTTCCAGAATCGTTTTTACATTGTTTGCCATCGAGGGATACGCCCACGCTGAAATTGGAGAAATGCTTGGAATCAGTGTTGGGACTTCCAAATCACAGTATTCCAGGGCAAGACAACTTCTGAAACAACAACTCAAAAACCAACTCTATGAAACAGGAAGATGAAAGGGGTTTCCTTTCCGACCGGTTTGATGATTGGTCGGGAGAGCCAATTCCAAATGGATGGAATGGCATCGAGCGCAAACTAAGGGCAGAAACGATCCGGCGCAGATTGGCTTTGGCTGTTTTGCCTTTGATTTTGCTGGTTTCGTTTTCCGTTTCCTATTTTAAAAACCCATTTGAGCCTAAGGTTGAGGAATCATTGATCGCCAAAAACGAGCTGCTGCAACAAGGCCTTCAATCTGGGAATGCCTTCATTTCAAAAGGGGCTGCTGCCGATAAAATTCAAATGAATCAGAAAGAAAATTCTGCTTCAGACAATTCTAAAGTTGCTTCCATTCAAAATGAAAACCAAGAGATAAGGCAGCGCCAGAACATTTTGCAAAACAGTTCAACTGCAAAACCTGAACTTGCTTCTTCAGAAACAGATTTAGGTAATTCCGTTGCCAATCAAGTTTCAGAAAATCTAATTTCAGAAACTCAACCTTTACCGCCAGGAAGTATTGACCCGTCTACAATTTTACCTTCGAATTCTTTAAATGAAGAAATCGCCTATTTGGATCCGAAACAAGCTTTACTGTCACTGAACAATTTCGAAACGCCGTTAATTCCTCAGTTAAGCGAAAAGCCGGTGTCCGCAATTCCTTCCAAAGCCAAGCCCGGATTTTTGCGTTCTATTTCGGTTCAAACCGGATATGCAGTTTCAAGCGTTGAACTTAATTCGGCGATGTCGGAAAAATGGAAGTATTCCGTGTCTGATCCGTCTTTTACCCAGGCCGGCTTTGCAAGCATTGGAATTAGACTTGAGCAGCCAATTAAGCGACAATTCTCCTGTTTTTATGGCCTTGAAATCGGCACTTTCATCCGGAGGTCTATTTTGACAGCTGTTTCCAAATTGCCTGAATCTTATTTGATTTCTTCGACAGCTGATGGTCGGTATTCGGTGAGTCCGCAAATGGCAGGAGGTAAAGAAGTCAGAACGAGTTTGATGGTTTTTGCCAGAGCAGAACTCGGCGTTCGCTCGGCGATAACGCGGCATTCCGGCGTTCTTGCATCTGTGCAAGGTTGGGGAAGGCTGGGAAGCAATTCTACCAGCACGAATAATCAAGGCGACGCTTTTGTAAAAAGCAGTACTTCAATCGCTCCCGGATTCAAAATTGGCACCTGGTGGCAATCTGGACCATTCTCGCAGGTCGAATTTGCCTATTCTGGCTTGCCTGAAAAACTCATAGATTCCACTCCGGGAATTTCATTTAAAACAGGCCTTTTGGGTTTGTCTTTTAGACAGTCTTTCTGATTTCAGAGCGCTGTAAATTGTTGGATGGCATCGTCCCAAGCCGCCCAGTTTGGATGCTCGTTGTGGAAAATCGCATGCACTGGAAAGCCGAGTTCCCTTCCAATTATTAATTGATTTTTCACCGATTTCAGGAACACCTGGCTTGAACTTCCTCGAAATGCTGCACTGCTATCCATCACAC
>CAMDMI010000221.1 GCA_945902135.1 Spirosoma fluviale
GCAGCCACCATTCGGTTTACCTTAATTTTCTTTTCAACGCCCTCTGCAATTTCTTTCAGCGAGAGTTTGAGTTTGATTCTCAGATTTGAACCCTTGCGCATGCGCTGGCCGCCCCTTCCGCCTCCGCCTCCACCAAAGAAGGATCCAAAGGGTGAATCATCCCCGAAAATATCCCCGAACCTGGAGAAAATATCATCCATATTCTGGAAGCCGCCACCGCCGCCTCCAAAACCGCCTCCAAGACCTTCGTGCCCATATTGGTCATAACGGGCTTTCTTCTGCGGATCGCTTAGAACTTCATACGCTTGAGCTCCTTCCTTAAATTTGTCTTCTGCTTCAGTATTGCCCGGGTTTTTATCCGGGTGAAACTTGATGGCATGCTGACGATAGGCTTTCTTGATTTCTTCAGGACTTGCATTCTTTGCTATTCCCAGAATCTCGTAAAAATCTCTTTTGGCCATAGTAAATGTGGTTATCAGGCGCCAATTATTACCCTGGCAAAGCGAATGGTTTTATCGTTCAGTGAATATCCCTTGTCAAGTTCATCTATAACCATGCCCTTTTGAGATGGGTCTGGCGCAGGAAACTGGGTAATTGCCTCGTGAAAATCTGCATCAAAAGGTTTTCCGATTGTCTCCATGGCCTTGAGTCCTTTCTGATGGAGAAGGCCTGTAAATTTATGAAAAACAAGATCAACACCTTCTTTCAAACTACTTACTTCATCCGAAGTTTCCATAGCCTTCAGACTTCTTTCAAAATCATCAATTACCGGCAGAAGATCTTTCATCAATCCTTCTGAGGCTGTTCCAACCATGGCAATTTTTTCTCTGGATGTGCGGCTGCGGAAATTTTCAAACTCAGCATAAAGCCTAACATACTTGTCTTTCCACTCCGCTGCTTCGGCCTTGGCCTTTTCAATTTCAGACTGAATATTTGTCTCCTCAGATACAATAATGTCGGCTTCCTGATTTTCTGTTCCTTCTTTTTCAGAGGTTACAGATTCGGGAGTTTCTTCATTCCTGGCTTCCATTTCCTTGTTTCCCAATGGGTTTTCTTCTTGTTCCATATTGATAATCCTGTTTCAGGATTCCGCACATTTGCAATACAAGGATTGCGCCATTCTGAGCGGTCTGACAATTGGGCAGTAATTAGGAAAATCCTTTACTAAGTTCGTGCATGAAAAAGACAAGATTGTGCTTTGCCACCAACAATGCACACAAAATGGAAGAAGTGCGGGCGATTCTGCCTGAAAACTTTGAAATATTGAGTCTAAAGGACATTGGCTGTAACGAAGAATTGCCCGAAAACCAGCGAACGCTTGAAGGAAATGCTTTTGAAAAGGCCGCTTGGGTTTTCCAGCATTACAATGTGGACTGCTTTGCCGACGACACAGGATTGGAAGTTGAGGCGCTGAATGGGGAACCGGGTGTGGATACGGCGCATTATGCCGGAGCCGACAGAGATGCACTCAAAAACATGAATTTGCTCTTAAAAAATCTGGAAGGAAAATCCAGCAGAAAGGCGCGGTTTCGTTCCGTTTTCTGCCTATTCTGGCAGGGTGAAGCTTATTCGTTCGAAGGGATTGTGGATGGCCGTATTTCAGAAAAAATGCTTGGAAATGATGGCTTTGGGTACGACCCGATTTTTATTCCCAATGGATATGAGCAAACTTTTGGTGAACTGGGCCCGGAACTCAAAAATCAATTTAGTCACCGCGCTGAAGCAAGCCATAGGCTGGCCGAATTTCTGGAAAAAACAGCTTTTTAAGCGCCCTTGCGGGTTGCTTTCTCAATGGCATCCCACATTTGGTGGGGCACTGCTTTGAGCCAATTGAACTCGCCAGCACCTTGCAACCATTCCCCACCATCAATGGTCACAAGCTCCCCGTTGATGTAGGCCGAAAAATCCGACAGCAGGAAAGTCACCAGATTAACCAGCTCTTCATGGTTTCCCACTCTACCAATCGGAATGCGGGAAGCAAAATCCATTTTGTCTGCCAGCGCTGGCGGCAATGCTTCTTTTGGAAACAAACGGGACCAAGCCCCTTCAGTAGGAAATGGGCCGGGGGCAATGGCATTGCTGCGAATTCCATATTCGCCCCATTCTACGGCCAGCGAACGGGTAAGTGCGATAAGTCCGGCTTTGGCAGTCGCCGATGGCACCACAAAAGCAGATCCGGTACTGGCATAGGTGGTGGCAATATTGAGAAAAACACCTGGCTGTTTTTTTTCAATCCAGTATTTCCCAGCAGCCAGCGTTGTATGAATACTTCCTTTTAAAACTGTGTCGATAATGGAAGAAAAAGCATTGGCCGAAAGCCTTTCAGTGGGTGAAATAAAATTGCCTGCTGCATTGTTCACCACAGCATGCAAGCCACCGGCACATTCAATGAAATACCGAATTCCCTCTTCCACTTTAGCGGCATCCCGCACATCCGCAGAAAATGTAAATACAGATCCACCTGTTTGGGAAACAAGCTTTTCAGATGCTGCCTGAAGTTTGTCTTCAGACCTGCTCATCAGGCAAACCTTAGCGCCCAATCGAAGCAAACCTTCGGCCATAGATAAGCCAAGACCACTTCCTCCCCCGGTAATGAGGACGGTTTTGCCGTCAAATGTCCCGGGAGCGAGCATCAGTTTCATATCAAAACAATTGACTTGCAATCTGTTTCACCGCATCGCTTTTGCCCATGCTATAATAATGCAGCAATGGAACACCTGCAGCCATCAGTTCTTTGGATTGGGCTGCACACCATTCAATACCAACCTGCTTGGCGGCCTTGTCGTCTTTGGCTGCCTCCACAGCATTTACAAGGTCCTGTGGAATATTAAGGGCAAAAATCCTCGGCAATACAGTAAGCTGCTTTTTAGAAGTAATGGGTTTCAGACCCGGAATAATTGGCACAGTAATGCCACTTGCCCGGCAGCGATCCACATAACTGAAATACGACTTGTTATCGAAAAACATTTGAGAAACAATGTATTCCCCACCAAGGTCCACCTTTTTCTTGGTGTACTTAATTTCGGTTTCCATGTTTGCCGCCTCAAAATGTTTTTCCGGATATCCGGCTACACCAATGCAGAAATCAGTTTGGCTGCCCATCTTCATTTCTTCATCAATGTATTTTCCAGCATTCATATTCTTAATCTGAATCACCAGATCAGACGCATATGGATGGCCACCCGGCTCCGGAATAAAATACCCTTCTGATTTTATATGATCACCTCTGAGGGCAAGGACATTGTCAATGCCAAGAAAATCAAGGTCGATTAAGGCTTCTTCTGTTTCTTCCCGGGTAAAACCGCCACAAATAAGGTGCGGCACGGCATCCACATGAAACCTGTTCATAATGGCTGCGCAGATTCCAACAGTACCAGGGCGTTTTCGGGTAACCCGCTTTTCGAGCAAACCTCCTTCGCGGGTTTTATAAATGTACTCCTCTCTATGGTAGGTAACATCGATAAAAGGCGGCTTGAATTCCATCAAAGGTTCAATCCCACCAAAAAGCAAATCAATGCTTTCTCCCTTTAACGGCGGGAGAATCTCAAAGGAAAAAAGTGTCTTCCCTTTGGCTCCGGAAATGTGTTCTGTAATTTTAGCCATCTCAAAAAAAATTACGCAAAAAAACGCACAGTTGCTGAGCTAATCACCATGCCCAGTAAAAAACCTGCACCAAGTTGCTGCCAGTTGTGTGCACGAAGGTAAAACCTGCTACCCGCAACTGCCCCGCAAATCAACATAGAAACGATTATCGGCATTAAAAGTTCAGAATTATTTGAACCTGAAAATATCGCCAATTGAAATCCAAGCAATCCACCGACCCCAGCCATATGGCTGCTGATTTTCCAATAAATTGTAATCAAAGCGGTAATGCCTACAGATACCGCAATGCCCGCCATCAAATACCCAAGAAGGACAATCATGGGCAAATAATGAAAGAAAAACCAGGCAAGGCCGATGTAAACAAGCAAGGTAAAAAGGTGAGGAAGAAGCCGGTCTTTCTTGTCATCCATACTCAGACTTTTGAGTAAACCGGCAGCCCAAAGCAGTCCAATTGCCAGAATTGGAAATAGGAAGCTTGTTGAGAACAAAAAAACCAAAACAGCCGATCTCAAGTCCGGACTTAAAACGAGGAGCTCAAATCGGAAAAGCAGTGCCGCGATATAAGTGGGCATCAGCAG
>CAMDMI010000222.1 GCA_945902135.1 Spirosoma fluviale
GTCCTTTTTTCCAATTCTGAGGAGCCAGCCCAAGGGTCAATTAATTTGCAGGTATCTGTTTCCTGTTGGATAAAAATCTGTGTATTTCGGGCAATCCTGGCTGAAAATGGTGTTGGAAGTGCAATTGCTTCATCCAGTGAATTGGTATGAAGGCTTTGGGTATGACCATGCGCTGCGGCCATGGCTTCCATTCCGGTTCGGGCCACATTGTTAAAAGGATCTTGTTCCGTAAGGCTATATCCTGAAGTTTGACAGTGTGCCCTCAGCATCAAGGATTTACTGCTTTTAGGGTTAAACTGCTGCATCAATTCAGCCCAAAGGATTCGTCCTGCACGCAGTTTGGCGACTTCGGTCAGGTAATCCATTCCAATCGCCCAGAAAAAAGATATTCTGGGGGCAAATTCATCCACGGAAAGGCCTGCTTTGAGGCCGGTTTTTACATACTCAATTCCATCGGCCAATGTGTAAGCAAGCTCAAGGTCCGCAGGGGCTCCAGCCTCATGCATGTGGTATCCACTCACCGAAATGGAATTGAACTTTGGCATTTTTTGCGCTGTGTATGCAAAAATTTCAGCCACGAGTTTCATGGATTCTGCAGGCGGATATATGAAGGTATTCCGCACCATGAATTCTTTTAAAATGTCGTTCTGAATAGTTCCGGCGAGTTTTTCAGGTGGAATTCCCTGCTCTTCTGCCGCAACGATAAAAAATGCCAGAATTGGGATCACGGCACCGTTCATGGTCATGGAAACAGAAATCTGATCCAAAGGAATGCTGTCGAAAAGAATTTTCATATCCTCCACTGAGTCTATGGCAACTCCAGCTGCGCCTACATCTCCAGCGGCCCGCTCATGATCGGAATCGTAACCTCGGTGCGTGGGCAAATCAAAGGCCACGGAAAGACCGGTTTGCCCTCCAGCCAGATTTTGTCGGTAAAAAGCATTGGATTCCCGGGCGGTAGAAAAACCTGCGTACTGCCGGATCGTCCAAGGCTGAGTAGTAAACATGGCAGGATAGGGTCCTCTGGCAAATGGCGTTTCGCCAGGAGCGCTCAGGTAAGCTGGCTGATTTTCCTCTATTGTGTTCCCCGAATTGCCAAAGGGCTGAAACTGTTCTGCTTGGTAGGTATTCTCTGGACGCATTCGATTGTGTTGTATGGTTCTTTTTGGTGTTTCCCTTGGGCACTGCAAGTTTAGCCATTTCGGTGAAAAAAAATCCGGCGCTTTCCTTGAATTAAAAAAACCAATATCATGGATTACTTGTTGTGAGTGGTAATTATGAATTTTCCTTCTTATGTGGTTTTTTGGTTTCGGAGAGACCTCCGGCTGGAAGACAATACCGGACTTTTTCAAGCTTTGAAATCTGGCTTTCCTGTGCTTCCGGTTTTTATTTTCGATAAAAATATTCTTGATAAACTTGAAAATCCAGAGGACAAAAGATTGCGTTTTATTCATTCAATTCTTTGTTCCCTACAGGATAAACTTGCTGCGAGAGGCTCTGGATTTCGTACATTTTATGGCAGTCCTGAAGAGGCCTTCCGTACCTTAATTTCAGAAGGAAATCTGAAGGCAGTTTATGCCAACCATGATTATGAACCTTATGCCAAAGAGCGGGATGGATCAATTTCAAATCTGCTCTCTTCCGCAGGTATTTCATTTTTAACCTTTAAAGACCAGGTAATTTTTGAAAAGCAGGAAGTGCTTTCGGCACAAGGAAATCCCTACACTGTTTTTACGCCATATGCCAATCGCTGGCGGTCTTTGTTGAAAGCAGACGATTATCATGTCCGGGATTGTGCATCACTTGGGGGAAACTTTTTGTCATGGAGTTCTTCAGGTATTATTCCCCTCGAGGACATGGGATTTGTTCCTGCTGTAGAGGAATTTCCTCCAACCACCATAAGCGAAGATCTTCTACGGGCATACGCTGAAAAGCGGGATTTTCCAGGATTGCCGGCTACTTCTAGAATAGGTGTTCATCTGCGTTTTGGCACCATTAGCATTAGGCATTGTGTAAGGATTGGCCTTCAGTTAAGTGCCACCTGGCTCAATGAATTGATATGGCGGGAGTTCTACATGCAAATTCTCTGGAACTTTCCGCAGGTGGGCGAGGGGAAGTCTTTCAAACCGGCCTATGATCGGATTCCTTGGAGAAACGACCCTGAGGAATTTGCTCTTTGGTGTGAAGGCAAAACGGGTTTTGCCATTGTGGATGCAGGAATGAGGGAACTCAATTCTACTGGATTTATGCACAATCGGGTGCGCATGATTGCCGCCAGTTTTCTGGTCAAACACTTGTTGATTGATTGGCGCTGGGGAGAAGCATATTTTGCAGGAAAATTGCTTGATTTTGATTTTTCTGCCAACAACGGAGGCTGGCAATGGGCGGCAAGTTCCGGTTGTGATGCGGCGCCCTATTTCAGGGTTTTCAATCCAATTCTTCAAACACAGAAATTTGATAAGAACCTCGATTACATAAAGAAATGGGTTCCGGAATATAACAGCCTGTCTTACATGCAGCAAGCCGTGGTTGAACATTCATTCGCCCGCGAAAGGGTTTTAAAGGTTTTTAAAGAAGCTTTGGGCGCTGTGGCTGGCAATTGAATTTCTCTTTATTGTTTCTGATATCTTTCAACTGGAGTCCTTGATTCTAATTTTCAGGAGAAAAACAGCATATTTGCCCACGGCATAACAACAGTCTATTTTACTCCCTTGGATTCAGGATTTTTTAGTGATACTCTGGTAACCGGAGCCTCTGGTTTTTTAGGTCGGTGCTTAAGGGAGTTTTTGGTATCTGATTCCGGAATCAACCCTAATTTATTTGACCTAGATCACACTGTCCTTCCCGACTCGGGTATTAGTAATATTTTCCATCTGGCTGCCTTGGTGGCTTATGGGATTGGGGATAGCAAAAGTTTATTCGAGTCCAATGTCCAGCTGACTGAGAAATTGGTTTCCAAGTATCCCAATGCCAGAATGGTGTTTGCGTCCTCGGTTTCTGTTTACGGGCAACAGCCAGGAGTTCTGAACGAAACATCATTTCCCGGAAATTCTGCACCTTATGGATTGTCAAAACTTTGGGCAGAACAATGGGTTTCAAGCTTAAATGATTATGCAATTCTTCGATTTCCCTCTCTTTACGGGCCGGGAATGAATCCGAATACCATCATACCAAGGTTTTTTTCTCAGGCGATGAATTTGGGCCTTATTGAGGTTTGGGGTGATGGATCTCGGCAACAGTTTTACTTGCATGCCAGCGATGCATCAACTTTAATGACTTGCCTCATGGATTCAGGAAAAAAAGGGGTGTTTCTGGGAATGGGAGAAAAAAGTTTTTCAAACCTCGAATTGGCTGAAATGATTGCAAGGATTACAGGTGCAGAAATCAAGCATGTTGGTGAGGATAATTCGCACTCAATGAAATTTAATAACAGCCACACCCGCAAGGAACTTGGCTGGTCGCCAGCAATAGAATTAGAAGAAGGTCTTCACCAATATTTTACATGGAAGAAAGGACAATTATCGTAACTGGAATAGGAGGGAATGTTGGTCAAGGGATTGTGCGTAATCTCCGGAATACAGGAATGCCTCTTCGGATTGTTGGCACAAATTCTGCGCCTTTTTCTGCAGGAAACCACCTAATTGATGCTTTTCACGAAGTGCCTTTTGCCTTCGACCCCGGATATTTAGACCGGATTTCGCAAATAGTTGAGGAGGAAAGTGTCGATTTAATCATTCCTTCAACCGATTTTGAAGTTTTCTACCTTGCTTCTGCAGCCGATCGTTTTTCGGCTCGTTTGGCTACCTCTGGTGTTCAGGCATCCGGAATTTATATCGACAAATTCCTAACCTGGGAACACCACAATGCTTTAGGAATTCCTTTCGCCAAAAGTTTTTTGCCTACGGAATGGAGGGGTCAATTTGAATCGGCAATTGCAAAACCCAGAAAAGGCCGTGGTTCCCGTGGTCTCATGAAGGGCAAGTTTGATGCAACTTTGCTGGAAGATGACGAATACATGGTTCAGGAAATGCATGCTGGTCTGGAAATTACCTGTGCTGTTTATGTGAGCTACCTGAGCAGAGAAAGTACAGGTATTCTCACCATGGACAGGTCACTGGAAAATGGTGCAACCAGTTTTTGTCGGGTTGCAAAAGATTGGGATTCCCAATTAAGAG
>CAMDMI010000223.1 GCA_945902135.1 Spirosoma fluviale
GAAGGTCAGATTCCACCCAATACGGCAGATCTTCAGATTTTGACCGGCGACAAGCGTTATTCGGTTGTGCTTTCCTCTTCAAAAACGGGGAGTTCGGGTATTTTGCTGAAGCGATGAAAAGGAATTTTATAGTTGTTTTAAAAATGATAAATTCTTGATGGCTTTAATTCTTACCGTAGGCTAGGGCTAAGCTGCATTTTTCAGATAACGAATCGAGCTTTTCTTCTTGCGGAATTAGTAAAGCGGACATTTTGACCAGCCACTTTTAATTTTTTAGGTTGTTTCAAAGTGTTTTGTTGAATGATTAGAATTTTATTATTTGCAGAACATAATCAAAACCCAACGATGAAACAATTCTTTAAAAATCTAACGCCAGCAGCTTTTTCTTTCTTCGCTTCGTTCGCATTCCTTTGTTTTTTCTCAGAGAACTCAGAAGCAGCAATTTGCCGTGTTACGGTGAATGATGTGAACTATACGCCGCCACAAAAGCCTCTGCTCCCTGCCGGAGGGACCTATGCTTTGAGAATTTTTGGTGAAAATACAAATCTGTGCACCTCTGTTGTTTCAAGCGGAACCGGAATTACCATTACAAAAACTTCTGTCAATAAAGCAGTGAGTGCATGCACTACGGAAGTTCGTGTGAATGTTAGTGTAACCAGTGCTGCAGCATTGGGTGAGCGTACATTTACTGTGTTTTATTCCAATCCGGCATTTCCGGGCACGATTCTGCCTTTAGGGACATTTAAGGTTGATATTGTCGGTCCTTTTTGCAATACTCCTGAAGGCCAGTTGTCGCTTATGTTTGCTCCGGTTTCCATCAATCCGGTTGTAAGTCCTTTGGTAGACAACAAAATCTATACGCTGGCATTTACCTCCAATCTTTTCAGGATTGCCCAGCCCGAGGCGACCAACCTAAGCTGCCAGAATTCGGTGACCTTATTTCTGTACCACGCTGCAACAAGTGCAGAATTAAGTAATCTTGACCAGTTGGCTGCCAACGACAACCTCGAAGAACTGGCAACCCCTACCGGTGTTTTACGCCACAATGTTAACATAAGCAGGATTGGCAATACACTCAATTGCAGTGTGCCAGTTTCCAGAACTTTACTACCGGCAGGAAACCGCTTTTACCGTATTGGAAAGCGCATCAGTAAGGAAGGTGAACAAGATCCTTATGTTTTCAGTTCTGTGCTTTCGTTCACTGTAGCAAACCTTCCTCCGGTTGCAAAGGCCGGCCTGGACAAAACTATTTCTGGCACATCTACCAGTCTTTCCGCCGAGGGCAGTACCGATGACAGAGGCATTTTCAATTATTTCTGGGGCACGGTATCCGGTCCGGGAAGTCCGCAAATTGCCAGTCCGACCTCAAAGACAACAACGGTCAGTAACTTATCAGCCGGAACCTATGTTTTTCGCGTAACGGTTAGAGATGCCGATGCAGCTTCAGCTTCTGATGAAATGAGTCTTATTGTTAACGCTCCACCTGCGGCCCAACCTGACCTAATTGTGGAAGGCATTAGCCAGCGCCTTTTCGCCGGCGGCCTTGGTACGGTCGGAGACGGGACCTTCAACTATTACATGCTACCCGGATCTTTCTGCACCGGCCTTCCGCCCCTCACCAGTTTTACACAGGCAGGATCCTTATCCAATGTCTTCTATTCCGGCACAGCAGACAAGCGGATAATGAAGCTGGATTATAACCTGCCTGATATGAGAATTTACATTAAAAACCAGGGTTCAGCAGGTACTGGTGTAGGCTTCCATGTAGAAATGTTTAAGACTACCTCCACCGTTGCGTTGAAGAGTTTTATCTCTCCTTCCCTTGCAGCAGGGGCTTCTTCATTTGTAACCTATTCGGGAAGAGGCGTTGCTCCCATATATCGCTTCCCCGGGTTTGATACGGATGATCCCCGCTTCTGTTATGTGAGGCAGGAAATTAATCACAGTTTTCCTCCTTCCTACGAATTAGAAAATAACCAGCTGAAAAAAATCATGGTTGATAGCCGGACAGTAATTACGGAATCAACCGAAACCAACAACGCTACTACCGTAAACTACACTACCAACCCGATTATCCGGTAATTTCTGAAGCTTGATTCTGTGTTTCAGCTATTTTTGCGAAGAACTTAAACGGAATATTCACCTTTGTTTTGACTTTTAATGCTGGATAAGCTTTTACATTTTTTCAAGACCCCGGCCTGGATTTTTGCTTTAGCCCCAGCCGGGGTTTTTTCACAAATACCCGGTCAGTTGCCGGCTACCTTGCCTCAGGGTGCCGAATTCCGCTATACCGAGTTCGCCATACCGGTTTCGCCGGCACTATCTCTTCTCAATGCCGACCCAAGTATGGTGGGAATGCCTTCTGTAGTGCGGGACTTTAAGGTGGACTGGTCTTTTAAAACCTACCGTCTCACACCAAATCTCTGTCTGGAAGCAACGCCCGTCTGGTCCTTTTTGTACGACCGGCCTCAGAATTCCTATTCGGCCTACCAAAAAGCTGGCTGGCTGATGCGACGGCTTTCCAGTACCAATTTATCGATTGGAACCATTGCGCAAGACACCCTCCGCGAAATGGCTTGGGCCGTAAAAATCAATCTCTTCAGTCAGAAAGATTTTTATGCCACCAAAGAAGTTTTTCAGATTGGAAATCAAGACATCCAGCCGATGAGAGACACCCTGGCTGCTCAAATGCAGCGGCTTGTGGATTCGCCCGATACTGCCAGAACTGATGGCGGAAAATTTGAACGGGCCTATAGAATTTTCAATATGGAACAGCAATTGCAGTCCATAGACATGCAACTTAAGGACCGGAGCAATTTTATGCGGGGAATTTTCATGCGGCGCTTCTGGAATTCAGCCAGCCTGGATCTTGCCTTCGGCAAAACCTTCCTTTATCAGGGCGACCGTATTGACAGCCTGCAATTGAAGCAACAGGGATTCGGCGTCTGGCTAACCGGAGGAATCGGACTGGGTGATTCCTGGTTTCTATCAGGGATGATAAAAAATGTGATGTTCAACGAAAAGGAATTCAGTTTTTTCCGTGGCATCAACATCCGCTATGGCAATGTAAAGTTTAATTTCTTCGGGGAAATGGTGCTGCAGAATGACCAGCGCCGGCAAACCAATTTTGAGACCGGTGAAAGATTGCTGAAAAACGATGCCCATGTGCAACTGGGTTATGGTGGTTCTTTTCGCATCGGAACTAACTTGCTGCTTAGTTTCGGCCTTCGCACCGATTATGACCGGAATCTCAATTTTCGTTCCCTGCTTCCTGTGGCCAACCTTTCCTGTCTGATGCGGTAGCAATAATCAGGCCCTTAGGATTGCAACATCGGAATTTGATTGAAAACTTCGTTTATTCGCAATCTCCTGAGGTTATTTTCAGCATGTCTGTTTTGAAGGGAAAGAAAATTCTTCTTGGCATTTCTGCCGGAATTGCTGCTTACAAAAGTTTGAGCTTGATCCGGCTTTTCAAAAAAGCAGGTGCTGAGGTAAAAGTCCTGCTCACACCTCCCGCCCAAGCCTTTGTGGGAAAACTTACGCCAGCAACCTTGGCCGATTCTCCGGTTCATTCAGAACTTTTTGATGCTGGTACCGGTGAATGGGTCAACCATGTTCAACTTGGTTTGGAAACAGACCTGATGTTAATCGCACCCGCAACAGCTTCGACTTTGTCGAAGATGGCATCCGGGCAATCAGACAATCTTTTGCTGACCACTTATTTATCTGCCCGTTGTCCGGTTTGGGTTGCACCAGCCATGGACCTCGATATGTGGTTGCACCCAGCTACCCAGCGTAGCATTTCTCAGTTGGTGAAAGATGGCGTTCGGGTAATAGAACCTGCTGAAGGCGAACTTGCTTCTGGTCTGGTGGGCAAAGGCAGAATGGAAGAGCCCGAAAATCTCTTTCGTTTGGTTGAAGATTTTTTTGCTGCGCCTAAGCCATTTTCAGGAAAAAAAGTACTGATTACCCTTGGTCCTACCCGCGAGGCTTTGGATCCGGTTCGGTTTATTTCGAACCATTCCACCGGTAAGATGGGTGCAGAAATTGCGAAATGTCTGCTATCAATGGGAGCGGATGTGCACATTGTGGCGGGTCCGGTTTCTGCT
>CAMDMI010000224.1 GCA_945902135.1 Spirosoma fluviale
GCAATAATGATGGCATTGGCCATGACCAGATTCCCGTCGCTGTTTTCAAACTTCCAGGGATTGATTTTGTGTGGCATGGTCGATGAACCTACTTCACCTGCCAGTTTCCGCTGTTTAAAAATTCCTCTGCTGATGTAAAGCCAGACATCCTGGTTTAAGTCTCTAAGGATGGCATTGCAACGGGCAATCGCATGCAAGCATTCGGCGCTGGAATCGTGCGGTTCAATCTGGGTTGTGAGGGGATTGAATTCCAGGCCAAGAGATTCGATGAATTTTTGACTGAAAGCCAGCCAGTTTACTTCCGGATAGGCAACCAAATGTGCGTTCCAGTTTCCTGTGGCGCCCGACAATTTTGCCTTAAGGCGAATTCTTTCGAGGCTTTCCAGCTGGGATTTAAACCGCAGATAAAAGACCGCAATTTCCTTTCCCACTGTGCTTGGGGTTGCCGGTTGCCCATGCGTTAAGGAAAGCAGAGGAATGCTTTTATTCTGAATTGCTAAATCTTTTAAACTTGATATTAGCTTGCTTAATGTGGATTTATAGGAATCAACTCCTTCTTTGAGCATCAAGCTAAAAGCAATATTATTTACATCGTCTGAGGTTAATGCAAAGTGAACAAACTCGCGGATTTCATGAAGTGCAGGCTGTTTTTTTATTTTATCCTTGATATAATATTCAAGCGCTTTTACATCGTGGTTTGTTTTTGCTTCTATTTTCTTGATTTTAATGGCCTCTTTCAAATCAAAATTGGCATATAAACTTCTTAGGAAGCTTTTATCGTCACTTGAAATTTCAGAAAGCTCTTTAATTTTTTCTTCTTCTGAGAGTGCAATGAGGTATTCAATTTCTATCAGAAGGCGATTTTTAAACAAAGCCGCTTCTGAAAATATGGATGACAATTCTTTTGTTTCTCCGGCATAGCGGCCATCAATTGGCGAAATGAGCGTAAGGGCGGTCATATTTTTAAAGGATTATCCTTTGGAAATTAAAATGAAATATGCTTGAATTTTTTTCATAAAACCGACCATTAAAATTCAGATTTCGCCTTTGCCGGAAATTTAAAAAGGCGTGAAAAAAATAGGCCCAAAAACAGGAAGACCCGGCTGGAATGCCAGATAAGGAATAAAATAATGGTTGTGATTGACCTTCGGTCATTGCCTCAAAGGTAGTCTGTGAATTTCCCTATCTGGGAGTCCTAATGTTATGATTGTTTTAATTTTTATGGGCTGACCTTTCGGTGGCGCGGCTTCGTTTCCCGGCAATTCGGTGGAATAAAAAAATAGTGTTGGCGTAACTGTAGGGGCAGACCCGCGTGTCTGCCCTTGTCAGACAATTTTTCTTTTTTCCGGGACTACCTGCCTGAGGCGCGTAGGGGCGAATTGCACTAGTCTCGTCCGCCTTTGGCGGGACGGAATTCGCCCTTACATCATCAGATCGATCAGCGTAAACCTTCTATACAACTAAATTAATTTCCTTGATAATCAATTGGTTATTGGGAATTGAAAAATCGAATCTAAAGCATGCTGGCTTTGCAGCGCCGTTCTTGTTAACAAACATCCTGGCTTTTGTCCTATCTGTCCTTTTTGCCCCGCAGAGCGGGATTTCGTAACGCATTCTGCGTCACTCAACTTGATAAGAACCAAAAAATTCTTTGAGGACGCCAAAGGCGTTCCAAGAAAATCCGAATGTTGCATCGAGGCAAAGCCTCTCAGCAACGCGGACTTTCAATTATTAATAGTGGCCGAGAATTTTTAGTTGTTATGAGCGGGGCGTTGAGGACCAACTGGTTTACTATAAGGTTTCAAAAATTGAAGATGGCGCAAGGCGACACCTTATAGGTTTTTCGTACCAGATCAATTCTTGCTACATTGCCCGAATGAACCTGATGGCGGCAATTTCTTTATTCCGCAAGCTACTTTGGCAGCTAAGGCGGCGAATAACAGAGCGGCAATTTTTATTGCTGACCAGTGTGGCTGTGGGTGTTCTTGCCGGCGGGGCTTCCATCACCCTGAAGACTTTTGTCTTTTTTGTTCAGGATTATCTCAAAAACCTGCGCATTACAGAAACCTGGTCTTATGGCCTCGTTTTTCTCCCTTTGGTGGGCATGCTCATCACTGTTTTTCTGATCAAAACATTCTGGGAAAATACTTTCCTGAAGGGAATTGGCGCTATTGTGGATTCGGTTCGGAACAAAGATGGAAAACTGCCTTTTTCCCAAACCTACAACCACATTTTTACCTCCGGAATTACCGTGGGTTTTGGGGCTTCTGCAGGAGTTGAAGCACCCATTGTGGCCACCGGCGCTGCTTTGGGTTCCAATGTGGCCGACTTTGTGCAACTGCGCCATAAAGATCGCACCCTGATGTTGGCCTGTGGCATTGCCGCCGGAATTGCCGCATCTTTCAATGCGCCCATTGCAGGGGTTTTGTTTGCAACGGAAGTTTTTCTCGTTGACATCAGTCTCGCCTCCATCGTGCCGGTGATGCTGGCTTCTGCCACGGGTGCCTTGCTTTCTAAAATCATTCTTAATGAGTCTATCCTGCTTCATTTCGAAATGAAGGGTGCTTTTAATTCGGATAACTTTCCTTTCTACATCATCCTTGGGATATTGACTGGCTTGCTTTCCATTTGGTTTTCTGTTGTATCAAAGCGGGTAAATGCCCTGCTTGGAAGATTTGAAAATGTCTATGTTAGAGCAACTGTTGCCGGACTTGTGCTTGCCGGATTTGTCTTGATTTTTCCTTCGTTTTATGGCGAGGGATATTATTCGATTAAGGATCTGGCCAATTTCCACATGTACCACCTTTTTGAAGGCAGCATTCTTGGAAATTTTGCTGAGCGAAAGACTTGGTTTTTTATTCTTGCCGTATTGGCCTCTGCCCTTCTGAAACCCATTGCTACTTCGCTTACACTTGGCGGCGGGGGAAATGGTGGACAGTTTGCACCTTCTTTGTTCATTGGAGCCAATGCCGGATTTGCCTTTGCCCAGGCCTGCCACAAATTCGGTTTTCTTTCGGTTTCAATCAGCAATTTTACCATCGTGGCGATGGCCGGTGTACTCAGTGGATTCTTTTTTGCGCCGATGTCTGCGATATTTCTCATTGCTGAGTTGACACATGGCTATGAACTTATGATTCCGCTTATGGTGGTTTCGGCTTTGAGTTATTCAGTGGCCGTGCGATTCTCAAGCGCGAAGGATCGGAAAGCGAAGCCAAAACCAAGTGCGGATAGGCAGGTGTTGGAAAAACTGCACATTCTTCGGCTCATGGAGTCTGATTATGACCCTTTGAAATCTTCAATGAGCATTCAGGAGTTTATTCCCATACTCGAAGGTTCGGTGCATAATACTTTTCCCGTTTTGGGCGAAAATGGAGAGCTGGTGGGCATTCTCGCTTTCGGCAAGGTGAAGGATTGGATTTTCCGGAAAGAATATGCAGATGTTATGACCATTGGCAAACTGATGCGTCCGCCGGCGTCCATTATTCAGGCTGAGGAAGACAGCATGTCTCTGATTTTGGAAAAGTTTGATTCTACAAAAGCCTTCCGTCTTCCTGTAGTTGGAGAGGGAAATAAATACCTCGGCTTCATTACCAAAGGATTGATTTTGTCTGAGTACCGAAAGGAAATTCTCTCGGATTCTTCCGCCTCCTGAAAAAGAAAAGGCAGCCCCGGAGGACTGCCTTTTTGTGCTAAGTGGATCAGTGATTAGTCGGCATCAACAAATGCAGGTTTCTGTAAACCTTTGTCTTCCAGAATTTTTTCAACCACGCCTTTATCTTCTGCAAAACGGGCCCTGATTTTTTTCTCCAATTCTGCGGATAGTTCAGGATTGTCTAAAAGCATCTGTTTTACAGTATCTCTTCCTTGGCCAAGTTTTGCGCCTTCATAAGAAAACCAGCTGCCTGATTTTTTAATGATTTCCAGCTCAACACCCAGGTCGATGATTTCTCCAACTTTTGAAATGCCTTCGCCATACATGATGTCGAATTCCACTACTTTAAAAGGAGGCGCCACTTTGTTCTTTACCACTTTTACCTTGGTGCGGTTGCCAGTGATGTTGTCTGCTGATTCTTTGATTTGGCCAATGCGGCGGATGTCAAGTC
>CAMDMI010000225.1 GCA_945902135.1 Spirosoma fluviale
TGGAATCCCGGATTGGTTTCGAAAGGGCTCTATTTTTACAGGCTTTCAGAAAAAATATCCGGCAAAGAATTTATCGGTTGGTTGAGGTCGGAATAATTTAGATTAGGATTTCAGGCAAACTTCTCGCCGTAATACCGACGGACCCGAATTAGAGCGTCGGATATAAATTCTTTAACTATATAGGTTACTTTTTTTGATTTTAGAAATAAATAATTGAATATCGCCTAAATTTTATTTGTATGATAAACAAAATATTAATCAGGAAATCTTTGGTTTTTTGTTCTATTGGATTTCTTTTTGCCTGTTCCTCTAATTCGGTTGTTTTTAACAAAAGTTTCAAGCCCGATAAGGTTGTTCCTTCTAATTCGAATCCTCAGTTGGAATTGGATGTTCAAGAAAAAAAATCAATTTCTAAGAGTAAAAACTCTCAGTTTCAAGTTGATAATGATAAGTCTCTAAGCAAGTTGGACAGGAATGATGAATTAAATACAGTATTTGAATTTTCTGAAAAAAAATCTAAAGTAGGGCGAGTCATTAAAGAGCTATGGAGCCTTGCAGCTCCTAATAGCCCTTTGTTAGCAAAAGGAATGGAAGAAAATTCAGCACTTAAGTTTCAAGATGAAAAGAAAACACCTGGTATTTCAATTGCTGGTTTTGTTTTAGGGGTTGTCAGTTTGTTATTGTTGCCAGTTGTTACAGGCGCCTTAGGAATTATTTTTTCGGCAATTGGACTTGGAAAAGATTCAAGTCAATACAAGAATGGATTGGCGATTGCTGGCTTAATTTGTGGAATTATTGGTTTTACTGTAGGACTAGCCTTTCTAGCAGGGTTGTTATAATTCGGCTGGCTGAGGTCGGAATAACTGAAATTTGATTATCGGTTCTTTGATCTATGAAAATTCATTCCAGTTTTTATTCATCAGGTATTTGAAGTGTTGAACCTGATTTGGGCTGAGTTCCGGGTTTTCCTTTAAAGAGGTTAGGATGGTTTTCATAAATAACCAGGCCTCGTTTTTCCGTCCACTCCTAAGCAATGCAAGGAATTTGTAATACATAAACAAGCCATTGCCCGGAAATCTTTGGCAAAGTACTTCTGAATATTTTAAGGAATTAAGGTGCTTATTTTCATCAAGATAGATCTTCATTAGGAAATAATGGGCCTCCGTATTCAGAAATTTGTTGGGGCTTTCCGAGGCCTTTTCCAGATATGAAATTCCAGTTTTTTTATTTCCTGAAGGATATAATTTCAGATACGGTAATAGCAAAGGGTAAGAATCTCCGGCACTGGCCCTGTAGTAATTATACAGGCCTGTGGTTAAAAAAAAGAATGGGTACTTGGTTTCGTTTCCAAAACTACTTTTTAGGTACCTGATGCACTTTCTGATTCTAAAAAAAGCCTTAAAATAGTTTTCTGAAAGGATATCCATTCTGGATAGGTATCCATACATGCTTATTGTTTTAAATATCAAGGGATGGTCGAATTTTTTCTGGGCCTCGATCAGTTTTTCTGACTTGTAGATTCTGTCATAAAACTGAAGCTTAAGCTTTTCATCATTGTTTCCAGATACAATTTTCCACCATAAAATGTTTGATTCTAAGAGGTTTGATTCTACGAGGTCTTTACCTCCACTTTCTGCATTGAAGACCTTGAGTAAACTATCCGCACTTTTGAATTTAAAATTGTAGCAAAACTCAAAAATTTGATTTGAGCGGTTGTTCTGGTATTGGGCATCGCATACAGGAGTCCATGTCAATCCACACAAAATGGTCCAAAGGATTAAATTTTGAATCTGCATCCAGATGTTTTCAGCGCTCTAGTGGTTGATGGGTTTGTTGGCGTCCTCAAATTTGCCAAGTTCAAAAGTAGATTTTTTCATTTACAGTTGTGGAAAGTCTCGGCTTTTTGATTTGATTTTGGTTCAGGATGAGGAAGTTTCGATCGTTTTTTTTCCAGTTGGGTCAAACGCTGCTTTTCCTATATGCCAAAATTGATTTTTTTCATATTTCAACCTAATAGTTGTTTGAAATTAAAGGTTGATTCGAATACATTTGTCGAAATTAATCAAAATCAAATGAAAAAATTTATTCTTGGTCTTGCTCTGATTGGCGGCTTGTTTACTGCCAATTTCGCATCTGCTTCATCTTACAAAGCGGATGATGTTTCAATTGATGTCCTTTTTGACAATTCAGTTGATGTTACTTCCACTGTGAACGAAATGGCGCTTGGTAGCATGATGTCTCCTCAAACTGTGACAGGTGATCAAACAGTAGGAGGATATCTTGTCCGCTCATTTTTCTGTGGATTCATTGGTTTGCACAGAAGTTACATGGGTACTGCAGGAAATTCAGTTTGGTGGTGGTATTTCTGTGTTCCTGTTCTAGGAGGAGTTACCAACTGTTTTGACTTCTGGTGGGTTGTATTCAAAGGTGACGATGCTCTAAGCAAATACAAAGACAACGGTAAATTAATGGTGTGGGCTGGTGACTAAAATTAGTTCGCATTAGAAACAAAAAAAGCACCTTTATGGTGCTTTTTTTGTTTCTAAGAGATTCAGAATAAATTCTTTACGCGAATCATTAAAAGTTCTGACCGAAGTGTAATTCCTTTTCCTCGCCAGGAACTCTGTCCTATTAAGTCCACCAGCATAGAACTTTTGGAATATGCCAAATGCCAGGGTCGAGCCTGTGAAATAATAGCGGTGGTAAATTGATAAACCAGTTAATCCAAGGCCTATAATTTGAAGGCCTAAACTCAATGAGCCTTCCCAAAAATAGCCACAGTATAATTGTCCCATACCCGGAAGAAACATACTTAGTTTCTTGGCATACTCAATGTCCTTAAGTTTTGGGATATTATTGGTCTCGTACAAACCACTTATTTCATTCCTCAGGCCAGAAGCCAATTCGGGATTTTTTACAGTAAAATTGACGAAATCATTTAGAACGGACTTGGCCTCCAGCCACTTTTGACTTTCATTTAAAATCAAAGCATATAGTGGATATGCTCGGATAGAAATGCTGGAATCTGCAATGAACTCCTTTATCAGAATAATCTGGGATTCTGCCAGTGTAAAATCGCTGTTCAGATAAGCGCAAAGCGCTGTTTTGTGTTGGGCAACAAACACCAAGCTATCGCTTATTTCTCCGTAGAAAATCCTTGAAAGCACACTTTGGGCATTTCCAAAATCCTTGCGGGCAAGGTAGCAATCGGCTTTTTTTAGCAGTGCTGTGGTCTTGGTTTTGTTGTCAGAGGCAAGAAAACTGAGCTTCTCAAAATACAATCCTGCCAATTGGAATTGGCCAGCCTTAAACAAGCTGTCACCTTTTTTTTCAATTCCATTTGTGCCTGAATTAGTTGCCGAATATCCTCCGAAGTGGAATATGCAGATCAAGCATAATGTTGTTATAAATTTCATTGTTGGTGCGCTCGTAATAAGTTTTAACGCTGAGGGTGCTCCCCCAAATATTTCCTACATAAAAGATGGTGAAAAAGCTGGCTGCAATAATAAAAGGGGCGCTTTTAGGTCCTGAGCGATAATAGCTTTCTGCACCTGCTATCGCAAATAGAAATGTAGGGATCATGCCTGATATGGCTTGGCCTTTTAGTCCTGCATAGAATTTTCCGGTTCCGGGGATTATGCCAGAGAGCAATCCTGCTATAAATGGGGACTTCTTTTTGTTCCGAATAATTTCACTTCTTCTTAGAAACAAATCCCGCTGTTCCTTTTCGCAGGCAAAATTATTGTATTTAAAACCCTTACTCAGGCTATCAAAACTTGTGAATTTCCTTTGTAACAAAGCGGAGCTTGATTGTTGAAAAAGTTTTAATTCCTGATTAAGTGAATCGCCAGGTTGAAAATTGGCCATCAGTTTTTCTGCTTCATCATATCTGTGTGAATAGATCTGTTCGAAAATCTGATAAAATTTAGATTTTACATAAAAGGCAGATTCAGGTGAGATTTTTTCAAAGTAGTTGATGCTGCTGTCCAATAACTTTAGGTTGTAATAGGCCCAGGCCGTATAATAGTTGATGCTATCTTTTTGATTTTTATTGGGATTAAAGGATTTTTTCGATT
>CAMDMI010000226.1 GCA_945902135.1 Spirosoma fluviale
TTGGTTTGGGTGGACTTTTGGGTGGACTTTTGGCCACTTCCGGAATTGCTGCCTGTGTTTTCTATGTGCACAACAAATTCCCGGAACTCGCGGATGCACTTCCCTTGATGAATTCATTAATTTTTGCTTGTGCACTCTTGCCTGTCGGCTTTTTACTCGGCTTCATTCCAGCACTTACAGGGATGAATGCTTATCAGTCTAAAAAACTGAAAGACCTTCACCAATATTGAAAATTCCTTTTCAGAATTTAACTGAGCGAATTTCGATTGATATTTTTCAGGCAATTCTATTTGGCCGCCCTTCTAATAAAAGCGATCAGCCAGCAAATCCTCCATTGAAAAAACGCCATGCTTTCCAAGAAGCCACTCCCCTGCATGTACCGCACCGGAAGCAAAACCCAGCCTTGAATGGGCCGTGTGGCTGAGTTGAATTGTATCAATCGGCGAACTGAATGAAACGGTATGGGTTCCGGGCACATTGGGTTGCCTCTGAGCCAAAATACCGATGGAATCAGGCGTACTATCTTCATTGAGCACCCAAGATTTCTTTGCCTTCATGCTGCGCATAATGCGTTCTGCCAAAGTAATGGCAGTGCCACTGGGCATGTCCTTTTTCTCGGTATGATGAATCTCTTCAATGCTCACCTCATAAACTGGATGCAGATTCATAAACTGACCAGCCACTTCGGCGAGGTGAAACAAGAGATTCATTCCAAGCGAGAAGTTTGAAGAATGAAACAAGGAACCCTCTTTTTCAAGTGCCATTTTACGAATAGATTCCCATTCGCCCTGCCAGCCGGTTGATCCTGAAACAATGGGAATGCCAGCTTGCAGCAAGGTTTTTATATTACCAGGAGCCGATTCCGGCGAGGTAAATTCGAAAGCAATGTTGGGCTGGTAGGCTTTGCAAATATGAGCAATGTCGATTTGCTTGTCGGAAATACAAGCCACAATGGAATGGCCTCTTTCGCGGGCAAGGGTTTCAATCGCCCGGCCCATTTTTCCGTAGCCGATGAGCAATATTTTAAGTTTTGTGTCTTTCATGGCAATCAATGAAAATCAAATTTCAATCCGATAACTGGGGCAGGCCTTGTACCTGCCAACATAATTCCAGGGGAAATTTTAAGGCTTAAGTCGTCGCTCACATCGAAGGTGCTGAAATGTGCATCCACGGCAGCGTCTGCAATGTTGAGCAGGTAAGTAAGCCCGGAGACAATAATGAGCAAATCCCTGTTGCGGCGCCAATACTCCCGAAGCCTCGCCAGCTGTTCTGCGTCATAGTTTCCGTTGAAATAATCATTTTCACCTGCTTTTACTTTCAGGTAGCTATCGCGAAAAAGCTTGTACTGGCTGTTGTTTAAATTGATGTAATAACCCAGAGCAAATCCACCTCCATAAATAATTGGCAACTTCCAATAACGGCCATTGTAAATCTGACCAGCACCCGGCAGCACAGCCGATAGCAAACTGGCTGTTTTAGGACTGCGGAATTTTCTGTATTTAACCTGGGAAGTAGAATCTGTCTTTGCAGATAAACCCGGCTGATTGGCAGTTTGCCCTTTTCCAGGCAAAACCAGAATTACCAGAAAAAATAAGAAAATGGTGATGCGCAACATCGCTTCAGGTCAGAGCTTCAGCAAATCCAGAATTCTGTTGAGATCATCGTGGGAAAGGAATGGAATTCGGATTTCTCCTTTCTCACCAGCGCCGGATTTAAGTTGCACACGGGTTCCGAAATGCGTTGTAAGTCTTTGCTTTAATGCCTCCAAAGCAGCCGATTCCGGTCCTTTTTCGGTTTTCGCTGGTGTTGGCTCCGGCTCACCTTCGGCAATTTTCCGAACGGCATCTTCTACCTGCCGAACCGACCACTGCTCTCTGATTATTTTATGAAAAAGCGCGAGTTGGTTTTCAATAAACGGAACATTGATGAGGGCTCTTGCGTGGCCCATGCTCACAAGACCATCCCGAATACCAGCCTGAATTTCAGGTGGCAATTTCAGAAGCCGGAGATAATTATTTACGGTTGCCCTTTTCTTGCCAACCCTGTCGCCCAGTTCTTCTTGCTTTAGGTTGCATTCAGCCATCAAGCGTTGATAAGAAAATGCTATTTCAAGAGCGTTAAGATTTTCTCTCTGGATGTTTTCAATGATGGCCATTTCCAGCATTTGCTGGTCGTTTGCCTTGCGGATATAGGCTGGAATTTCATCCAGTCCAGCGATGGCAGAAGCTTGAAATCTTCGCTCACCGGAAATAAGCTGGTAGCGGTTTTCCGATAGCTGCCGAACTGTAACCGGCTGAATAATACCTTGCACACGGATGCTTTCTGCAAGTTCATTCAGCGCCTCCTTGTCGAAGTGTGTCCGGGGCTGAAAAGGATTGGTTTCAATGCTGGAAAGCGGAATTGTTTTTATCCCAGGAACCTGACCAAAAACTGGAACAGCCTGGGCTTCATTGCTGCCGGAAACTGCATTTCCACTATCGCCCAAAAGAGCACCAAGGCCTTTTCCCAAACCAGTTCTTTTTTTTGTCTGCATCGCTAATTTCCTACCTTAGGCAGGAAGACAAACTTAGTTTAAAAGTGCTTGCCTTCAAAACCAGAGCAAGGCGCCTATTGGCCTTAGCTGCCAGTGTTTCTTACGACGATTTCCCTTGCCAGATTTAAATAAGCGATGGAGCCTTTGCTGTCTGAATCGTGCATAATTGCAGGCAATCCAAAACTAGGAGATTCACTCAGTTTGATATTTCGAGGGATAATGGTTTCAAAAACCATGTTTTGAAAATGCTGCCTAACCTCTTCCACCACTTGATTTGAAAGTCTGAGGCGGCTGTCATACATCGTCAGCAAAATGCCTTCAATCGACAAGGCCGGATTTAACCTTGACTGAATAATGCGAATGGTGCTCAGGAGTTTACCGAGACCTTCCAAGGCGAAAAATTCACATTGCACAGGTATTATGACCGAATCAGCAGCCGTAAGTGCATTTACTGTAATGAGTCCCAGAGAAGGAGAGCAATCGATGATGATGTAATCAAAATCATCTTTTATTGCACTGAGCGCCTGCTTCATTCTGTCCTCGCGCTTATCGATGTTAATCATTTCCACCTCGGCCCCAACCAAATCTATATGGCTTGGCAGTAGGGAAAGAAATTCAATTTCAGTTTTAAGAATAATGCTTCGGGCATCCGCCGATTCAACCATGGCCTCATACACAGAACTCCTCATTTCCTGAGGATCAAAGCCAAGCCCTGAAGTGCTATTGGCCTGTGGATCGGCATCCACCAAAAGTGTTTTTTTATCAAGTGCGGCAAGGCTGGCGGCGAGGTTAATTGCCGTTGTTGTCTTCCCTACCCCACCCTTCTGGTTGGCAATTCCTATAATTTTTCCCATGTTTATTTTTAGGCGACAAACTTCAGGCCACTTTTGCGACCAGACCATTTGTCAAGGTCTTTTTAATTCTAAAGTTCGATTACATCTCCCACCTTTGGAAGACTCAGATTAATTTCATTGAAAGATGCCAAAAGCAGCGACTCATCGTGGTTAATCTGAATATAAGGGAAGGTATCGAAATGCATGCCAATTACCTTTTTCGTTCCCAATAATTTGGCAGCCTGCATGGCTTCTTTCACACCCATTGTGAAATTATCACCAACCGGAAGAAATGAGAATGAAGGTTTGTGGGCATCTCCAATCGACTTCATGTCTGAAAACAAAGCAGTATCTCCAGCAAAATAGAAGGTAT
Organism: Spirosoma fluviale; assembly: GCA_945902135.1. Lineage (GTDB taxonomy): Bacteria > Bacteroidota > Bacteroidia > Cytophagales > Flexibacteraceae > CAMDMI01. The sequence goes on from CAMDMI010000226.1 coordinate 3,740, forward strand.
GCTCATCGTTTTCGATGATAAAACCAGTGGCTAGTCCGCCATAAGTTCCATCCGGGAATGAACTTGAATGGCTAGCTGGTGTCATGATGACAGTACCAAATTCAAAAGGCCATTTTCCTCCAATGTTCATGGGATGGGTTTTCAATCCCATTTTTTCATAATAAGCATGAATTTCCCAAATGGCAACGATGGTAGCACCTGTGTTTCTGGCAATTGCTTCTGCATCGGCCATGTGGTCCTGATGTGCATGCGAAATCAGAATATAATCAGCCTCAATCGAATTTACATCAATCCCCTGCGCAAGTGGATTGTAGGTTATGAAAGGATC
>CAMDMI010000227.1 GCA_945902135.1 Spirosoma fluviale
ATTAAGTCGGAGTTTTCTCTCTCAGCTTACACACTTTTCTGAACAGTATCAAAAATAGGCCGAACCACGCAAAAAGCGCGGAAGGATTGAGAAGCCGGAGGCTAAAAAATAGGCCGAACGAGGTAGAACCTCGCCCGATTTAATAGAATGTGGGGCGTGCCTCCGCCGCGTTCCGATTATCGTATGGCTTCCAGCCAAAATAAACAGAATCTTAATATTCAAACCAGTTTTACCTGATTTCGATAGCATGGGCTTAAAATAGGCCGAACCACGCCAAGGCGTGGCCCGATGTGGGGAGCCAATCCCTTTGTTGCACTTTTCAAAAAAAATAAAATGTGCAACAAAATCTGTTGCTCTTTTTCAAAAAATTTAAAAAGTGCAACAAATGATTCGCCGGAAAAATGGACGGTGTTTCCGAATGGATGCTCTTGAGAACTTACTACTATTCTGCGATTAAATGATGCAAAAATCCGCGAAATCCTTTCATCCATTCAGTCCGTGATGCATATGAATGGGCCGTATTCTCCTGTGCGGTCAGGTGTTCCGCCTGCGGACGAGACTGGTTCCACCTGACCGAAAATACCAAATATCTCTAAGCCAGGAGTGTCAGGTGGATTTATCCGACTTCCGGCGGAAACACCTGACACCACACAACAACAACAAGGGCAAAAGGGCTTTTACAAGCCCTGACACAAAGAGACAAGCTGTTTTTCTGATAGATCCTTTCTATCAAATTGCATGGATATGGTGCTGGTCATAAGGTGTAATCGAATTTCTCACCTGCCTGGCAGGAAGAATTTTTTCACTTTAAAACGCTATAAATTTCTGGCTGCAATTCTGCCAAAACAAAACCAGAGGGACAAAACTGTTTGCCAGTTTATTCATTAAGTCTTTCCGGTTTTTAAAACCTTTGGGAAAGTCCAAAACCAAACTGTTTTAAGGACAAGGCCAGGACATGCATTTGGATTTCAACATCAGGTAAAAATTTATCCGGAAGCCTGTCCATAAATGATTAGTAAAGATGGGTTTTTTCCTATTTATTGGACACGATTATGAAGAAAATCATTTATATCCTGTTTCTGTGCCTTTTTGCCAAGGCTGGAACAGGATTTGCCCAAACCGATGTCGATGGTTTGATGATGGCCAAACGCAATTTATGCGGCGGATTTATGTATGGATATTCTTCCTGGAATCAATATTGGGAAGGAACCTTTTTAAGAAAAAATGGCAACATCGGAACCGTATCTTCTCAAAGTGTAATGGCCGTGGCCAACTACGGCATTACCGATAATTTGAATGTCATTGCCATGGCGCCATGGATTTCTAACAAAGCTTCGGCGGGAACGCTTATTGGCCAATCAGGCATTCAGGATTTAACCTTGTTGTTGAAGTATCAATTTTTATCAAAAACGATTATGGGTCTGGATGTGAGCATGGTGGCCTTGGGAGGTGGCTCAATGCCGCTCACCAATTATGTGGCAGATTACCTGCCCTTGTCATTGGGAATGCATAGCAAAAATGCATTTGGAAGGTTGATGATAGATGCCCAAAAAGGCCACTGGTATGGTACTGCCTCGGCAAGTTATGTACTCCGAAGCAATGTAAATATTGACCGAACAGCATATTACACAACCGAAATGATTTATAGCAATCAGGTTGCACTGCCTGAAGTTTTTGGATTCAACCTAAGGGCAGGCTGGAGAGATGGTGCAGATTTGGTTGCGGAAATTGTCTTCGATCAAATGAATACCCTTGGAGGATTTGATATCAGAAAAAACGATATGCCCTTTTTAAGCAATAAAATGGAGGCGAGCAGGTTGGGCGTAAATTTTAAATTGCCCGTTCCCAAAACCAATGGTTTGAGTGTAATGGCTACTGGCATGTTCACCCTTGCAGGTCGGAATATGGGAAAGGCAAATATGATTTCGGGAGGATTGGTTTATCAGGCGATGTTTAATAAGAAGGATAAATAAAATGAAATTTTCAAACTTAATCCTTTCAGGAATTATCATAAGTGCGTTGGCTATCAGTGGATGTGAAAAGGAAATCGTTTCCAGAAACATGCAATTTGAAGCTTTAAATCCAGCCAACATAGACACAGCGGCATGGCGTTGGAAAACCATTTTACTTACCAAAGCAGATGAATTTCCGGTTGCCAGCCCAATCGCAATCACTGCTCCAGACTACAAACTGGAATTGCTTGAAATAAAAAGCTGGCAAAACAAAATGACCGATCAGGAAAAAGATATTGTAAAATACTGGAGCGCTGGCGTGGTGTTGAGATGGAATGAAATCATGCGGGAATTGGTAGCCAAATACAATTTGGCACCTTATCAAAATGAGGACAACACCTATCCGATTCCAAATGCTGCAAATCCTTTGGCATATCCCTATTTTCCATTTTCAAATCCGCCTTATGCTGCGAGAGCGTATGCATACTTATCTACTGCACAATATGATGCGTTGGTTTCAGCTTCTTATTACAAAAGCCTGTATAAAAGAGCGAGGCCCTCGGTTAACGACCCTTCAATTTCAACACTTATCTCTGTTACTGCTGATTTTGCCTATCCATGCGAAGAGGCAGTAGCAGCTGGAGCGTCGGCAACAATTTTAAGATTGATGTTTCCAGGTGAGCAGGATTTTATTCAGGAAAAACTAACGGAATGCAAAAATTACCGCATCATGGTTGGCGCAAATGTCCGCAGCGAGGTAGAAGCTGGTGAAGCCTTAGGCAAGTCGGTAGCTTCTAAGTTTGTGGCCAGAGCCAGAACAGACAGAGCTGGAAAATCGGTCGGCACGCCCCCAGATTGGGCAAATATGGAAACCAACACTTCTGCAAAAGGAGAATTGGCTTGGGTTAGTCAGGAAAGCCCCAAGCGGCCACCCATGCTTCCCTTTTTCGGAAAGACAATTGGTTTTTTACTGGACACAAACCAGGTAGTTCAAGGTAGGCCGGCCCCTCCTCCATCTACCAATTCGGAACAATTTAAAAAGGAGCTTGACGAAGTATTGTACCACAGCAAAAACCCAAGCAGGGAAAAAATGAAGATTGTTCATTTCTGGGGAGATGGCGTTGGAACTTACACACCGCCAGGACATTGGAATGCCGTAGCTTGCGAAGATTTTGTAGGTCTTCGTCTAAGTGAAGTCCGCTGGGCAAGAAACCTAGCCCTGCTGAATATGAGCCTGATGGATGCTGCCATTTGCTGCTGGGATGCCAAATACTACTACTTCAACCCAAGGCCAAGTCAGGTAAATTCAGAAATCAAAACTTTAACCGGATTGCCAAATTTTCCTGCTTATCTCAGTGGTCATAGTACTTTTAGTGGAGCAGCAGCAACCATATTGGGCCATCTGAATCCGGGAAGGGCAACCGCATATTCTGCCATGGCAGAAGAAGCAAGTTTGAGCCGTTTATATGGCGCCATTCACTACAGAAGTGATATTGAGGTAGGAATGACAATGGGTAAAACCATCGGGCAAAAGGCAATTGAACGGGCCAAAACGGATGGAGGGGAATAATTTCTAAAACCGAAAAGGTTCAAGATTTCAAATCAAATTTTTATCAAGAATTTTCTACAATCCTTGAAGGGAAACCATTAAATTTTGAATTCCTCATGGAAAAGGAAAAACCCACAAAACCCCTCAATCCGATCAATCCGTGATGCAAACAAAAAAGGCCGCCTTCGTTGGTGTTTTTCACCAAAGAAATACAAAGCCATTGACTTGTTGGTGACAACACCAACAAGGGCAAAAGGGACAAAAAGTAGGAGAAAAATCCGCGAAATCCTTTCATCCGATTAATCCGTGATGCAGATAAAAATGGCAGAAACGCTGATGAAGCGGATTACGCTGATTGCATGAATTTTCAATGTAATCTTTCACTAACCATTTCCGGACGAAACCTTCTATACAACTAAATTAATTTTCGTTGATAATCAATTGGTTATTGGGAATTGAAATTTCAAATCTAAAGCATGCTGGCTTTGCAGCGCCGTCCACGTTTACAAACATCTTGGCTTTTATTCTATCTGTACTTTTTACTTGATT
>CAMDMI010000228.1 GCA_945902135.1 Spirosoma fluviale
GCCAACTTGACCAATGAAAAGGACAACATCGACAAGGTGAAGTTCTTTATGGAAGAGTGTAACCGCATGGGCATTAAGGTAATGGGGCCGGATGTAAATGAGTCGTTTTCTGATTTCACGCCCAATAGGGAAGGAGGCATTCGATTTGGTTTGGCCGGTATTAAAGGGGTGGGAGAAGCGGCGGTCGAAAACCTTGTTCGTGAAAGAGAGGAGAATGGCATTTTCAATACCATTTGGGAATTTTCGTCAAGGACCAGTCAGCGTGGAATTAACCGGAAAACCCTGGAATCATTGGCTGCTGCGGGTGCTTTTGATACTTTTAATAATGAAGGCATTCATCGCGCCAATTTTTTTACAGAGGGTGAAAACAACCTGATCGACAAGATGGTGAAGTTTGCCGGTGCAAAAGCCGCGCAAACCAATACGGCCCAAACATCGCTATTTGGTAGCGCGGGTTTTTCGGAGGAAGTGGCTGTTCCAAAAATTCCGCTTTTGGAAGAATTGCCACTCATGGAAGTCCTGAAGAGAGAATATGAGGTAGTGGGCTTTTATATTTCAGGCCATCCGCTTGATCCATTTAAAAGAGACATCAATACTTTCTGCACCTGTACTTGTGCGGAGGTAGAATCTGCCAAAGGTCGCGAAATACGTTTTGCAGGCATGGTTACCAGCCGAATTCAGAAGATTGCGAAGAATGGAAATCCGTATTGCCGCTTCACAATTATGGACTATAGCGGGCAGTTTGAAATTGCCCTGTTTGGAAAGGATTACCTCAAATTTGAGCAATATGGCAGGGAGGGGAATTTCATTTTTGTTCGGGGTGAATACAGACCGCGTTTTGGATCTCAAACGGATTTTATGTTCAATCCTATGGACATGATGCTTTTGAGTGAGTTAAGAGAGAAGTTTATGAAAGGCCTTGAACTCAGACTCAATTTGGCGGACATCCCCAAAATTGACCTGCAAGTATTGCAGGATTGCCTGAAACGATTCCAGGGCAAACAAAGTCTTCGCATAAAAATCATTTCAGAGGAAGACCAGATGGAAACGGAAGGTGTCTCCAGGGTATTCTCTGTCAATCCCAGCGAGGAATTTTTCTATGCATTAAAAAAGGAATGTGGACTGGAAGTGGTGCTGGTATAAATTTTAGGTTCTGATAAAATAAATTAGTTTTTGGTCTATTTTTATACGTATATTTTAAATATCAAATAAGAATAATTCTAGTTGCTGCTTTTTTTTATGTCAGCTTAATATAAATAACATTTAATTTTTCTTGTTTGTGTAGATTAATAAATTTTTATTTGTCAGAATGAATAAGGCAGAGTTATTTTTTAAAGTCGGTGCGGATGGGGGAGGAGAGTCTCTCTATCGTAATCCAGACGATACATTTTTTACTTCAGGAAGCAGCGGTGGTATGCTAGATGAAGAGGAAGATCCTATTATTTCCTGGCAGGTTGATTATCCTGATTTTCAAAATTACTGGGACGATTTTATTCGAAAAAATGGGGATTTTTGGCTTTTCCTTTTTCCTTTATATATTCATCCTGAAGCAATTCCGCTTATTCAAAAAGCATTAGATTCTTTGGATGACGAAAAAAAAGAAATGTCTTCAGATCAAATTAAAACTTGGCGCAGGGCAATGGAGAAAAACCATAAATCATTTTAACATTCAATTGAATCCTTTGTGATTGATCACAATAGGAAGTAATCACAGTAAGATTTCATCCCAAACCTGTGAAAGGCTGTATCGGTAGCTTCCACAGGAAGAAAATTCAGCACCACTTTTCATGCTCCAAATTCAGCTTCTTCATTCGAAATGATGCCGACTTGTCTTGCAATGATTTCTTTATTTTGTGGTTTAGTATTTGAAATTCAATGCTTTAATTATTTGCAAGCTTGCAAGAATTCAAGCTTTTGTTGGCCAGGCCCACACCTTTGCATCAACAAAACAAAAAAATAATCTCTCATGGAAAATCAAAATTCAAATCCAATGCAAAACAGAAAAACCATTTATCAATTTGTACTCGACCGCAGTGGCAGTATGGGCGATTGCTGGCCTGCTACCATCCAAGGACTCAGAAGCCAGTTTGCCAATATCCGAAATCTCAAGATTGAGAATCCTGAACAGGAGTTTTACAGTGCCCTTTGTGTTTTTGACAGTGTTATTGAATTTCCGAAACCGCTGAGTCCGGCCGGACCAAACGACGAGCAATATTTTGCTGGGATATTACCTCGCGGGGGCACTGCTTTATTCGATGCAATCGGCGACAGCATTCGGCACATTGAAATGCATTCTGGTGAAATGCTTGACAATAATGAAGCGAGTGTTGTGATGGTTATACTCACTGATGGCCATGAAAATTCTTCCAGCCGCTATTCTTCCGATATGATTCGCCGGGAAATGGATCGTTTGCGGGCAACGGATTTGTGGAGTTTTGCTTTTATCGGCGCTGACTTCGACATAACGGCCACAGCGAATAGTTTCAATATCAATGCAAATAGCCGTATGAATGTTTCGAAAGACAACATGCGTGAAACATTTGGTTTGATTGATGAAAAAATGCACGAATATGTAGCACTCAAAAAAGTTGGGAGTATAAAAAAGGATTTCTTTCAATAAGCAAACATACTTTTCAACCCAAAAATCAATTTTCAACCGGAGATGAATGTCTCCGGTTATTTTTTATTTAACTTCGCAATCATTTTTTCTTTAATGCTGAAAATAAACCTTGTACGTTCTGCTGACTGTAATGAAGAAATTCTTTCGGATGTATATAATCTTCTGAAAGGGTTTCAGGGTCCGATTGTTTTTAAAGAACATTCAGAATTTGTACACATCCTTGGAAAGGAGCCTTCGCCGGAAAGCCTTGAAAAAATGGTTGAGTACTGTTCTATGGAGCGGTCACCTAGGATGGTAAGTGAATCAATTAATTTTCACGACCGGTTTAAGAAACGAAATACGGTTTCTTGGGAGCAGATTTTTAAGGCTTGTACCAAATTCAGATCCGCCAATGACATTGGAAATGATGAATTTGTAATCCTGCTGACAAGCTACAACAACAAGCTGAATTGGTTTTCTGCAAGTAATCCCCAAGGCTCTCGCGATCATTTTGTGCACACCGAAGACTGGGACTTTTTCCTGGGCAGCGACAGGCGATTTCCAATTGCCTACCAGATTGCGTCTGGAATCCTTAAAAAACTAGTTTTCACAAACTATGAAGACTTAGGCGCACACTGGCACCATGAGCCAAAGGGTTGTATGCTCGATTTCTGTCAGGAGAAAGCACAGGTTACTTTTAAAATGCGGACCGGAGACATTTGTCCGGATTGCTTGAAGTTGTTTTCGAGTCGTGGTGTTCCTTCCATGGTGATGGAGCAGGTTTTCCGAATTATTGACGGAATCCGCCTACAAATGATTTACAAAAATCGATTCGTGATCAACCAGGAAGTTCCGGCAATGCTTATTGAAGGCAGGCAGAAAAACATCCTGTTTCCAGACATGGGGAATTTAATGGTTCGCCTGAATCCACTGGAAAAAACGCTTTATATGTTCTTTCTCAATCGAAATGAAGGCGTTCAGATTAGTCACCTTTCGGATTACCGGGATGAAATCTTTGCGATATATTCAAGCATCAGCAATGCGGATAATCAGCTGACTCAGATGATTAGAATTAATGATCTGGTAAATCCTTTGAGTAATTCGGTGAGCGAAAAGATTTCCAGAATCAAAAGAAAATTCGTGGATGCTCTTGGTGATGATATTGCTGCAAACTTTATTATCAGTGGAGAAAATGCGGCGCCAAGGCGGATTCCTGCAGACCGAAGTTTGATTCGGTATATTGATTAAGCCATAAAAAAAGCCCGGAAACGAACCGGGCTTTTTGTTGTTTGCTGAATTACAATTAGTTGTTGCTTTCTGTTCTTTCAGTGTTCCGAATCTCACGGAGCTGGGCTTCAAGCTCTTTAATCTCCATGTGATAAAGGTTGATTCTTTTTTGAATATCCTCAATCATGGCCATGGCATTTTTCGACATGCGGAACATGGACA
>CAMDMI010000229.1 GCA_945902135.1 Spirosoma fluviale
ATCAACGGCTTTTTTCAACAAGTCCGGACTTGAACCGACCGCCACCACATTGTGCGAATCGTGCGCCACAGAACTGGCAATGGCGGCATTTTTTAGGCCGAAACCCCGAATAAAAGCATTGGCCGGACTTGCCGTCCGATAGCGGTTTACAACGGAGATGTGAAGGATGTCTTTTTCAGAATCAGCCCTCAGAAATCCATCCTCAGAATTCAGAATTTCCTGCAATTCTTTCGTGATCAATTGGCCCTCGATGGCTTCAATCACGCGCACAGAAACAGGACCAGAATTTGTGCTGCCAGGCAAGTATGCCGAGGCTTCAGGGAAATGCGCCATAAACAAATTCGGATGGCCTTCCACGGGATTGGGTTTCCAGCAATGGGCATCCCGCTCAAACACACATTCGCCTTTGCGCCAGGTTTGAAAAACCTGCATTTCATCCAGATTGTCCACCACAATAAAATCGGCAAAATCACCTTCCTGCAGCTGCCCAAGTGGAATGCCATAATGCTGAACAGGATGCAGGCATGCAGCTCTCAGCACATCATAAAAATCGTAACCCAATTGAATGGCACGGGCTGCCAGTTTGTTGATATGTCCAAGCAGAAGATCATCCGGGTGCTTGTCATCCGAACAAAACATGAGCAATTCCGGGTGGTGCTTGAAAAGCGGCACAAGGGCTTCAAAATTTCTGGCGGCACTTCCTTCCCGGATCAGTATTTTAATTCCAAGACCTGCTTTTTCAAGGCCTTCATCGAAAGAAAAACACTCGTGGTCGGTTTGTATACCGGCAGCAAAATAATCCCGGGCCTGCTGTGCTCTGAGACCTGGGGCATGGCCATCAACCGGCACGCCCATTTCTTTAGCAAGAGCTATTTTTTCTTTTACACCGGCATCACCAAAAATAACCCCCGGCCAATTCATCATCTCGGCGAGATACTGACAGGTTCCGTCGGAAAGTAACCTTCGAATGCCAGCAGCATCCAGTTCAGCCCCGGCAGTTTCGAAAATCGTGGCTGGCACACAAGATGGTGCGCCAAAATGGAAATGCAGAGGTGCTTCTTTTCCATTTTCAAACATCCAGCGAACGCCCTCTTCACCCAGAACATTGGCAATTTCGTGTGGATCAGAAACGGTAGCGAGTGTGCCCTGCGCCAATGCAAGCGGTGCAAATTCCGAAGGCGCGAGCATCGAACTTTCTATATGCACATGGGCATCCACAAAACCTGGCAAAATCCAAACCTGGGGTGCGGAATCAACTTTGCGGATGGATTCAATTTTTCCATCAGAAAAACGAATTTCAGCGGGATATGTAAGCCCTACTTTTAAATCGACCAATTGTCCGCAAACGACAGACCCTAATGTTGTTTTCATACTCTTCAGACCCGAAATAGTTTTAACTCATTTTCACTACTTTCGCAGTTCAAAACTCCATTGAAATTATGAAAACACGCGCACTTTTATTTATCGTTTTAAATTTTCTACTGCACAAGGGCTTTTCCCAAATTACACTTACCGTGAACGATGTTGCCAATACAGGTGATATGGTAGTTACATCAACCATTCCATATACCGGGGAGGTTCCGTCAACAGGTGCAAACCAAACCTATGACATGACTTCATTAACTCCTGGTTTCACAACAGACAGTATATATTATGTCAGTGCTGCCAGCACACCTTTTGCCGGTTCAATGGCTGGTGCCAATGTTTGCCAGACTACAGCAGGTTCTTACACCTATTTTGTGCGCAACAGCGGTGGCTTTTACCTGAAAGGATTTGTTTTCGTAATCCCTCCGGGCAGTGGCTTGCCGCTTCCAAGTGAACTTATTTTTTCACTTTCTCCACAGGTGCCGGTTTTAACATTTCCGGCCACAGTAGGAATGAATCTCACCACAAATTCTACCAGTTCCCGTGTTGAAATTCCTTATGATACCACAATTCTTATCAATGGGGTTTCTACCCAAATTACCAAAATCGGGGTAAAATTAAATATCAAGGACACCAGCATAATTGATGGTTATGGTACTGCAAACTTTCCTTCCGGTCAATTTGAGGTATTGCGGAATATTCACACGATGAATACAACAACCAGTCTGGAAGTGTATGTAATCCTTTTCGGAACAATAGGAACATGGGTACCAATGCCTGCCAATCTGGTTCCGGGCGGTGCTTCTGATTTTCTTGGCGGACCAAGCAAAACAGTGATGCTTTTGACCAATGGCAGAAAACAACCTTTGGTAAGTATGAACCTGGATACCCTTGGCTTGGTTACCAATGCTGAATTTCAGGCAGACCTACTGGTAACTTCAAACAGAAGTCTGGTTTCTGAAATTCCTGCTTTTGAATTTTATCCGAATCCGGCAAGTTCCAGCCTTACTTTCATGCTTCCTGAAGATACCCGCAAGATCAGAATCCGCGATGTTTCTGGTCGTTTGTTACAGGTATTCCAAAACTTTGGAACTGTTGCCAATCTTTCCGTGGAGAGTCTTCCGGAAGGCGTTCACATCGCTGAAATCGAAACCAGCTCCGGGCAATTATCAAGAAAACGAATTGTGATAAAGCACTAAAAATAAAAAAGCCCTTCAAAAAAAGGGCTTCTTTAGTTTATTACAGGTGTATGAATAAATTGTGTATCTAAACCTGTATCCGGCGGCGAAACCAAAAGGTAACCACCGGACTGAAAAAAAAATCAAATTTCTTTATTTGCTGATGCTTTGTCCTTCACCCACATTGGTTGAAGGCTTTGCATCGGTCTGATTTCCAAAGGAAAATACCGGGATTCCAATTTTGATGGCAGCATAAAAACCCTGCCCCTGAATGGAAGGCCGATAACCAATTTCTCCACCTGCCGAGATAAAAGCAGCTTCGTTAAATCGAATTTCAAAACCTGTTCGAAAACCAAGCTTGCTTGTTTTTATCTTGTCCACTGCAAACTCTTCTTTGACTCCAGTTCCACTTCTGGTATATGAAAAGGGTGTCAAACTTGTCCATGGATTAACAATCAAATCGGCATACATGGTTAAAATGGAATTGCTGGAAACAATGCCATGATTTTCTGTTTTGATGCTGAGGTTCTTTTTACGCTGAAGACCGATTCCCGCATAAATTCCACCAGATGAAAAAGAAGTAAAAAGGTTGTTTTTACCATCCTCCGTGGTAAAGGCGGAACCAATTGTAGCACCTTTTGGTGTAAGCCGATTTCCAAGGCTGCCCGTCAATTCAATGTTCTGATCTTCGATGGCATTGTTTAAAGAAACGGTTGTGGACATGCTGTTGAAGCCAAGCCTTGCACCTACAGAACGGATCACTTTGGCATTTACTTCAATGGTTTCTGTCTGACCATTTGCCCCATTGGAAAATGAAATGTCGGCTTGCCCATCCTTCTTGTACTCCAGAAAAGGATAAAAAGCACCAATTTCCCAATTGAGAAACCTTTTGAAATTGTTACTAATCGGATTTTTCAAATCATCGTACTTGCTGGTTTGAAGGAAAACAGAACTCGTTGAAGCTGCGCGTCTCTGCAAATCCATGGCATTCAAAAAATTACCCCGGATGCTTGCCTTTAATTCCAGGCCTTTGAAAGGAGAAATCCATTGGGTTTCAAGGCCCGAACCAACTGCTGCATTCATAGACATTCCGTCCACAGTAACAGGCTGCAGGTGCACCCATAATTTATTGGTCTGAGTAGGATCATCCAAAAGAACCTTGTAAACCAGGGCTGATGAAGGATATGAAGACTCTAACTGTGCAAATATCCGGCCAGTAAGCATGATTATCAGAACAGTAGAAAGCAGATATTTTAGTTTCATTTCTGGTTGTAATGGGAATTGCAATAAAAAGTGGATTGATGGAAAATTCAATACACCTTTTCAATTTCACACTTCTACCGACTTTTCAGCCTTTTGGAAAAAAGAGCTAAGCCAAAGAAGGCAGAATGTAATCAATCCATTTAATAGAAGTATCTCAAAACCAAATTCATAGCCATTGAGAAGAGATTTACTGTTTAGCCTGATAAACCAGGAAGCCGCGGCTGAAAAAATGGCAAT
>CAMDMI010000230.1 GCA_945902135.1 Spirosoma fluviale
TTTTTTTTGAAGATCATTTTGATGTTGGAACTACAGGAAAGCGGTATTCAAATCTTCCGGAAAGTCAGACAGATTTGCCGGTCAGACAGTCGATTGCAAACCTTATTCGTTGTCACCAGAAACTTGATTTTAAAGGCGGTTCCTATAAAGTAAGAACTGCTGAGCCCTCTGTTTTCTTTGACGGTAGTAATGCCCAGGACCTTATCGTATTCGAGCGTTCCGGAAAAGCCATCATCGCCATCACCGACAATTTCACAAACACACAGGCTGCCTGGATTGATACAGATTTTTCAGTTGGCACTATTCTCAAAGATTATACGGGCAATTTTCCGGATGTAACCGTTGTCACCAGAATGAACGGGCCGGGTGGTCGGGTTCGGGTTCAAGCACCAGGGTGCAATGGCACTGCCAACAATACATTAAAGAAGGGGGTTGCAGTTTATGGCCTGGCCAGTTTGCAAACTTTTTTCAATGCGCCTTTCGAAGTTTCCGACAGAAGTACCATTCATGAATGGGAACTAGCCGATGACCTCGGGGACAGTAATACAAAATCACTCAGACAATCCGGTTCATTGCCTGCCAATTCTACTGCCTTAAGAAACGCAGGAAAGGTTTATGCAATGGCGGGCAAGTCCATTTCGTATAAGTTGTTTTCTTCTTTCGACAGAAACCTGAGCCTTTTGCTCACGGATCAATGTGGAACTGTTTTGGATTCTGTTCGTGGCATTGGGAATTTAAGTAAGACATTTACACCTTCTCAAACTGGCTGGTATCAGTTTAGTGCAAAAAATAGCCTTGATACAAACCAGGAACAAAGGGTTTGGATTCGGGTAAACTATTTCGCCCCGGATTCGTCGGATGCGCTTGCCACTCGTTCAAGGCTTCGGCCATTTGCAGATTTAGGTCCTGATCGATATGGTTGCAATGGGTTTGTCCTTTACTTAAATCCGAAATTCATCGATTCAGGAATTTCTTATGTCTGGAAGGACGGCCAAGGAAACCAAATTGGATTCGGAAATACCCAGCCTGTATCGCAGGCAGGAACATACTCGGTCACAATAACCAATACTCAGACGGGTTGTTCGTCTTCAGATGCAGTTACAATTTTTTCATTTCAGGATTCCCCGCCGGCTCCTTTTGTTCAGCGCTTTGGAGATACACTTCGCATCATGAATCCTTTACCGGGACTTCGGTATTCATGGCGCTTGAATGGCTCCAGCAATCCAGCTGATACTTTATTGTATGTCTTGCTGCCGGCAAATTCGACATCTGCAAATTTGACAACACTCAACCAATTTGGTTGCCAGAATGTGACGGCCAATTTGCTTACAGGCGTTCAAAGCCTCATGGCGGAAAATTCCGATATCCAGGTTTATCCCAATCCTGCTTCAGGCAGCATTTCAATAAAGATTGCGGAATCTTTGCAGGGCCAATTTTTCAGCATCTTCGACCCGATTGGAAGAAACCTCAGGAATGGTTTTCTAAAATCAATTCAACAGGAAATTTCATTGGAACATTTTAGCCCGGGCATTTATTATCTAAAAGCAGGCCATGCGGTGAAACGGTTTGAAATAAAGTAGATTTCTACACGGGCTCAAACCCGGCAATTCACTTGCTTTCCTATTTTTGTGACGAATGCGCCAAACAATCTTTCGATTGCCCGGTTTAGAAAAAAAACAAACAGATATGAAACTTCAATCAGGAGATAAGGCACCAGCCTTCAGTGCAAAAGACCAAAACGGAAATCAGGTAAGTCTTGAAGACTTCAAAGGAAAAAAGCTGCTTTTATATTTCTATCCAAAAGATGATACTTCTGGCTGCACTGCTCAGGCTTGCAACTTGAGGGATAGTCTTCCTGCTCTCCAGACGGCGGGTTATGAGGTTCTTGGTGTGAGTGTTGATGACGAAAAGTCTCACTTGAAATTCATCAACAAATACCAGCTTAACTTCCCGCTTATTGCTGATACCGACCACAAAATGGTTGAGGCTTTTGGCGTATGGAAAGAAAAGTCAATGTACGGAAAGACATACATGGGCATTGTACGCACCACTTTCCTGATTGATGAAAACGGCAGCATTGAAAGAATAATTGAAAAGGTAACGACTGCAGACCATGCCACCCAGATTCTGGGTTGATTGAAAATATGCGCTGCCTTGTTGCCGATGATGTTCATCCAGTCCTATTAACGGAGCTTGAATCTGCTGGCTTTCAGGTTGATTATCTTCCACATCTTTCCCGTGAGGAGTTTCTGAATGAAATTCCTGAAACGGATATTCTGGTGATTCGGAGCCGGTTTTTAATAGACAATGAGGTAATAAACTTAGGATCAAGATTAAAAATAATTGCCAGAGCCGGTGCTGGTCTAGATGGTGTGGATGTAGCCTTCGCAGAATCCAGAGGTATATTGGTTTTAAATGCTGCTGAGGGAAATTCTGATGCCTTGGCTGAGCATGTTTTAGGCATGATTTTAGGCCTGCTTGCCAGGATTCCTGAGGCCGATCGGTCCCTCAGAAATGGCGTTTGGGATAGAGAGAAATTTCGGGGCCGGGAATTAAAGGGTAAAACGGTAGGGCTGATTGGGTATGGAAATATGGGCACAGCAGTTGCTTCCAGACTTTTTGCATTTGGGTGCCGGCTAATCGCTTATGACAAATACCTCATCGATTGGCCAGACACCCGCACCGAAAGAGTTGGTCCGGAAGAAATAATGCACTTGTCCGACATCATCAGTTTGCATGTGCCACTTACTGACGAGACAAGAGGATTTATCAACAAAAAATACTTGGAGCAGTGCAAGGAAGGCGTGATTTTAGTGAATACTTCTCGCGGATCTGTACTTGATATTAAAGGCTTAGAAAGTCTTTTAGACGCTGGCTGGTTGAGTGGTTTGGCTTTGGATGTTTTTCCTCAGGAGCCATTATTTAAAAAAAACATTCAGTACAAAAATGAAATTTCCGGGCTGATTTTAAGGCAAAATGTTTTGTCAACTCCACATGTTGCTGGTTGGACTTCAGAGTCTTACGAGAAGATCTCAAGGGTACTTGTAGGAAAGATACTGAGGGCATTAGTCAATTGACCAACATAATATCTTGACAAATATTATGGATTCAAGAGATAATTTTTTGGTGGATGTTTTGAAGCACTTAGTTTTGAGGCCTCAAAATCTGGTAGAGAATCGTCCAAACTTTTACACCAAGGTGATTAAGAAGTTTTTTACAGCACTGTGTTTCACGGTTGCGCTAATAGCAGCGGGCATTAATTCTGCATTTGCCCAGCAGACCGGTAAAATCATCGGAAAAATCTCTGACAAAGAGACCAAAGAGCCGGTGCCCTTTGTGAATGTGAAGATTTTTTCAGGAGGAGCCATAAAAGGTGGTGGAACCTCCGATGCCAGTGGTTTCTTCTCAAGTTCTCCGCTTAATCCCGGGGTTTACAATGTGGAGGTTTCTTCGGTTGGATATTCCAAGTTCATTTTGGAGAATATCAAAATCGGTGCAGAGGATATTAAGAGCATAAAGGTTTCGCTTACTCCAGTTACATCTACAACTCAAACGGTTGTAATTGAGGCGTACAAGGAGCCAATCATAGGTATTAACAACGGTGAAAGAAAGAGTATTGGTGCCGAGGAGATTGCCAAAATTCCAACCCGTAATCCAACCGATATGATTGCAACATTTGGAGCAGTTACTTCCTCAGATTATGGACAAGGTTTGAATGTACGCGGTAACCGTTCTTCAGACAATGCTGTATTTATCAATGGTATTCGTCAATTTGGAACATCACTTCCTCCTGCAGAATCCATCGCAGAACTATCTTTAATTACGGGAGGTGTTCCAGCTCAATACGGTGATGCCTTGGGTGGAATTATCTCTGTAACCACCAAGTCTGCCGCAAGGAAATTCTCATTTGGTGTGCAGGGTGAGACATCTTCACTTTTTGATAAATACCATTATAATTTTGCTGGTATCAATGCCTCAGGGCCATTGTATTCCAAAAAAGAGGTTGTAGAAGGAAGTACTGAAAC
>CAMDMI010000231.1 GCA_945902135.1 Spirosoma fluviale
TGGTTGCAGCATTCAAACCAATACAGGAACGGCGATTACCATGCTTATTCCGGCAGGATTTATAAGCGGCAACTTGTCGGTAAGTGGTACAAATGCATGTGGAACCGGCACTGCCAAAACTCTTGCACTTGTGGGTAAGCCTGGAATTCCATCAACCATTGTGGGAGCTGCTCAGGTTTGTCCTTCGGCTTTAGGGATACCATTTAGTACAACTTCTATTGCAGGTCTAAGCTACACATGGACAGTTCCTGCAAGCGTTTCACTAGCGTCAGGACAAGGAACTGCTGCCGCAACTATGAATTGGGGAGCAACTGCCGGAACCATTTATGTGAAAGCCACAAACAGCTGTGGAACTTCTTCCAATACATCTAAAGCCATAAGTCTAGCAGCATGCAGAACCGCATCCGATGGCAGTGAATTGGAGGAGGAAATTCAGCCTTCCACTCTTGGAATGGTGGTTTATCCAAATCCCGGTCAGGGCATGTACCAGCTAAATCTAGAAGGAGCTCCATCAAAGGGAACTGTATCTGTATACAACATGCAGGGCGTAGAGATTCTGAATCAATCTAAAGATGACCAAACGATGGAAATCAGGCTTAATCTTGAAAACCAACCGGCAGGTACTTATCTGATTCGTTACCAAACCGATTTCTTTCACAAAGATTTAAAGGTGGTTAAGGAATAAGTGCTTCCTGAATTTTAATAAAAACCGTATGCGTAATTGCGTACGGTTTTTTTGTTGTTTGGATTATCCCGGATTATTAGAAAGCGATAACAATTCAAATCATCCAAGTGACTATTGGAAAAAGAAAAGCCAATTTGGATCGTAATATCAATGCCTTGCATTCCTCCTTTCCTTTTTCCCAAATTTAATCCACCTTTCTTCCCAATTTGCGCATCAATACGATTTCATGAACAACTGGGACGATACCATTGTAGCCCTTGCTTCTGCCCCTGGTGTTGGGGCACTGTCCATTTTAAGAATATCTGGTCCGAATGCTTTTTCATCACTTTCAAAATTGGCTCCAAAGGCCAAGCCAGAAGATAGAAAAAGCCATTCCGCTTTTGTTACCCGGATTTTTAGGGAAAGTGAATTGCTGGATGAAGCCTTGGTTACGCTTTTTAAATCGCCCGCTTCTTTCACAGGTGAAGATGTTGTGGAAATTGGTTTACATGGGTCGCCCTTCGTTGTGCAGGAAGTGCTAAAGGCCTCCTTGTCAGCAGGTTGCCGCTTAGCCGGACCCGGGGAATTTACGCAGCGTGCCTTTTTGAACCGGAAGCTCGATCTGGCACAGGCAGAGGCCGTGGGAGATTTGATCGCAGCTGAAAGTCAGGCTTCACACAGAGCGGCGCTGCAACAATTGAAAGGAGGCCTTAGCAAGGAAATCAGCAAACTTCGCCAAGACCTCATCGACTTTACCGCGCTGATTGAACTGGAACTGGATTTCAGCGAAGAAGATGTTGAATTTGCAGACCGCAGCAGACTAACCCAACTCGTTACTGAAATCAAATCGCACATAAAGCGCCTTATGGCAAGTTTTGCGACTGGTCAGGCCGTGAAAAACGGGATTCCTGTTGTGATAGTAGGTCCACCCAATGCAGGAAAATCTACTCTGCTCAATGCGCTTTTGGAAGAAGAAAAAGCAATTGTGTCGCCAGTAGCAGGAACAACAAGAGATGTAATTGAAGATGTTCTTGATCTTGAAGGCATTCGCTTTCGTTTTGTGGATACGGCAGGGCTGAGAAAAACAGATGATCTTGTTGAGAGCATCGGAATAAGTAAAACCAGAGAGCAATTAAGCAAAGCCGCTTTTGTGCTATTACTTCAGGCACCTGATTCAGACACCACAGAAGTCAATACAATTGAGGTCGAAATTCAGGAAAGGGCCCTTCCCTATTTAAAAATCCATTCTAAGTCAGATTTGTCTTCTGACAACTTCAATGGTTTTTCAATCTCCGCAAGTACAGGCTCGGGAATGGAAGAATTAAAAACTGAGATTGTGCGCCGTTCGGTTAACCTGGAAATGCTTCAGGCAGAAACCTCTATGATTACCAACCTTCGCCATTATGAAGCTTTGGATAAAACCAATATTGCCTTAAACCAGGTAACTTTTGCACTGGAGGCTGGACTCACCGGCGATTTACTTGCCACCGACATTCGGGAAGCTCTTTTTCACCTGGGAACCATTACAGGCGAAATTACGGTTGAGGATATTTTAGGCAGCATTTTTACCCGGTTTTGTATCGGAAAATAATTACCTTTCTCTTTCTTGTTAAGTACCTGTTTGTCGTTAGTTAATAATCATGGGGCTGTCCAAAATGCAACATCCTGTTTTTGACTGCAAAATATTATTTGGAATCCTTGGTCCCAGCGGGACCAGATGTCGCTAGAAAGTTTCAGACCTAAAATCCTAAAAGTCCCAGCGGGACGGAATATTGCCGTTTTTGTGCCGTCCCTACGGGACTCTGGAACCTTGTAATACGAGACCTACTATTAATATTTTGTCCCCATAGGGACAAAAATGGCACATAGCCAAATATTGTTTGGTGATAAAAGCCAATTATTACCTTTTCTGACGGCCCTATTCAGTCTATTTACATCCATTTTATACCCTAAAAGGTATAATTTTAAATATCTGAATTAAATTATACCACAAAGGGTATAAATTCAGAGTATTGACTAAATTTATACCCGAAAAGGTATAAAAAATGAATTTGAGCGAGTTTTTAAAAGAAAGAAGGGCTTTGGCAAATCTAACTCAGCCAGAACTGGCCGAAAAGGCCGGGGTGGGGCTCCGCTTTGTAAGAGAATTGGAGCAAGGCAAAAAAACCCTTAGGCTGGACAAAGTAAACCAAGTATTGCAATTGTTTGGCTACGAAATGAGTCCGTTAAAGTCTAATCCACCTTCAACCAACAACTAAAGCAAGCAAATGAGGAAGGCTGAAATAAAAAAGCATAATGAATTGGCTGGTTGGCTAAGTCAGGATGAAAATGGTTATCATTTTCTGTATGCACCGGTCTACCTTCAAACCAAGAATCCGAAACCTGTCAGTCTCACTTTACCGCTTCAGGAAAAAGCATTTACAAGCAATGTCCTGTTCTCTTTTTTTGATGGATTGATACCCGAAGGCTGGTTATTAGACATAGCTGAAAAAAATTGGAAACTCGATCCAAGAGATCGCATGGGCTTGCTTCTCGCCTGTTGTAAAGACTGCATTGGTGCAGTAAGTGTTTACACGATAATAGAATCTGAAGTATGAATAACCGATGCCTCTACTGTTACCAACATTTGAGTGAAAATGACATTGATTTTCATCCGGCTTGCAGCAAGAAGATATTTGGCGAATCCATTCCTCCTGTAATGCCTTATTCAGAAAACAATATGGATGAATTGGCTACTCAAGTAATCAAGTCACAGGCTGCTGTTACAGGAGTGCAGCCTAAATTGTCCTTGCATTTAGCCTCGGCAGAACAGCCGCATTTAGCGAAGAGATTCACAATTGTAGGGATGTGGGGTGGATACATTCTAAAGCCACCTTCCCCACATTACACACAATTACCCGAAGTAGAAGATTTGACCATGCATCTGGCAAGTCTGGCAAAGATTAAAGTAGTCCCTCATAGCCTCATCCGATTAAGGTCGGGCAATCTTGCATATATCACCAAACGGATAGACCGGGTAAAAAAAGAAAAGCTCCACATTGAAGACATGTGTCAGCTTACGGATCGACTCACAGAGGATAAATACCGTGGATCTCATGAACAAGTAGCGAAGACTATATTAAAATACTCTGCAAGTCCCGGATTGGATGTGGTCAATTTTTTCGAGTTGGTCTTATTTTCTTTTTTGACTGGCAATGCAGACATGCACCTGAAAAACTTTTCCTTAATTCATCAACCTTCAACCGGCCCGGTTTTTTCTCCGGCATATGACCTTGTGGCTACTGCATTGGTAAATCCCGCTGATGATGAAGATCTGGCCCTGACACTGAATGGCAAAAAGAAAAAA
>CAMDMI010000232.1 GCA_945902135.1 Spirosoma fluviale
TGTGGCATTTGAGAAAAAGATTTTTCTGCCGCCACGGTAGAAGCATCGATGAGCTTCTCAAAATTTGCCTTCATCAACTGAACAATCGACCCTTCGGGAAGGTCGCCAGCAAAGACCATTCCTCCATCCGGATTAATGCTGAGAATGGTTCTTGTAAGCGGAATTCCGGTGGCTTCCGTACGCATGGAAAGCGGAAACAAAAGTGCTGAGCCCGGGAGATCTTTTGCTTTTTCACCTAGGTAATTTTTATAGAGCTCCAAAGCGGATTTCCCATCGAGTTCAAACAGAATATTACCGGCAGATTTTGTTACAACTCTTTCCGGCCCGAATGGATCCCATCCTCCAAAATAGCTAAATCCAACAGAAAGCTGGTCTCCATAAAAACCAATGCCCACAATATTTCCCTCAGTTGGTACAGAATCAAGGCCCACCAGGGTTTTTTCAAACCTTGGTCCGTCGCCGGCCAGTCCACCAGTAACAGGCACCTTCAAATTTCTTGAAAGCCCTCTTACCAATTCGCTTCCATTTACTTTGGCGCCATCAGAAAAAACAAACATGTGGCAAAGACCCTCTTCATCCAGGTGACTGGCAATGTCAATTCCTGCATCGTAAGACGAGGACTGATTCGCCATATTTGTAACAACCGTGCGAATTGAAGTTTTCTCCAGGAAAATCAGGCTCGCAACAAGTGATTCATCGCTTACTTCTTCCTGAAGAATGTTGCCGGAAGTACTTACTGAAACGATTTTCGCATCCGGAAAACGCTCCGAAAGACTGCGATACCAAGCATGCTCACCCAAAAGAAGCCTTGAACCGAAAACAAGCACGAGCTGATAATCTGTTCTCAATTCCGGAATCGAACTGAATTCCCAGTCATTTCCTGCCTCCTGTTTCAATTGGTGAACAATCATAAATCTAAAATTAAACCCCTAAGATGAACATTGCTGAAGAAAATACAATCTTTTGAATCTCTTTATCCCGGGAAGGCTTAATATTTGTGGACAATAAGCAAAGCCAAACCCCAAGAACTTTCCAAAACATCCGGCAAAAAATGAACTGGTTTACTCAAATAGGGCCCTATGAATACCTTTTATGCGGCATCTTTTTGCTGCTCTATCTGGCCTATGCTTTACGAACCTGGATTATTTCCCGGCGTCTGGGTTCGCCAGTTAACCTCTTGTGGGTGAAACTAATTTTGCGTTCGGCATTTTTTGGACTTCTGATCATAAGCCTGCTAGGGCCAAGCTTCGGTGGAGTAAAAAAAGAAGTGAAAGCCGTAGGCAAAGACATCCTGATTGCAATAGACCTTTCACGCTCGGTCAATTGCGCCGATGTTCAACCAAGTCGTCTAGAGAAAGTAAAGTTTGAATTAAAAAAAGTGCTTGATTCATTTGCCGCCGACAGGGTTGCCTTGGTGGTTTTTGGCGATGAGCCTTTTTTGTATTGCCCATTTACTTTCGACAAAAATGCCCTTCAGCTTCTGCTGGAAACTGCCAACACCAAAGTAATTCCATCAGAAGGAACAGATTTTGGAAAGGCATTGGAATTGGCAAGGCAGAAATTCAAAGAAAATGCCGCTGCCGGAGGAACCAAGATCAGTTCCAAGCTTGTGGTACTTGTAAGTGATGGCGAAGATTTTGGAGAGGAAACCGAGGATGTTGTTTCCGAATTAGAGAAAGACGGAATCAAGGTTTTTACATTGGGCGTTGGCACACAGGAAGGTGGCAGAATTCCGGATGAGGATGGCAGTTTTGTAAGAGATGAAGATGGTAATGAAGTTACAGTCCGGCTAAATGCTGCCGATTTAAAGAGCATCGCTTCCAGAACCGGCGGTCGTTATTTTGAAATTACACAGGACAAAAATGAAGTTGGGGGCTTGATTGAGGCAATCCAAAACATAGAAGGAGAAGTTTGGGATGTGCAAGTGGTGGATGCCGGAGCCAACAAGTACTTCTATTTCCTTTTTTTCGGATTGATCATTTTGCTTACCGACATCCTTTTCACAATCAATGTGATGCGTGCTTAAATTAAGCTTTCGCTGAAGTTCGGAAACGCTCAACAATGGCAAAAGCCGCAGGACAAGCAGCTGCATTTCCAGCCATTACAGCATGTCGTTCCCAGGCAGTTCGGTTGTCTGTATGAGGAAATCCCCTGCAACTTTTTGGCCTTACCTCATACACCCGGCAAGTATTGTCTGTTTCAAGAAACGGACATGGTTTTGAAGCCGGAATAAAATCACCTTCCTTATCTGAAACCAAAAAACGGGTTTCCATTTCTCCCGGCTTCAGGCCAATGTAGCCAGCAATTCTGCTGATATCGGCCCTTGTAAAAACAGGAGAAGAGTTTTTGCAACAAGACGCACAGGAAAGGCAATCGAATCCGGAAAAAACTTCTTCATGAACTTCTTCAAGCACGCGCTGGGTAGGCAAACTTCCAGCAAACCTTTTGAGAAATGTACGGATTGCAGGAATTGCTTTTCTGGCATTTGTCTGCCAGCTCCGGATGATTTTATCTGTCTGATTGGTTTTCAAGCCTTGAGCCTGTGAACGATTTCAAAAAAATTGCCTTCCGTGAGGGGCTTAGACATATAATCAATAACCGATTCATAAGACTTAGCACGCTCGATGTCGCGCCAATCAATGCTGGAGCTCACCATGAAAATGGGCACATCTTTGGCAAATCTGGTTTTATTGGCTTTGTGCCATTCCAAAAAATCCCATCCATCCATAATGGGCATGTTGATGTCGAGCAGAATAACATCCGGAAGTTTTTCCTCATCAGCGCAATTCTCTTCGAAATAGTTTTTTGCCATTTCCCCATTGTCAAAAGTCATTACCTCCTCGGCCAACTTATGCTGTTTGAGGTTCAGTTTGACAGCAAACTGGTAAATCATATCATCATCGATGACGCATATTGACCGCAGGGAAGACATATCGACTGAAATAAGGTTTACAACAGGATGTCAAATAAAAGAATTTTCTCAATAGTTGCACAACATTAAACGCCTTATTTGCTCCTTAGAAATTGAATCGCGTCCGTTATTCCCAATAAGGGATTTTTTGCGGATAACATTTTTCAAATTTGGAGTTCAGACATGAGGTTGATTTTCAACAATATTCCAAATCGGGTACGCCTTTACTACCTCTGCCAGCTCACCGGCTGGGGAGCCTACGGCCTTGCCATGTCTGCTTTTTCCTATTTCTATAGGAGTCCCCACGAAATATCAACAAATGAACTTCTCACAAATGCCGCGCTTTGCCTTCTGGCATTTGGGCTGACGCATTTGTTTCGGGTGATTTTCCGGCGCTTCCATTGGATGGATGAGAGTCTGCCCAAATTGGCTGTTATGGTAATTGGCGCCAATTTTCTGATGTCCGCAATTTATGTGGCAGCCACGCTCCAACTTACAATCTGGTTTGGCCTTAGCCTGGACGAAGTTGGCTGGGAAGACCTTGTGCTGCTGGTGGTGAACTACATGACGCTCTTCCTGTTCTGGTCTGTAATTTACTTTGCCATTGCCTTTTTCAGGCGCTACCGTCAGGAAGAAATTGAGCGCCTTCAATGGGAAAGCGCCCTGAAAGATTTTGAATTGAATAAGCTGAAGTCGCAATTGAATCCGCATTTTGTTTTCAATGCCCTCAACGGAATTCGCTCTCTGGTGGATGAAGACCCAGTCAAATCCAAGCTCGCCATTACCCAGCTTTCCAACATTCTGCGAAATTCACTGCTCTCTGACAGAGCTCGAACCATCCCATTCAGGGAAGAACTCAAAACAGTTTACGATTACCTGAACCTTGAAAAAATCCGCTTTGAAGAAAGGCTGGATTTCAAAATTGAACTACAAGACGAAACCATGGACATTGAGGTACCGCCAATGATGATCCAGACACTGGTGGAAAATGCCGTAAAACATGGAATTTCGAAAAGAGTGAAAGGAGGAGAAATTCACATATCAGGAAAAATTGGTCCTGCTTTTGCAGAGATTCGAATAGACAAT
>CAMDMI010000233.1 GCA_945902135.1 Spirosoma fluviale
ATATTGTTTGCCAGCCTGTGCACGGAATAAAAATGAGCCCAAACCATCGTGCAGGGTTTTTATGGCGATCAGCTTTGTACCGGTTTGGTCAACAAGCCAGCCGCTGGCATCTGCCGCTGTGGAATCGGGCTTAAAAACCATGAAGGCAATTCTGGAAAGTCGGCCTGAAACATAATCGCCTCCTTCCGGGAAAAGCCGGGCAAAAGGTTCGCCTTCCACCATGGGGATTGTTTGGCTGATGGATTCTGATTCTCCGTCTTTACTCACACTGCAAACCAGTACGGCTTTTTTTCCTGCAGGCACTTGTGGAACAATGCAATCCAATTTAAAATGTCCGCTTGCATCGGTGAAGGCAGCCTGGCTCCATAAAACCTGATCACCTGCTAGAATACTGAATTCAAGTTTTGCTGCATCCAGCGGTTTATTGTCAGCAGCATCCGCCTGAATTTCTGCAGAAAGCTGGTTTCCGGCTTTGTAGGATTTTTTATCGAGGTCCATACTCAGGCGAAAAACCGGAAGGATAAATTCCTGCACCTGAATCTCCTTTGTCATGGATCTGTTTTGTGCCTCCATCCACCGGGTATAGGCTTTTAATTTATATAAACCACCCGTGGCTTCTAAGGAGAGGGTATAATCGCCATTTGCCTTTCCGTTTCTGGCAATCAGGCTGAATTTTTTTTCAACGCTTCCTTTTGGGTTAAGGAGCTCCATATAAACAATTTCACTCAGGTTGCGGATTTCGGGGTTTGCTGGGCTGAGGAAAACGGAAAACCAAATTGTTTCACCGGGGCCATAAAGCGGTTTGTCTGAAATAAGCCAGGCTTTTTCTGTCGGCTGGAGTTTTACCCATTGACGAAATAATTTTTTGAGGCTGTCTCCTTTTTCAGTGTTAGCGGAGTTGAACCAAATCCTGCTAGTTTTTTCAGCAGATGAAAAGATTACGGCAGTTGCGGCCAAGGCAATTGCGGAAAATACAGCGATTAATGTCCACCTGATTTTCATGGTTTCTCTAAATTTTGAAAGTGTTAACGGAGAATTGGCTTTTTTCTTTTGCCAATTCTTCGAGGTAGAATTTTATTTAGGACAACCAACATTAACTTCCCAAATTGTGTCGAGACTTCCGCACCATCCCAGTACAATTACTTCAACAAAAGGGCCTTTCGATGGGTCGAAATAAAATTCATACTCATTTGGTTTTGCCCCGGTTAAGACAAAACAATAATCTTCGCTGCATCTTGGATAGGAGGAATTATCGGGAATAGTTGGACAGGAGCTCACCACATATTTTCCACCATGTCTGATTTCCATTCGGTCATTGATCCCACCAGTGGTAAATTCAACTTTCACTTTCCCGGCAATATCTCCCAAATATACCTTTCTGATGGTTAGACCTGCTCCTCCAAGGTAGGTAGTATTGCAGGGTAATGGAGGCCTAACTGAAAGAAATGCGTTTACAGTATCGGTCATAACCCGGATGGTATCATAGCCAGGGAAGACGCAGGCAAGTTCTGTACAGAGAGTTACCCGAAAACCACCTTCCCGAACCAGTGCCGGAACAGCCAAAGAAATCGAACCTGCAATTTGGCTAATGTCTCGTTCAAAAGGGATTTTCCAGACGCCATGTGCCCCAGTAACTTTGAAGTAAACTGTTACCGGTTTAAAGTATTGGCCATAATCAACATTTGTAAATTTTATTGGGATAAATACCTGAGTTTCATTTCCAATTTCAATGGTGTCGTTCTCTGTTTTTGGTCTTTGTCGGATGATATAGGGCTCTGATGGACTATATGTGAAAGGACCAATTTTAATGGGAGCTGATTTTCGAGGAAGATTCTGGTTGGTTCGGTAGGAACCCCGGATCTGAAGGATTCTGTTTACATTTTCCTTGTCTTTTTCTGGACTGAATCCATTGAGATTTTCATTGAGCAAAGAATCAGATTTGCTGCAGGATGCCAGCAAGGAAATTGCCAGGATGCAAAAAGCGAGGATGGGGGTATTTTTCATTTTCCTACAGGGATAAAAACTGCCAGATAGGGCTGAATGCATGTGATGTCCAGACCGTTGCTGAAGAATCCGCTGCTGTAATAGCTGCCAATTCTAATTCCCAATCTTGGAAGGGGAGTATATCCAACAGCCAAATGCCAGCCCAGATTGTTTTTTCTTATGAGTTCCGATCCTTTTAAGTTCCATTCATCATTTTGATCCAGAGGCTTTCCACTTGTAATAGAATCACTTTCTATGTGCAAGTTTCTTTCTCTGAAGCCGGAGAGCAAATGCTCGCTGCGTACTCCTGCCAGGAAGTAAAGCTGTCGGCCGTATCGGATTTGAAATTCGGTGCCCAAATAATGGGCAGAGTAGAAATCTGAAATGGAAATCCGGTTCTGTTGTGGAAAGGACTTGTTGGTGAATTCTACATCATGTCGAATCTTTCTCATCGACCAAGAAAATGCCACTCCCCCTGAAAAATATTTTAAAAAATTATGGACATTGAAAAATGGGTAAACAAATATTCCCGCTGATGCTGTTGGAGAAACCTGGGTCGGGAAATTACCGGTAATTGAAAAATCAGGGTTGTCGGTCAGGTAATATTGTTTTTGGTAATCCAAATATGGGCCACGGTTAATGAGGCTCATTACTCCCACAGACACTTCGCCCATGATTAAAAAGTTTGGTCCGTTTGCCGAACCTTTGGGCGCAGATTTCGATGATTTGCTTCCTTTCTTGTGGCCTTTTTTCTGGGCATTCATTTCTGGAATAAAGACCAGAATGCCTGCTATGACCAAGAAAATTAAAAGCCTTAAGTTTTTGTAATTTCCCACTTATTTCAAATTAAGAGTAACAGAATTCACCCTAGGCAAACATAACAAACCCAATTGGTAATCAAAACCTCTTTGGTTCATGAGTTGGTGATTTTTCGCCCTTTCCAATATATTTCTTTTCGAAAAAAGGAAGTTACGAACAATGCCGCATAGCTTATGCTATATAGAATTTCATAAGGCAAAAGGAAAGCCAGCAAGTTGGGTTTGCCCATCCGCAAAACCGCAAAGGCATTGAATCCCAGTCTTATGAGCCAGGCAGTGCCAAAAACCAGTTTCCAGTTTCCAAAATCGGTTCCAAAAACAAAAAATAGAAATGCCGGCAGCAACAAAATGTTGAGGTAAACGGGTAGCCGCATTTGGAAGGGCAATTTGCGGAATCCATTTGTCCAGCGAAGATGTTGAACAAACCAGGATTTTATGGTTGGATTGCTTTGTGTGATTCCAAGTACATCCGGGTCATAAAAATGTTGCAGGGTATAACCATTCTTTTTCGCTTGACTGAAAAGTGCATAATCTTCGGTCATGGAGAAAGGAATTCCACGATAACCGCCGATGGAATCGTAGGAAATTCGGCTGATGGCCATATTGTTGCCCATGGCGGTGTAAGCGATGCCCAATTTGCATAATTCAGACATTACGGCTTGCGGTATTAACCAGTCAATTGCCTGCAGCGCGTTGAAAATTGAATCTTGGTTTGTGCAGGTTGTGCCATTAAGCAAATCGCAATCAAGCCTGGAAATCGCTTCCACCATTTTTGAAATCCAGCATTTGGGCATGGTTGTATCCGCGTCGCAGAAAAGGAAAATTTCTCCCTTGGCTCTTTCGGTTAGTTGTGCCAGGGCCAGTTGTTTTCCAAAAATTGGTCCTGATTCTGCTTCAACCTGAAAGACTTGAAGCCTTGACCCTCGCACTGAAATTTCCTTCGCAATGCCGAGTGTTTGGTCTTTTGAATCATCGTCGGCAAAAAGAATTTCAAATTCTCCGGGATAATCCTGTGCCAATAGAGCGCATAAACAGGCCGCAATTGTATTTTCTTCGTCCCTTGCGGGTACAAAAATAGAAACCAAGGGCCATCTGCTGCCAAATTCTGCCATTTTTGCAATTCGATGAAGAAGGCAAGCCAAACAGCCGCACTCCCATTTGCAAACCTAACATGGATTTTGCGACCAAGC
>CAMDMI010000234.1 GCA_945902135.1 Spirosoma fluviale
AATTGAGCGGCTGCGTGGTAAAAATACCATGTTCCATGATGTCGAGTTCACCGCAAGCAGGCCAAGATGTTGTACCAAATTGGGAGTTGAAGAAAGCACCGTCTTCATTGACATTTTTACCTAGAAGCCAGAGGGCTGGCCAGGTTCCAGGATTATTCGAAGCTTTGGCTCTGATATCAACCCGTCCATACTTGAAAGCAAATTTAGAATTGAGGCGGGCAGAGGTAAATTGTTTGTTTACATTCTGGTCTGTAAAATTTTCCCTTTTGGCCACAATGTTGAGGTCAGTCCCGGATACAAAAGAATTAGATAGGCGGTTGGTATAGTGCTGCACCTCGTTGTTGTACCAGCTACCTCCGGCAGGAATCCGAGTCTGGTGATGCCAGTTGGCTGAGTTTACTGGTCCCTGATAATCAAACTCGTCTGACCAAACCAAATCATTGTAAACCACATCCACCTGAGAAAAAGCGGTTGATGCCATAATAAGGAATAACGCGAACAGGCTAACTCTTCCTGTAGCAAAGCTGAATAAGTTTGATATCATGGTGGTAATTCTCATAAACCAAAAGAGCAGATAGTTTGAGTATTATAATCAAAAGCTGCCTGATTTTTTTATCCCGGAAATGCAATCCGGAAATAACTCTCTACGAACAAGAAGGCATTCTGAGTTCTAGCTGCTTCAAATTACGCCAATGCGCCTTAAACCCAGAATCCGCATTAGAAATTCTATTCCGTGTCTAAATTGCTTTAAATCAGAGGCTTCGCCGCCTTTTCTTCTGTATCCGTAGCGCTGCTACGAATTTCGAAAATAAGGCTCTGATTTTTTGCACTTTAGCTTCTCATAGCTCGAATTCTTTCACGAGCACCTGAAATTTAGTGCCCGGTCTTTCCAATCACTTGGAGATAATCCCGATTTTTCCCAACAACAAAAAGCGTTTGATTTCCTGATTTGATGGGCACCATAGACTTTACATCTCCAGGTACAAACAAACCCGATTCTATGGAAGGCAGGGTTTTAAAATTGCCATCACCCAGACCAACCAGGTACAATCCAATTCCGGCATCGTTCCTTCCGGTTTCCACTTCAGAGGAAAAGTCATTGCCGGCAATAAGCAAATCACGAATCCCATCTTCATTAAAATCATGAATTTCAATGGCATTAATGGGAAAATATTGGGCTTCAGCAGGTAAAAACAATTCCTTAAAGCTTCCATTTCCTTCATTTAAATATACCGAACTGACCAGATTGGTAGCCGAAAAGTGGGTTGCCTTTTCCAATTGCTGGGGTGTAAAAATATCCTGAATTGTGGCATCAGCATAGGAATGATAACGAAGGAATTTTTTTCTCAGATAAGGCATTTGGTCCAATACATTATCCCTCAGGCCTATGGGGTAACTTTTGTCCCGGACAAATAGACTGATCATGCAATCCGTGCTGCCATTGTTGTCGAAATCACTCACAACCATGGTGATGGGCCTTTCTTTGTTACCCCGGTATCTGGAATTTAAACCCATGTTTCCGGCAATCAAGTCCGTTTTTCCGTCTTTGTTCACATCAGCCGCCACTAATTTATTCCACCAACCCTGGCTATTTTCCATTGTAAAGGCTTGATTACTAAGTACTCCTTTTTCGTTATAGAAAATGGAAACCGGCATCCACTCTCCTGCCAAAGCCAAATCCATCCACCCATCGTTGTTGTAATCGGCCCAGACAGCTGAAGTTACCATACCAGCCGAAGCAATTGTCGAAGAAACTTGAATTTCTTGCAATGAATCACCTTTTACCGTAAAAAGATAGCTTTTGGGAATTCGTCCGTAATGACCAGGAAGCACCCTGCCGCCCACAAAAATTTCAGGATTTCCATCCTTATCCATATCCGAAATGGCTATGGTGTTGGCCGAGGTGAAAAACTTACCAGAATATTTACTGGCTTTAAAATTTCCTTTGCCATCATTCAAATAAATCCGAATTGGGTATTTGGGTGTTTGTTTGGGATATTCGTTGCCACCGGATGCCACAATCAGGTCATTATCACCGTCTTTGTCAAAGTCAAGTACCGAAACAGCTCCATCTTCAAAGAGCTTATCGGCTTCAAATGCAGGTTGTTTTGAGGCTGAAAAAGAGGTATCGGCATTTTGGAAATAAATCGCGCCGGATTGATCTTTTGCTCCGCCTACAAATAAATCTTCCAGTTTGTCGCCGTTGAAATCGCCGACTGCCAGGCAAGGCCCAAATTGGGAAAACCTGTGAGGCAGAAGGGGTTCCAGCTTAAAATCTATATATTCATTCTCCTTGTAAAAGTGATTAAGCCTGGTTTTGTCGGTTAGATCTTTAAAAAGGAAATTCTTTTTTTCAGATTTTTGAGCGGTTTCCAAACCTTCTTCATATTCAACGGAAAATGGGTTTCCTGCCTTTACTGCTTTAAAGATTTGGTGCTTGCCGTCGGGCCAGGTTATCACCACTTGTGCTTCCGAATTTTTACCAATTCCAATTACCTGTTTCTTGTCGTGACTCGACAAATAGCCTTTCATCGGATTGACAATTGTGCTGGCTTTTTTCCCGTCGGGCGTGGTGATTTCGATTTTTGTACCAATCCCGTTTAGGTTGTTTTTTGGTCCTTTTAGTAAAATCTGAATGGAATTCCCTAGCTGGGATTCCACCGAATTGTTTTTATAAATGAAGGCATAATCATTTGTGTTGTTCACCACAATTTCAAGATCTCCATCGCCATCCAAATCGCCGTAAGCCGCACCGAAACTCCAAGCAAATTCCTCTAAGCCAGACTCTTTGCTCTCTTTTCTAAATTGAAGATTGCCATAATTTTTATAATAATGTTTCTGAATCCGGACCGTGGGTATGGCCGACAATAATTTCAGAATATCATTCGCATTCTTTGTTTTAACCAGTGCTTTGTTAATCGAGTCCATTTTAAATCGGACATAATCCAAATCGTGAATATCCCGCGGCATCCCATTGGCTATGTACACATCTTTGAGACCATCCAGGTCGAAGTCATTGATCAAAACGGCCCAGCTCCAATCGCTGAAAGCCATTCCAGTAATATAACTGAGGTCAGAATACTGGCTATTTCCATTATTGACCTGAACCACATTTTTAAGGTACTGATATCCAAATCCGTATTTAACTTGTTTATCAAACACATCGTAATTACTGGGCCGCTGCAATTGCTTCCGGCGTCGATTGTCTGTGGGCAACATATCCGTCACAATCAAATCACTGTGGCCGTCATTGTTCAAATCTGCATAGTCGGTGCCCATGCTGAAGTAAGAACCATGCCTGAAATGCTTGTCAAATTCGTTTACAAACTTTCCATTTCCTTTATTCACAAAAAGGTAATCGGGTTCCAGAAAATCGTTGGCCATATAAATATCTGTTTTGCCGTCACCATTAAAATCCTGAAGTAAGGCACTTAAGCCAAAAGATCTTGTCCGAAGACCTGCTTCATAGGTTTTATCAACAAATTTCCCATTTATATTTTCATAATACCGGCTGGATTCGCCCCGAAGCGAGGTATCTTTTGCTGCCACCAACACCTTGGAATTGTTGTAGGTGAGGTGCATGCCATCTGTTTCTACAAAATTGTGTGCATGATTTAAAACGAAGAGGTCCAAATCTCCGTCGCCGTCCAGGTCATTGAAA
Organism: Spirosoma fluviale; assembly: GCA_945902135.1. Lineage (GTDB taxonomy): Bacteria > Bacteroidota > Bacteroidia > Cytophagales > Flexibacteraceae > CAMDMI01. Next base: position 3,662 of record CAMDMI010000234.1, read on the forward strand.
TAACCACAAGTGCCGTAGCCATCATCATCAATTCCATACTCTTTTGCCCGATTGGTAAAGGTGCCATCACGGTTATTTACATATAAAATATTGCGCCTCATTTCGGGGTCTTTGGAAGCGGAACGGCACAAATACATATCCATCCATCCGTCGTTGTTGATATCCACCATCACCACGCCCGTCACAAAGGACCCCGGATATCCGCCCACACCGGCTTTTTTGGTTACATCTTCAAATTTCAAATTCCCCTTGTTGAGGTAAAGTTTACATCCGTATCTATTGGATGTAAAATACAAATCAGGCAATCCATCATTGT
>CAMDMI010000235.1 GCA_945902135.1 Spirosoma fluviale
CGGGGAGAAGTTGGTGTAGTTCTTTTAAAATACTTGGAATGTTTGGATCGGCGCTTGCTTTGCGCAAGGTTATTGAGCACAAAGCAATGTCGGTAGGCGCATAACGAGGCTGAACCGCGGAAGGAAAACAGAAATGCAGGATGTTGCCATCTTGATTGCCGTTCAGGACAAGTGAAGAGGAAATTTCCTTGTTGACTGGGCCTTTTAAATAAACCGTGGTTGTAGACCGAAACTTGTTATTCAACTTTGAACTTTTCCCTGTTGAATCAATCGTAAAGAAAGATTGGAAAACTTCTCCATTCCTACAGTATACTTGAGAATCAGAGATGTTGATTACCTCATAATTCAGTTTAATTGAATCCTGATTTTTCAGTTTGGAAGCCAGTCCAAAAGGCAAAGTTTGCATTCCACCAAGAGGAAGACCTGCACGGCCAGTCATAAAATTTCGGAACAACCAGAGGAAATATTGATTACCTGCCTCTAGTTTTGTATCCAAAAGAACGCCTCCAAAAAATGGAACAAAAAATTCATCAATCGTTTTTTGAGAAATCCCCTTCGTTCGAAGATATTCCATTGTTGAAAATGCTGATTTCAAATCCTGAAAATCATCATTTGTGCGCAGCACATCGACGTAAAGTCTCAAAAAAGCAAAGGTTTCCTTCAGTGGAAAAGGAAAGTTAAATCCGCTTTTGATGAATCCTGAAGGATCCAGAATTGGGTTGCTGTACCAATTTAAATTTCCTTCTCGGCTGACAATCGCCCCAGACCGAAATTTTCGAAAATTGAGACCATCCCAAACTCCAAATCTTTTAAGTTCTGAATAATTTTCAAGAAGTACCTGAAAACCAACATCAAGTGTAAAGCCATCCTTGGTTATGGTTTTAATCCGACCTCCTACAGAATTTGTGGCTTCAAGCAGAATACAAGAAATTCCGGCATTCTGTAATGTCAAGGCTGCTGCAAGTCCGGAAACCCCTGCTCCAATTATGATTACATCAGCCCTTTCCATTCTGCATAAATAGAGTTTAGCCGTTTATTGTTTTAATAAACTGATTTTTACAAGACCATTATCCCTTGTTGATGGTGTACTTTCTTATTTTTGCACTTCAGTCCCACTTTTTTAAAGCCAAATTAAATCGCATTTCCCCATGATATCTCCTCCTAAACCAAATCTGTGTAGATATTTAGCATCCGTATTTCTATTTTTAATACTGCCTTTTGCGGCCTTTTGTCAACCTCAGGTTCCGCTTGTTGTGGCGTATGCAGGGGGAAATGGTGTTGAAAAATTTCATACAATTCTCTCACTTTCTGATGGGAGTTTTTTAGTTGGTGGTCAGGCGGAAGAATTTTCCTGGGTTCCGAATGGAGTTCCCGTCAATGTCATAGATTTTCAAGGAGATTTTGCTTCATCCTCAAGCCTCGGAAAAGGTTTTGTGATGCATCTTTCAGAGGATTTACAAACCATCAACAGCATACTTCGATTTCCCGATAATTCTGTTCGGGATGTTTTTAAAATTAAAACGAATTCATTTCCTGGGGATCCAACTGGGGATATCTTTATTTCAGGGAGCAGGGATAATCAATCTGGTGTGGATGGTTATTACATCGCCAAACTGAATGGAAATTTCCTGAATGGAATTCCAAGTGGATTGGCTTATTACAAATCAATCAATGCAAAAGCCCGAAGTGGTGGAGCTCCGATTATTCAATTTCCTCCTGGCCTTGAATCTTCCCATAAGCAAACCCAGCCCTGGGATGTGAATGCCAAAGGCCAGGTTCTTTACGCAATGGGAAGTGATTTTAGTTTCGATACGGCTGCTGTTTTTTTTATGAACAGGAACGGTGTGGATACATTAATGCCTTTTTTCGGAAACCACACGCCCAACTTTTCAGCTATTCCATTATCATCCAATCAAAGCGGCTTAAAAAGTAGTTTTCTGTTTTTCCGATATAATGGGACGACCAGCCCGAGTGCCTGGAGGTCGTTTTCAAAAGGACTTTTTGACCAAAATTCGGAGGATGAAAACGGGAATTCAGGTAGAAATGGTGCATACCCGTTCGATGCGTTTTTCAATGGACCTCAGGCGCTTGGCGGGGCTTCAGTTGACAACAGTGGCTCTGGATATACCGGCTATTCTCCCAATGTTGCCGGCGGTCGCTGGTCTGGAAAAATTGGAGGAATTTGTTTTGATAAACGCAGTGGTGACTTTTTTATCGGAGCATCAATTTCCGTTTCCGGGCGAAATTCGATTGCCAATGTAGACGACACAGAACCTGCCATTGCGGCTTTCAGTTCCAATGGAGAGCAAAAATGGTGGGCCAGATTGCATAAAGAAGATGCAAATGGAAGTTCGGCACAACAGCAGGTGGAAGGCCTTGAGTTTGACTATTCCGGAAACCAGCTTGTGGTTTTGGGTAGGAGCAGGAGTGATGCTTCCAACAATTTTTGGAAAGGCAATGAACTTAAATTGAAGCCAGGCGGGAATGGATTTCAAAATCGAATTACTGGTCTCATCAACAATTCCAACATTCCTGACTTTTTCTGGCTGGGAAAATATGATGCGGTAAGCGGTAGGATTTTGCACAGTACCTACATCGCTGAACCGGATTCAACTGAAAAAATGGCCGTTGTTACTAGCGGAATTTCCGGAACTGAATTTCCAGACATCAATAAAGGAAACTTCAAACTTGGCAGCACCACCGTGAGTCATTTTTCAGTTAATCCAATCAACGGAGATGTTCTGATTTCCGGCTCAGGCCTTCGCACAATTACAACTTCAAATGCCTATCAAAAAATGTTGTTGCCTGGAATCTGGCAGGAAGGGAAGGGCATTGCCCCTAGGAATTCATTTGCGCGAGTTTACACTGGCAGCCTTGATTCGTTGCGCTATTCCAGTTTGATAAGCGGATTATGGAATCCAGCGAATGGAAATTCTGACAATACAACCATCAGGTCTTTGCTTCCAATTTCAGGCGGGATTCTTTTTGCCGGCCACCATTCAGGTACTGGTTCCGATGTCCATGTCATGAGTCCCCCGACTTGGGCCAATTCAAGTGCGAATGGTGTTTCGGCTTTGTTCGGTAAACTCCCAATCAGAAATGCAGAAGGTCCTTCTCAGCCAGATTCGATCATCAGGCCATCTGACTTTTGCAGTGGTACACAATTCGCCTTTTCAATTCCGGCTGTTTCCGGCGCACGTTCATACAAATGGGTTGTGGAAGGAAATGGCTGGTCTGGAACTTCCTCTGGCAATAGCATTACGCTTATAAGAGAATCTTTAAGTGATGCAGGTTTTCTGACCGTTTATGCGATCAATCAAAATGGAATCAGCAGGCCAAGAATGACGACGCTTCCCGGAAGCGGACAATCTCTTTCATCTCCATTGAATCCAGAATTTCCGTCTGCACATTGTGTGGCCCAAACCAAGTTTTATGGTGTGGATAAAGTTGCATCTGCGACTTCCTATTCATGGACAATATTAGGAAATGGCTGCAATGTGGCCTGGAGCACATCTTCAAACTCAACTTCCCTTCCAGCGATTCAAATCACTTCAAATTCCAGTATCTCAAATGCCTGCTCTTTGCAGGTAGTGGCAAATGGTTGTGGAGCTTCATCTCAAGCAGCATTTTTTCAAATTCTGCCATCCGCAAGCTTGCCTTCTGCGCCGGTATTTATAGGTTCGGACAATAGTATTTGTGCAGGTATTCCCAAGAGTTTTTCGGTTTTAGATGATTCATCAGGTTCTGCCTATCAGTGGGAAATCGGTGGAAATGGTTTTTCTGTTTCTGAGGGCTTTCAGGCAAGCACAGAAGTTACTTCCATTTTGGGCTCTGGTGTCGGAACTCTTTCTGTTTCAAAGTTAAATTCCTGCGGAGCTGGTCCAAAAACAGTATTTTCAATTTCAGCCCCTCTCAACCAAATAATTCCTTCCATATCTGGTGGAATTAATGGACCAAATAA
>CAMDMI010000236.1 GCA_945902135.1 Spirosoma fluviale
GACATCCCCGAACAAGTCAAGCCGGAAACCATCCTTAATCAATTTGGACTTGAAGCATTTGGCTACAATCTGCTGATTGCCCGATTTGAACCGGAAAACAACTTGGAAATGATTTTGGAAGGCATTGAAAAAGCCAACTTCCCAAGGCCAACGCTTGTGGTTGGAAATGCGTCCAATGGCTTTGGGCAGTACCTAAAAAAGCGATTCAATCATCCATCCGTTCAATTTCCGGGAGCCATTTACAACAAGGAAAGCATCGATTGCCTGCGCAGCTACGCCGGATTTTACTACCACGGGCATTCAGTGGGCGGCACCAATCCCTCTTTGCTGGAAGCCATGGCCACCGGCGCGCTGATTTCTGCCCATGAAAATCAATTTAACAGAGCCGCACTTTCAGATCTTGCCCTGTATTTTTCATCGGCTGAAGAAGTTGCAAAACAGCAAACAAATGAAATCCCTTTTGACAGAGAGGAGCTTGCCCAAAAATTGAAAGCCAGAATCGTGTCGGAATTCAGTTGGGAAAAAATTAGCCGAGAATATCTGAACTGCTTTTCAGAAGGAAAAAAAGCCTCTTGCTAAAGCGAACCAGAATCACAAATTGCGGCTTGAACGAAAGACCGAATTTTGTGATTTCCAGAAAACCTGGATTTCCTTGTTTTCAGAAAACCGAACTCCTAAGTCATAACAATAGCGGATAATTCCACCTGCTGGATCTGGTTGAATCTGGGTTACATACTCGGGCCGGAAACCGGAATCCAGCAAATCTTTTCGGCTTACCGAAGTCCCATCCGGAAGTCCGGCAAAGGTTTGGAGAATGCTTCGATTTCGCTTCAGGATTGCATTTATCTGGCGGAAATCGGCGGAAGTGTCTTGATTTTTTCGGTTGTTGAAATTCGTGCGACAGGCATCATCACAAAACTTTTTGTCTTTTCTGCCAGAAAATCTCTTACCACACTCATTGCAGGTTTGGCTCATAGAGTCATTCATAATTCTTTCAATAGTTTGTTAGTACAGCAAACTTAATGGAAAGAATATTTCAGTCAAGTCCCTATGGATTTTTTTTTCTGAAACTTTATCCTGCAAGCCAATTTCAGTAGATGGGCATCATTTCAAGGAGAGAATCCATTGAACCATCTGGTCCAGATTCTGCTGCTTAATCTGCCTCTGAGGCGGCATCCGATTGAAACCCCAGGAACCAGAACTGCCATTCACAATTTTGGAATTTAACACAGCCGCAGAATTCTTTCTATTCCGGTAACGCTGGGAAACTGCCAGAAATGCTGGACCGGTTAAAGCCTCACGCTCCCTGTGGCAAGCCAAACAACCCGATTTGGCAATCAGCGATTTCCCTTTTGAAAAAGCATTTGTGGATTTTCTTGGGAATGCCGATGTCCTTGAGGCACGAATTTTAGATTTTTCCACCCGGAAAATGCCCGGAGGAATCGCATAAAAATCTGGTTCATCAAATCGTTTCCAATTCAATTCCAAGTTATTATGCAAAACCGGATTGCTGCTGAAATACCAGATTCGAATGGCATGTGCGCCTTCGTTGAGCGGAAGTTCTGCTTCGGTTTCTGTAAGTCCGTGACAACCGTCATTCAATAAAACCTTCTTGCCATCAATCCAAACAATCGCCCCATCGCTGCTTCTAAGTCTGAAAGAATATAAACTGCTGTCGAGCAACAAAATCTGTCCCTGCAATTCCATCAAAAAAGGTCCTTTCAATGGCGCTTTCACTTTGCCTGAAAAAGGGTTTTTCAAAACCGAAGAAACCGAATAAGCAGGTTCGGTATGAATTTCTGAAAGTCGTGTAAAATCATTTCCAATGGATAAATAACGAGCAAACAATCCCTGAACAAATCCAGTATCCGGAAAAACCAGGTTGGGAATCTGCGCTGAAAGCAATTCTGTAACAAAAAGGAATATGCCGGAAAGGAGAACCTGCTTCATGCCGGTAAACTCAAATTCAGGAACGCATTTTTTGCCTCAATGCATCGGCCGTGTGACCAGTACCGGAAGTAATCATTTCCTCCGGCGTCCCTTCAAAAACAAGATGACCACCCTTATGGCCTCCTTCTGGACCTAGATCGATAATCCAGTCGGCCGACTTAACCACTTCAAGGTTATGCTCAATAATCACCACCGAATTGCCTCTTTCAACCAATCGATTGATGGCCGAAAGCAGCTGACCGATGTCGTGAAAATGAAGTCCGGTGGTTGGCTCATCAAAAATAAAAAACATAGCCTGGGTTTCCGTTTTACCCAAACTGAGGTAATAAGCCAGTTTAACCCTTTGTGCCTCACCGCCAGAAAGTGTATTGGAACTTTGACCAAGCTTCACATAACCAAGTCCAACCTCCTGCAAAACCCGGATTTTCTCAGCAATTCGAGGCTTTTCAGCAAAGAACTCAACTGCTTCATTTACCGTCATCGACAAAATATCAGAAACATTTCGCCCATTGTATTCTACTTCCAGCACCTCCTGCATAAATCTTTTACCACCGCAGGATTCACAAACCAGCAGAATATCGGCCATAAACTGCATTTCAATGCGGTTTACACCTTCTCCTTGGCACAATTCGCAGCGACCGCCTTCTACATTAAAGGAAAAATGGCTGGGTTTATATCCACGCTGAACTGCGAGTCCTTGTTCCGACAAAAGTGTGCGAATAAGGTCGTACGCCTTGATGTATGAAACCGGATTTGAGCGGGAACTTTTCCCGATTGGATTCTGATCCACATATTCCACCTGCCGGATTTTTTGGTAAGACCCTTCCAAGCGCAAAAATTTTCCACTCTCGCCAGTACTCGTTCCCAGCATCTTGCTTAGGGCGGGATACAAAACCTTGTTTATAAGCGTCGATTTTCCGGAGCCACTCACACCAGTTACCACCGTGAGAATGTGCATTGGAATTTTTACATCCAGGTTTGCAAGGTTATTTTCTGTGGCCCCAAGTACACGGACAAAATCGCGCCAGCCCCTCCTTTGGACGGGCGTTGCAATTTCCTCAAGACCATTTAAGTAGCGAAATGTATGGGAGCGACCGGCATAAGGATCTTCATTCAAGCCAATTTTATCAGGCTGTTCCAGAACCCGGCCTTGAAATACCAATTCCCCGCCGTGGCTTCCGGCACCTGGCCCAATGTCAACCAACTGATCGGCTGCCAGCATTACTTCTTCTTCATGCTCCACCACAATTACGGTGTTGCCAAGATCACGCAATGTCCTGAGCACCGAAATCATGCGTTTGGTATCACGGGGATGAAGACCAATGCTTGGCTCATCCAGAATATACATCGAACCAACCAAAGCCGAACCAAGGGAAGTAGCCAATTTTATGCGTTGAAACTCTCCTCCAGAAAGGCTGGATGACAGTCGGTTAAGTGTAAGATATCCAAGCCCGACCTCCTGAAGGTAAAGCAGGCGATTCCGAATTTCCCTGTAAATGTGTTTGGTAACACCCTTGTCGTAATCATTCAGTTCCAGGGCATCAAACCAACGAAGCAAATCTTCCACCGGCATCAAAACGAGGTTGATGATGGATGAGCCTCCAATTTTTACATACCCAGCATCCTTGCGAAGCCGACTGCCCAGACAATCCGGACAGGTGGTTTTTCCACGATAGCGGCTGAGTTGTACCCGGTATTGAATTTTATAGGAATTTGATTCGAGATAACGGAAATAAGTATCCAATCCCTGAAACTGGTCGTTACCCGTCCAGAGCAACTTCCTGTCGTCTTCATTTAATTGAAAATACGGCCTGTGAATGGGAAAATCGAAAAGAATTCCATTGCGTAACAACGGCTGAAGCCATTCTTTCCGCAGGTTTTCCGAATTCCATGGTGAGATAGCACCTTCAAAAACAGAAAGATTATGGTCTGGAAAAACCAGATTGGGATCTAAACCCAGCACAGTTCCAAAACCATCACAGGTTTTACAGGCCCCATAAGAGT
>CAMDMI010000237.1 GCA_945902135.1 Spirosoma fluviale
ATCGGATGTGTGCCTGTGAGCTGGGAATAGCGCTTGATTACATCCATCATGTGCGGACCATGGATGTAGTAATAGTTTATTTCGCCGCCATCGGCTGAAAATTTCAGGGAAGAAGGATCGTCTGCCCCGAAATCAAATCCAACTCGGTAGGTGTTGTCAAAAAACATCCCATAGGCATTGCCTTTGCAGAGTCCGATGTAAAATGGAATGTTCCTGTAAAGTGGATCTGTATTGCGCTCATAGGCGTAGGCATCGGTTGACCAAAGGTCAAATTTTCTGCCACGCAGGTTCAGATCGGAAGCCTTGTCGCCAAGGCCATAAAAATTCTCACCTTCCTGAATTAGTTTGGAACAGGCGATGTTATAGCCACCAAATTCCAGATTTTCTTCCCACCAAACTCCATCAGAATCTTCGCATGTGAGCAAACCTTCTTTGTCCAAAAAGGAAAGTGCACCTCCATCTTTTTTAATTTCGAGTGTGACAGAATCTGTGTGAACTACGAAGCGATCTGTGGTTTCTTCAAAATCAATTTTGGTTTCAAGAAACTTATAATCCTGTAAAGCATAACTGAAGTCAGGAAGGAAGGAGCCATGCGGCGCATAGCGAATCCGCATAATTTCCTGGCTTATTACTGTGACGGAAAGGATTGCGTGAATGTCTTTGAAAAGGAAAGTATTTCCTTCCCGAACCCATCCTGTAATCAGCCCCATTTGGGTGGATGCATAGGCTGCTTTGCTTTGAGCAATAAAGGATTCTATCATGAGAAAAAGTAGGCCTTTTGGGGCATTGTAAAAAACGGGAAAATCAAGCAAGCTGCAAGGCCTGTTGAAGTTTAAGACTAGAAAAACAGAGAAATGCTTAGAAGCGGATGGATTCCATCACTTCTTTTGCGGTGCCTTCGTAAAGGCCTCTTTCAGATTCAGGGCAAATGAAGCTAAAAATCAACATGTTGCCTTTCTTGATTGCATAACGGATGTGGTGGAATTTTCGAAGAGATGTTTTGCCCTTTTCTTTCACTTCGGAAACAAATTGAAATACTGCGTACTGCTGGCCTTTATTCTTCAGTAGCTTTTCCTCCACGATATTCACATTGGTAAATAGTTGCATGATGTTGGCTTTCTGAAAGTCAGCCATCAGTTTCAGGTCTTTGTCTTTCCAGGGATTTTTGTTGCTATTGCCTACAGCAACTGTAATGTCAATGGTGCCGGATGGATTTGAATAAGCCACAAGTGGTTTTCTTGTTGCAATCATTTTATCCGCAATCTGGTCATCGCTGAGCTTTACAAAATTCTCCGGTACTTTCATGGAGAGAAGCTTGTCGACTTTGATGGTGGTCAAAATAACTTTTTGCTGAGCAAAAACGAAGCTAAATTGAAAGAATAGTAAAAACAGGAGGGCGTTTTTTCTCATTATTTTTTGGCGAGGAGTTTCTTAAGCGCCTGCAAATAAACATCTGCGACAATATTTCCCGGAATTCCTCCATTTTCAATTTCCTTCGAAGAAATCCCTTTGTTTAAGTTCAGCGCATAACCATAAGCTTCCTTAAAATGGGCAGTTTGTAATTCCTGAGCGTTTAGTATTATTTCAATTGGAGGTCTTGATGCCCCCACTTTGTCAAAGAAACTCGCTTTTATATGAACCTCCGGCTGGAATGTTTGTTCGGACTTGTTCTCCACAAAGTACCAGTAACAGGAAATATCAATGGCCTCATCCAGAACAGAATCCGCCAGAAATTTTTGAAAATTCTCATCTGGAAGGTCATGGATGCTGTTTTTCTTTCTTCGTACACTGTTTCTGTTTTCGCCTGTGGCATCCCAGTCGTACAGATTCTGTCGAAGGTAAACGGCCATGGAGTCAGAAGTAACTTCCCTCAGAGAATCTCCTGTGGAAGGTGGAAGTTTGCTAATAATCGACTGTCTGGCATAGCGCAACTGGTCTGATTTTTCGCCAAAAAAAGCAGGGAAGTTTGCAATTTCAGCAATCGGAGTTCCTTTTACTGGCTTGGCCTCAACTTTAATCCGGGCGATTCCAATGTGTCTTTCCACATCTTCTTCATTCACCCTTTTTCTTAATTTAAATAGTTGACCGCTAACTGTTGATACCGTAAATGGAAGCAGCAAAATAAAAAGTAGGATTCGCAAATTCATTCGGGTAAAGATGTTTGGATACATGCAAATAATATCAAATCAACGAATTAAAGCAAACAAGTGGAAAGGTTTTAATTAAGAGATTAGAAATTTAACATTGGCTTGATTTTCAATATTGCTTTTAAAGGAAATCCTGCTTTTCTAATTGAGGTCTTTGTGCCAATTTTGAGGAGAATAAAAATTGAAATGGCGGAGGAAGAAATTAAGAATCGAGTTGCGGAAAGTTCCTTGCTGCAAATTAGTCCGGAGGATTGGTACGATACCCGCCCAAGGCTTGGTTTCGACATTGCAGACTATCTTTTTGCAGGACTGGTTTTAAAGGAGCTGGATTTCAGAGCCGCCATGAAAGCCCACGATTGGACCCAATATTCCAATGCTCAAGTCTGTATTTTTTGTTCGGCCGATGCGATAGTTCCAACCTGGGCTTACATGCTTGTCTCAATTCAGGTTTCGCCTTTTGCGGCGGGCATTCATTTTATGAAACCGGAGGATTTGGACGCCGTCCTTTTTGACCGGAAGATTCAAAGTTTGGACTTGTCGGAATTTGAAGGCAAAAAGGTAATTGTGAAAGGTTGCAGCAAACATCCGGTGCCGGTTTCGGCATATGTTTCTCTTGCTGAACGGCTTACACCTGTTGTGCAAAGTCTCATGTATGGTGAGCCTTGCAGTAATGTGCCCCTTTTTAAACGCAAAAAGCAAAATCCAGACTGATATGAAACTCGCATTCAATTTTCTTCGGCAACTTTCTGAGAACAATTCCAGACCTTGGTTTGAGGAGCATAAAGACATCTATCTACAGGCTAAAGCAGAGGCGGAGGTTTTGCTTGGTAAGTGCATTGTGTCTGTCGGGCAATTTGAGCCTTTGGGCGATGTAGATGCCAAAAAATGCATGTTCCGGATTTTCAGGGATGTGCGATTTTCCAAAAACAAGGACCCATATAAAAAAAACTTTTCGGGCCTGATTTCCTCAATGGGTCGAAAGCCGATGTCAGGATTTTCCTGGTACCTTCATTTAGAACCAGATGCTTCGTTTATGGCATCCGGAAATTATGAGCCAGATGCCAAAATGCTGGCTGCAATTCGCCAGGAGATCGATTATAATTCGGAAGAATTCCGGGCAATTATTCAAAAGCCAGAATTCCTGGCCAGGTTTGGCGCAATGCAAGGGCATCAATTGAAGACAGCGCCCAAAGGCTACCCAAAGGATCATCCTGAAATTGAACTTCTTCGATACACACAGTTCTATTTTTCAGTGGCTTATTCTGATAAAGAAATCCTGTCATCCGATTTTCCTCAGAAACTGGCTGAAGACTGTAAACTTATCAGGCCATTTCTGGAATTCTTACAAAGGGCTGGGGAATGATTACTCTTTAATCCAAACGGACAATCCTTTGGACGGAATTTCAATGTCAGACAGCAAACCGCCGGCAAGACTTTTTCCTTTTATTCCGGAAGGATTTGCTTTCTGACTATTGGCAACCATTCTCCAATTTCCTTTTGGAATATCGATGCCCGTAAAATTGCCTTTTTTTTCTCCGGAGTTTAAAAGCACTAACACTTTATCTCCAACCAGGTAGCCGAGAAGAAGAGGGTCTGCCGGAGTAAAAAAGCGATAATGATTTTCTGGAAGTTTCTCGGCAATTCTGAAAACAGAGCCTGCTGCTGAATTTCTAAGAGCAATCATTCCTTTCCAAAAATCCAGCATGCCATTGAAATCGCTTTTCGCATTAGCCTGTCCTTTTTTAAGACCTACATTTTCCCAGACAAATTCGTTGGCCGTTCGCATGTTGTAGGTATCCCG
>CAMDMI010000238.1 GCA_945902135.1 Spirosoma fluviale
GCTTACCTGACTTTTGATGATGGACCTGTAAACCTGCATTGCCAGTGGATTCTTGAATGCCTCAGAAAGCATAATGCAAAGGCAAGTTTTTTTCTGGTTGGGGAAAATGTGGAAAGACATCCAGAACTGGTAAAAAGCATTTTAGCTGATGGGCACAACATTGGCAACCATACCCAGAATCACCTGAATGGTTTTCAAACGCCTACGCCCGATTACCTTAAAAATGTAGAAAGATGTCAGAAGGCACTTTCTGCTTTTTTGCCAGAGGACATGCCAAAAATGTTCCGACCTCCTTATGGTAAATTACTACCAGCTCAGTTCAAAGCAATCAAACGGCTTGGATATGAAATTGTGATGTGGGATGTTTTAAGCAAAGATTACGACCAAAGTCTCGAAGCAGAGGATGTTTGTAACAATGTAATTCCCAATACAAATCCCGGATCTATCCTTGTATTTCACGACAACCTAAAAGCTGAAAAAAGTCTCAAGGACGCCTTACCCAAAATCCTAAGTGAACTTGCGGCAAAAGGTTATCGGTTTGAGGCGCTAAAATTTCCAGTCAGGAATTCATAAAAAAAGCCCGGCCTCCAATGGAAACCGGGCAATTCTAAAAAACCAATTCTTGTTCTAATCCCTCTTAATTTCAATCCAGCCCTGGCTGGCAAAATTCTTCAGCTTTGCGGTGAACTTATAGAAATAGACACCGTCCTGAAGGTCGCCTCCATTCCAAGGGTTTGAATTGCTGTAATTTTTCTGGCTCAAAACTTCCTGACCCCAACGGTTGGTAATCACCAATTCATTTTCTGGATACAGATCAAGGTTCTTGATCACAAAGCCATCATTTGCATTGTCACCATTTGGTGTAATCAGGTTGTAGAAATCAAGTTTGTTTTCAAAATCCAGCTTCACTTTGTTGGAGTATGAAAATTGGCCATCCCAATTAAGTGCCACAATCCGGTACCACTGAACAAAGGCATCACCCGCATTTTTAAACTTGGCATTTGGAAGTGGAGAAGCCTCAATGCCTGTTTCGTAATCGGAAAGGCTATTCTCATCAAATCCCCTTAAAACCGTATATATCGGTTCACGCACCCATCCAATGTATGGGTTCCAGACGAGGTTGCTGGTTTCTGAGGCATTGTCTGCAGAGCCAAAAAGTCGGATTGTATTGTGGAAATCACTTTCAATTCCACGCTGACAAAGATTGGTTCCAGAAACTTTGTATTGCCAGATTTTGCCTGAAGTCTCGCCCGGTTGATCGGTATAAGAAGTAGCATCTTTTGCCAATCCATTCTGAATCTGATTCCAAGTATTGGTTCCAAATTCTCTTCTCCAAAGTGTGATGTCAGATGGATTGCTTGCCTGACTCGCCATTGAAAACTGAATGTCCACTTTGGTTTCATCGTTCTCCTGCAAGCTTACAAGATTGATGCCAAGCGAAGAAGGATCATACTGAAGTGGCAAGGTGGTATCCTTAGAGCAACCCTGAGAACTTGTTTCCGTCAGCACCAAACCATAAATTCCTGAATTGTCCCAATTAACACCCAGCAATTTCTCATTGGTTGGGGTGCTGGCTGTTCCACCAGTGATTGACCATGAAAAAGTAGAGTTTTCAAATCCAATTCCAGGCTGAGCAATGTATCCTCTTGAAAGATCATTCGGACAAATGTTGAGTGTGGTCAAAGAAGAAATTCCCGGACTAGGAAGAGGATTCACCACAATATTCTTTGTCCTTGGAATTCCCACACAACCTTTGTTTGAAGTCTCTAAAACGGAAAGCTGATAATTGCCGTTCGCAACCCAATTGAGCTGCAGTGAATCTGTACCTTGGCCACCAAGTATGGCAACCACATTCGGACTTACTTCCCACTGGTAACTCGAACCAGTAAATCCGGCGAGGCTGTAAAACTCTGGCCTGCCTGACGGCGTAGCGCAAACAGCAGCGATACCGGAAATGTTGAGCGTAGAATCCGGACTTGGATTGATCCGAACAGAAAGTGTATCAGATTCACCAAAGCACTGAACCGGGGTTCCGGTAATTGGGTCAACTGTAGAACTCTTCTCACGGATCCAGATTTGAGCAAGGCCATCGTTTATGTTCCAATCCACAGAAACCTGACCTGTTGTAGTGGTATCTGTAGAAATCGTTGCGCCATTCAAATTCCAGATATAAGTGGATCCTTGGGTAAAGGCGGTGTTGTAAATTCTTCCGGTCTTATTGAAAGAGCAAAGCACCGTATCGCCAAATGGCATTACAGGTGTCAAATTTGTGTTTATGGCAATTGCCAAAGAATCAGCAGTGCCTACGCAACCATACTGGTTGGTCACCTGCACCTTTACTTCCGCATTTGGATTTGTGTCACCCCAGTTCACCGAAATTCCAAAAGAACTATCGCCACTGGCTTGTGTACCTCCGGAGATTGTCCACTGATATACGCCCTGAATTTCAGGATTGGTAATTTGATAAGAAATACCAGGGCTGAACGGACAAATGGTTGGACTGAACACAGCAAACTGAACAGGTCCTGGTCTTGGGTTCGTGGTAATGATCACAGAATCACGCTTGAGACACTGGGTTTTGCTGTTCGTCATCAACACAACAAGCGTATCATTTCTCACAGTACTCAGTGGGGTACTCATGCTGAAACCAGGATTTGAAACTGTTTGTGAACCAAGTCCAGAATTGGCCGACCAATTGTATTGGTAACCAGTTTGGCTGGCCTGACCCACTTGGGTATTCTCACCCGAACAAATGCTGCGGTCAGCACCGGCACTCACTGAAGGCAATGGATTTACACGCACATTTAAATTGGAAGAATCCTGACAACCAGTAACTGGGTTGGTAACAATCAGTTTGTAGGTCTGGTATTGAACTGTATCGCTGTTGTTTACGAGACTTACAAGTGGATTGGAAGGATTTGGTCCTGCGCTTAAGCCGGTTCCAATCCATTGATATTGATTTGGAACCTGAATCAAGCTCGGCCCAATCTGAATTGTATCTCCGGAGCAAAGTGAATCCAGCAGGCCAGTATTCACGATTGGCAAAGGATTTACATAAATTTTAACCGAATCCGAGCGCTTACATGTAGTGAGCGGATTGGTAACGGTTAGAACATAAAGTTGCGCAGCGCTTCCGGGAGAAGTAGCCGAGCTGAAAATTGGATTTGCAACTGAATCAAAATTCAAATTAGCAGCTGGAGACCAATTGTATTCCAGATTGCCATCACCAGTAATTCCAAGCTCAACATTCAATGTAGCACAAACTGAAAGACTATCCTGTGCATATGCAATGGCAACTGGAGAAGGTTTCACAGTGAGCTCAATAACATCAGAACTGTCGCAACCTGTATAACGGGTGCTGTCCCAAACCTGAACCGAATACTGCACAACAATATTGCTGCTGGCATCATTCACCAAAGCCACTTTGGGATTGGCAATGAATGGGTTTGACAGTCCGGTGGATGGAGTCCAGAGATAACGCATACCCACAACCGGTGTTGAACCAATTTGAACTGAATCTCTGGAACAAATAATCTGGTCTGCACCAGCATTTGCATCTGGAAGTGGATTTACTGCAACCCGTAGGATTCTATTTTCCTTACAACCTGTGGCTGTATTGGTGGACAAAAGCGTGTATTGGTAAAGACTTGCAGTATCTGCATTGTTTACTGCCATGAAACCTGTTAAGGCCAGACTTGAATCCACCAAAGAGATTGAAGGAGACCATGCATATTGAATTCCATTTTCAGAATTGCCTCCAAGGAAAAGGGTATCGCGTGTACATACTGCGGTATCCGCGTAGGCCAAAGGCACAAGTGGCAATGGATTAACTTGAACTAAGACAGAATCTTCATTGCGACAAGTGCTCACAGTATTGTTGACTTTTACCTTATAAGTGAAATAAGCAACTGACTGTGTAGGATTGTTGATGTTC
>CAMDMI010000239.1 GCA_945902135.1 Spirosoma fluviale
GTTTCCGTTGCTTTACGGCCATTTTGAAAATCAATGGGGCCTGTAAAAACGAGGGCTTCATCCCACAAATCTTTTTGAATGAATTGATTCAGCAGCTGTGTGCCGCCTTCTACAAAAACGGAGTGAATGCCTGCTTTCCAAAGAAATTCCAAAACCAATTCCAGAGAATCGGAATCCTGAAGTTGAATAAACCGGAGGTGTTCAAATTCGCTTTCTTTAATGTTGTTGAAAACCCAGGTTGGGGAGTTCTCATCTTTGAAAATGTTCAGTTCCTGAGAAAGGCTCAGATTTTGGTCGCAAATAATCCGAATGGGTTGTCTGCCATTCCAGTCGCGGACATTCAAACTTGGGTTATCAGTGCGGAGGGTGTTTCTTCCGGCCATAATTGCCTGGTGTTCAGCCCGCATTTTGTGCACCTGAAGCCTGCTTTGTGGCGATGAAATCCATTTGGAGCTACCATCTTCCCGGGCGATGAAACCATCCTTTGTCTGGGCCCATTTCAGCGTTACAAAAGGTCTGCTTTTTTTCTGGGCGGTAAAGAAAAAACGGTTGAGTTCAAGGCCTTCATTTTCGATTATGCCGCATTCAACCCTTATTCCGGCTTCCTGCAATTTTTTGATGCCCCGACCAGAAACCAATGGATTTGGATCTGTATTGCAGATGATCACTTCCGGAATTCCTTTTTCGATGATCAAATCTGCGCAAGGCGGAGTTTTACCGAAATGGCTGCAGGGTTCAAGATTCACAAATGCGGTGGCTTCTCGAAGAAGGGTTTCATCAGCCACAGAATTGATGGCGTTTACTTCTGCATGTGCCCCGCCAAATGCCTGATGCCAGCCTTCTCCGATAATGCCCTCTCGCGGATGTACAAGCACACATCCAACCATTGGGTTGGGTGCAACCTCGGCAGAACCCAGACGGGCCAGCTGAAGGCAGCGGCGCATAAACTGAATTTTTTCCTTTTGATTCAAGAAATAGAATGAAAAAAATAAGGCTACAATCAACACATAATTTTTCTTTTGCCCTATCAAAGCCTCTATGCAAGTTTTAACAATCCGCCAGGACCGGCTGAAACCGGTTCTAAAACGCCATCCCTGGATCTTTTCAGGTGCGGTAAAAACCAGACCTTCAGATCCACAAACTTTGCAGGTAGAAATACGCTCTGAAGCAGGTGTGGAACTTGGTTATGGCTTTTATGAACATTCTGCTCAATTGCTGTGTAAGGTCTTTCATTTCGGTAAGGCGCCAGAAGAAGGTTTTAACCGTGCTTACTGGCTCGGAAAACTTCAGCGGGCCCATCAACTTCGCGAACTTGTTCTTGATCTGCATCAAACGGATACATGGCGCCTTTGCCATGCCGAGGCCGACGGCATTCCCGGACTTGTGGCCGATGTATATGCAGGCGATTGTATTTCTTTTCAAACCACCGTGCCCGCAACGCTGGAAATGAAAGAAATGTGGCTGAGTATTTTTCTTGAGATGGGATTTACCTCCGTTTTTCATCAGCACGGAAAAGAAAAAGGGGGCCACTGGCTTGCTGGTGAAAAATCCGAAGCCCTGGTTTGCCTCGAAAATGGACTTCGATTTCTGAACAATCCCGCTACCGGACAGAAGACCGGATTTTTCATCGATCAGCGGGAAAATCGGCGGATTCTTGGCGGATTTTCAAAAGGGAGAAAGGTCTTGAATGCCTTTTCTTATACAGGTGGATTTTCTGTGTATGCAATTGCAGGTGGTGCCATAGAAGTAGTTTCGGTGGATATTTCTGCGGAAGCCTGCCGCCTTGCGAATGAAAATGTCAAGCTTAATTTCCCAGATTTCAATAAGCACACAGCCCTAGCTTTGGATTGCTTCGAGTATCTGCGAAGCATGCCGGCAGATTTTGATATGATTATTCTTGACCCACCTGCGTTTGCAAAAAATCGGGCATCGGTTGATAAAGCCGCAAGGGGTTATAAAGAAATCAATTTGCAGGCAATGAAGAAGATAAAAGCGGGAGGCCTCCTCGCCACTTTTTCATGTTCACAGCACATAAACCGGGATTTGTTTCAAAAAGTAGTTTTTGCCGCTGCCGCAGATTCTGGCCGCAATGTGCGAATCCTTCAATTTCTCGGACAGCCAGCCGACCATCCGGTAGATATTTTCCACCCTGAGGGCGAATACCTCAAAGGCCTGCTTTTGTTTGTGGATTAAACTGGGTTTTCCCGTTGCCAGAATTTCTGCCATTTTTGCCCCATGATGGAATTCCTACACCAGGCCCTCGATTTTTTCCTGCACCTAGACAAGCACCTCAATGAAATTGTCTGCGAGTATGGCACACTCAGCTATCTCATTCTTTTCCTCATCGTTTTTGTGGAAACCGGGCTGGTGGTAATGCCTTTGCTTCCAGGCGATTCCTTGCTTTTTGCGGTGGGCGCACTGGCAGCATCTTCCGCTACTTGCGCTGGCGCTGGGCAGGTTGGACTCGACATCACCATTGTAATTCCGCTTCTTATCACCGCGGCTCTGCTTGGGGATAATGTCAATTATTTTGTGGGTAAAACCCTGGGCAGTCAAATCGCCAAGCGGGAAAGAATCCTATTTTTTAAGAGGGAATACCTAACCCAGACCGAAGCCTTTTATGAAAAACACGGCGGACAAACCGTCATCATGGCCCGCTTTGTTCCAATTGTTCGTACACTGGCGCCTTTTGTGGCAGGAGCCGGCAGCATGAATTACCGCAAATACATCACTTTTTGTGTGATTGGTGCCGTTGTTTGGGTTGTGGGCATCACAATGCTGGGTTATCTTGTTGGGCACCTTCCCATCGTGAAAAACAACTTCGAAATTGTGGTACTGGGCATCATAGGCTTTTCTGTTTTGCCTATCGTTTTCCAGTTTTTCAAGAAGAAATAAACTCAGAGACTTAGCTGATCCTTAAATCGAACAGCTTGTCTTCGGGATACTTCTACTTTTTCCCCGCCTTTGAGTTTGACCAGAATTCCACCGGAGAAGTAGGGTTCAATTGACTCTATCATTCTCAGGTTGATGATGTGTTTTCGATTTGCCCTGAAAAAAACATTTGGATCCAGGCGTTCTTCCAAAGCATTAAGCGAGCGCAAAATTAAAGGCTTGTTGTTTTCAAAGTAGATCCGGACATAGTTGCCGATGGATTCGAAAAGGCGGACAGTGCTGAGTTTGATAAACCAGTATCTGTTGCCATCTTTTACAAATACCTGGTCTTCTTCATTAAAAACCCGGTTCTGGGATTCTGCTTCATTGGCTTCGTGGTTGTCTTCCTCCAGTTTCTTGATGGCCTGTTCAAGTCTTTGGGGATCAATGGGCTTTAGCAGATAATCAATGGCATCAAATTCAAAAGCCTTTAGCGCATATTCATCATAGGCAGTTGTGAAAATCACATCCGGTGCAATTCCGTTTTCAAGGCTTTCCAGAACTTCAAAACCCGATTTGCCCGGCATCTGAATGTCCATAAAAATCAACTCCGGACGCAGTCGGTTGATCTTTTCAACCGCCTCTTCCCCATTGCTTGCCTCATCGATGATTTCAATCGAAGGGTAGTTTTCAAGAAGCCTGCGCAACTCATTGCGGGCAAGTCTTTCATCGTCAATAATCAGCGTTCTCATTTTGAAGGAATTGGTATTTTTATGATGGCACTTACGGTTTCGGGTCCGGATTGCTCAATGCTGAAAAGCCCGGTTTGGTTGTAAATTAGTTCAAGTCGGTGAAGGGTGTTCACAATACCAAATCCTTCCGTACCAGTATTTCCCAGAACTCCAGGATTGTCTATTCGAATCTCTGCAAAAGCAGGACCAATTTTTCCTGATATGTGAATTTCTCCTCCTTTCACTCTTTTCGAAATTCCATGTTTTACGGCATTTTCCACCAGTGTCTGGATCATCATTGGCGGTACCTCAATGTCCATGGTTT
>CAMDMI010000240.1 GCA_945902135.1 Spirosoma fluviale
TTATTTTTTCCAATGATGGTAAACTGAAAATGCGGGAAATGCGGAGCAGCCTCTAAAATCAAATCGATGCCCTTTCTGAAATAGGTTGAACCTGCTGTATCCCGTGCAACGGTTAAAAATGAGTTGGGAATTCTGGACTTGTGCAAATCGCGAAACTTATCAGGCTCGTATCCATTGTGGATTGTCTCAACTTTGGTTTTCAGATGGGGCAGAAAAAACCTGAAGCCCTGATTCGGATAACCAGACGGATAATAAGAATAAGGGTGGTCAACCATGCTTTCATGCACAGGCGACAACAAATCAGCCAATTGGTAAGAATAGCCGACAATTTTGCCGAACCATTTTTTATGAAAGGCCCCATACTTTATTTGAGGAAAGGAATAGCAATCGTATCCACCCAAAATCATCCAAACAGGAATCCGAAAAATACGGCCAAAAACGGCTGGAAGCAGGGAATGATAACCACCAAACTGGCAAACAATTCGCTTCGAAACCCAGATATGCTGAATCAGAAAAATGAATTGCCGGAGGAAATCCAACAAAACCAGGTGCTTCTGATCCTGGCGGAATTCAAAAAGAATTATCCTCCACTCCTGCTCAATGATTGCCAGATCCTTTCGGATAAAACTCGCCATTCCCGGATGGAAGTATAAAAGAACAGGCTTTTGGTTTGAACGCATGGATAGATGAAAATTACTCCGGGAAAGGCCCAAAAGTAAAACTCAATTTGGCCTAAAAAAAACGCAGACTAATGAAGGTTCGGCACTTCCGGATACGGAATCATGGATTCCAGCAAAAAGACCACGCTGTCGCGAACAAAGAGGGAAATGACCACCAAAATGGCTGCAGCGATCAGCGCAACGGCGATGTTGCCTTTCCGGATTTCCTCCATTTCATCCACATCACGGGTTAGAAAATTAAAGAGACGGAGGGAAACAAAATTTACCAGGAGAGAAACTGCCAAACCAATGCCGGCAAAAAGCAGGAGATACTGAAAAAAGCGAAAAACCAGGTAATCCGTAGAAGTCAATTGTCCGCTTTGAATCCTGAAAAAGCTCACCGCCGGGGCCACAATGCCGGACATTAAATAGCCCACGGAGAACAGGATGGCGGCACACAAAATTCCAAAGGCCGGATTGGTGTACGCATTGGGAAAGCGCTGAAGCAAAAAGCGCCTGATCAGGCTGAAAGCCACATACATAATCAAAATCCCACTGAATAAAGCAAGTCCAAATTGAAGCAGTGCCATTGTCATCATTTTTATATCCATTGCAGTAATTTTTGTGTTTGAAATTTATTGTGTTGAAAGGGCAACTTCCCAGTAATTCATGTCACCAACTTCCGGCGGCAATTGACCGATGCGAAAGTCTTTTGCGGTGGTTTCCCAAATGCGGTATTTCACGCCTTTGTATTCTTTAAACTGGCCGGGGGCGGGCAAATCAATTCCCAGAATAGAGTGGCCGTAACTTTCACTGATCATCACCACTGGCTTGTATCCAAACTTTTCCAGAAGGGTAAAGCACAGGACTGTCCGGGTATCGCAATCGCCGGCGAGGTTGTAGGCAAATTCGGCAGGCGCCTGCAAGCCAAACTTAATGTCGGCCAGGCAAGGCTTTCCAGCCGAATGATATTCGTGGATAAAAGTTTGGTCAGAATGGTCGAGCAGGTACTGGCAAGAATACGGATGCACGAGCACATAAGGAATGTCCTGAACAAAGGAAACTACTATTTCTGCAAATGCCCTGCTGTCGGGATTGCGCGCAATGCGGATGCTATCAAGACCTTGCATCAAAGAAGGAATGAGCGGTGAATCGTGGCGATTGAGGTTTGCATAAATCTCTGCAAAATCCTCCCGGCTGATGGAATTGCGGTTTTGGCGGGAGGTTTTAAAAGCAGGTGCAGGAAGTCTGAAACGCATTTCATACTCATTTCCAGCATAATCCTTCCAGCGGCGAAAATGCTGCACATCAGCGCCCGAAACTTTTCTTCCGCTTGAATCGGGTAAAAATTCGGAGCGCTCGTCCTTGTCATCACCAGCATCCTGAGCGCCAGCACCGCCGCCCCAATCCAACTTACCAAACATCACCAATAGGGCGCCGAGGAGAAAAAGAACAAACAGAATCTTGAATAAGCCCCTGAGAAAGCGCAAAACCGGGGAAGCCAGACTGAAAATAAAAACCAGCGCAAGGATTCCCAACCAAAGTGCCACCAGTGACCATTGACCTTTCCAGGCCAACCAAATGCAAACCAGCAGGAGGAAAATCCAGAGCCAGTTCCAGCCAAATCCGTTTGAGGAAGGAATCTGGGGAACGGTGGCGGGTGCAAAAGTTCTTTGAGGCCTGAAAAAACCCTTAAATAAGTTCAGCAGGATGCCGGCACCCAAAAAGAGCGTGAATGCGTTAACGCCAAAGAAGCCGAACAAACCAAGTAAGGCCAGCAAACTAAAAATCCATGAAGGCCAGCTGCTTCCGCCAGCCGGAGGCTGCGGCTCCGGAACCTGCATCGGGGAATATTCCTGCGTGGTAATTGGCGATGGATTGGGGTTGACAAATTCCGGGGTTTCGGCGGTTCCGGAGACGCCGGCCGCCACCGGAGGTGGCGGCGGCGGAAGCAGCCTGGCATAAAATTGGCCGCGTATTTTTCCAAATAAGGTCCCGCCTTCATTTCCGGAGTATTGAATCTCCGGGTAAAGCACCACCAAATCCACCAGGTCTTCCCTGAATTTATTTCCTCCCTGATTCAGGAGTACATCTTTGAGTTCAGGGAAATGTAAATTCTGATCGAACAGCAATTTTGAAACGCGGTATTCCTCAGAAACCTGCACTTCACTTGCTTCTGCTTTTTGAACCTGTAAATCAAAAAAACTGGTGTTCCTTCCGTGTAGGTCGGCAGCAGCCGGGGCTGAAAACCAGAGTTCAATATCGCCTTTCAGAAAAACACTCATCTGCGACTCTGGGTTTCGTTACAATACAGGATGTATCGACCAATCTGACCTTTGTCGGACACAATGCGGATTTTTTGTTTGTGTTGTCCGTCTACAACCACAATTTTTGGCGTGGCAGAACCCGCCCGGCCCTTGCTGATGCAAATTACATCCAGGGTATTTTCTCCAGGCTGAAGCTGACAACTTATTCTCACCGGGGTTTTCCGAAGCACAATATTTTTGGCAATCACCCGACCATTCAATTTCAAGTCTACTTTGTCGCCATCGGCCACATCCCAGTCGGAAATATATAAGCCAACTTTTCCATTTGAAACCTCGAGTCTTCCCTGATTTTCTACCCGGGTTCGCTCGGGACCCTGATTATCCAAAACCGAGGTATCAACTGGCGCCACATTCTGCTCGCTTTCTTCCCGCATTTTCTCCACATAATTTCCGCAGCGGGGAAGAAACAACAGCAAAAGCCAAAGAAAGCCGAGACCAAAACCGAGCTGACTCAGGCAACCGCATGGTTGAAAAACAAATGGAATCCAGGAAGCTACTCGGGAATTTCCTGCCATCCATCGCAATAAAAAATACACAGCAAGCGCAAGTCCAATCGCCATAAAAAGTGCAGGCCACATTCCGAGACCTAAAAAACCGGAACACAATCCAAACAAGGAAAGGACCAAAAGCGCCCAAGGCCAAAAACAAAAACCACCCAAAACTGGCAGGGAAACCGAAGGCGCCGGACCGCGCAAAAGCGGACTTACCGAAACATTTTGCCCATTGACAAATTGGGTTTTGACATGCTCAGTTTTTGCTGGTTCAGGGATATTTTCCGAAGGAGAATGATCCTCAACAATTCTTGCAAAAACTTCACCATTGATTTCACCAAACCCTTCCTTTCCTTCGGGCATAAAGCCGGGAATTTGTTTTGG
>CAMDMI010000241.1 GCA_945902135.1 Spirosoma fluviale
GTCTTGATCCACAAGGATGAGAAAGGCAACATTTCAACCGAGCTTTTTGCGCCCGAGCAGGACAGCGAAAGCATGTTGAAAATTCTCGGATACCGTTAAGGTTTTTCTTTGTTTTTGGGCGGCATCCGGGTTTTTAAAACCCGGATTTACGGGCTATTCAGGGCTACGCTGTCGCTCCGGTACGCCCAGAATTTGAGTGCAATTCTGTGCGCACCAAGCCCTTTCTATCCCTGCCGCGCTTGTTTAAGTTTTGAAATTAAGCAGCTGCCAATGATTTTGAAGGATATTAACCCACAATGCTGTTCGACATTTGCAATGTCGAACCATGCTATCGCAGGACTGTGTGCCGCTGTAGCGCATTTGTAATCCGGAGTAGTCGATAGATATTAACTGTTACGATAAATAAACAATGTGGATAGTGCTTCCCGATTGCAAATCGGGAAGAGCATGGTTTGTAAATTCAGTACACAATGCTGTTCGACATTTGCAATGTCGAACCTTGCCATCGCAGGACTGTGTGCCGCTATAGCGCATTTATAATCCGGAATTGCTTTTCGACAATTTGTTTTAAGCGGATTCCAAATGTGCTTGGTACGGTCAAGCGAAAATACCCACCAGCCCCAAAACCATTTCAACCTCATCCACACAAACCCAAAATGTGTAAAAACAGAAAAACGATTTTAATCTACCACAAAGAATAAATTGCCTCCACTAAAAAAGCGTTTGTAAATGGACACCGTATTCTGGATTTGTGTAAAACTGATGGTGCTTGTCAGCCACGCAATTGGAATTTCCTATCAGCAGTTGAATGTGCTCTTGTTTGTGATTCTGCATCCTGCCATTACTTTGGTGCTGTTCCTCAAATACAGAAAGTACAAAAGGCTTTTTACGGAAAGGTTGAAAGCGGAATAAGTGGGCAGTGTCCATTTGGAATATCTATTGACCAGACAATGAAAGTCCGGTTTTTCAGGCCTTACTTTTTAATTCTGACAAGCTGGCCAATGCCGCCTTTTTCTCTTCCAGTTTTGCTTTCCAGCGCTCGGCTTCCAGCGACCAGGATGCCATAGGCCGGTGCTTTTCCATCATCATAATTTCCTCCGCCAGGCGTCTGGCTTTTTCATCCTGAGCAAGCAGAAAACGCTGCTCAAATTGCTGGCGCAAATAATCCACCGCCTCTTCAGATGGATGTACCAGATCTTTCCCATAAAAACGGTAATCCCGCAACTCGTCGTTCATAATTTCCCAGGCCGGGAAATAGTACACAGAAGGCAGACTCGTCCTTATTTCCTCAATCGCCAAACGCAGTATCGACTTGCTCAGAGCGTTTTCTTCCAGCCCATCCCGGCTATGCCGCACCGGACTCAAACTAAGTAAAATTCGCAATCCGGGATTGCTTTCGCGCAGTTTCAAAATCCACGCTTTCCAGTTTGAAGCAATTTCCTCTATGCTGCTCAGGCTTTTTTCAAATTCCCTTGCAGGCAATTTGTGGCACTTGCCCACTGCGCCAAGCGTTTCATGCCTGTATAAAAACGCTGTTCCGAAAGTGAGAACCAGCCAGTCCGCCGATTCCAATTGTTGCCGGCAAGCGCTCGAAGCTTGGTGAATCTGCTCGTTCAGCGCCTCTTCAGAGGCAGCAGCAAAGGGAGATCCAAGCAGAAAATTTAGCCACACGCCCTCTTTGCAAAAGTTGTACGACTGAATTTCGCTCAAATCCGAAAAGAGCAGTTTGCCCATAATCAAGGGATGAAAAATCACCCCGAATGGATTTGCAAGTACCGGATAACCCAGAGAAGAAAGCCAGGGACCCAGATTTTCAGTAAAACAGGACCCTAGCCAGAGTGAATGCTCCTTTTTACCGATGGGTTCGAGGCATTGGCGCATGGCCACCGGCGTACGGCGAAATGGATTGTTTTCAGCGGACATCATCCTTCCATTTCAGGGTATTGAGCAGGTGCACCATATCCTGACTGATGTAGCGAATGGCCGGGGCGAGACTATCATTGGCCGTGGCTATCCTGAAATACAGCGCACCGCGAAGGAAATTCCGGCTGCTGTCGGTGGTGTAAAATTGAAATTGTGTGGGAACCTGCCCGCTCAGAGAAAATACAAATGCATCCCTTCCGGCGGCTGTGTGGATTTTTGATTCCTCGATGCCGTAGGCTTTGATGTTGTGTTTGTTGATAAGCGTGCGAGCATCTTCGATGTGCTCGTTCAGCAGTTTCATATTGCCGTTGATGTTTTTATAAGTGAGTTGAACTTCCGCTTCCAGGGCCGGATATCGGATGTTTACCCAGTGAGGTTCTGAGAGTCTGTCGGTGTCGTTGTACACAAGCGCCTGATTTGAAACCTCAAAAGTAAAGGGATGACCCTGGTCGTAAAGGTGATATTGGGGTGCAGGCAAGTCAAATCTTGGGTAAGCCCTTTCCCTTGGCCGATGGCTTTCTTCGCAAGATTCAAGGAAAAAGCTGAGGACAAACAGAACGGGGACCAGGATTTTTGTTGGCAGCGTGGCAGTCATACGGGAATCTTATTGTTGATTTGCAGGCCCAAATATGCTTTGCAGGATTGGGTTAACATCATGTCTGAGATCAAATCTACGCACAATCCGGTTCTTCCCATTATCGGATTCACTATGGGGGATGTAAATGGCATTGGCCCGGAAATTCTTATGCGCCTGCTGGAGGACAACCGCATCCTGAGAATTTGTACCCCTGTTGTTTACGGAAACCACCGAATTATCAACCGCTACAGGAAATTATTTCAGGTGGAGGAATTCCAGGTGGCTCCCTGCAAAGGGGTAGAAACAGCCCTTGCACGCAAAATCAATATGATTAATTGCTGGGAGGATGATTATGAATTGAAAGTCGGCACCTCTGATGCAGCGGCAGGTCACTTTGCGTGGCTTGCGCTAAAAAAGGCCGGCGATGACCTTGCTGCCGGACATTTGGATGCCGTGGTTACGGCACCGATACAAAAATCGAACATGCCGGCAACGGAGTTTCCTTTTCCTGGTCAGACGGAGTTTTTTGCTTCACTGGTAGGAAAAGATGCCAGGTCAATGATGATGATGGTGCAGGAAAACTTTCGTGTCGCGCTCGCAACTGTGCATGTGCCGGTGGAAAAGGTTCCAGGCATTCTCACTTCCAATTTGCTGAGAAGCAGAATAGAGCAACTCGAAAAAATACTGAAAGAACAGTTTGATATCGCCATGCCTAAAATAGCCGTTCTTGGCTTGAACCCACATGCAGGTGAAGAAGGAAAAATGGGCATGGAAGAGGAAAAAGTCATTGTTCCGGAAATCAGGAAGTTTCGCGACAAAGGGCACATGGTTTTTGGGCCATTTGCAGCAGATGGATTTTTTGCCACCGGACAGCAACATAAATATGATGCGGTTTTGGCCATGTACCACGACCAAGGCCTGATTCCATTTAAAATTTTGGCAGGCATGGATGGTGTAAATTTCACAGCTGGCCTGCCATTTTTCCGGGTTTCTCCCGACCATGGAACCGCCTACGACATTGCAGGAAAAGGCATTGCCTCCGGCGATTCTATGCGTGCTGCTCTTTTCTTTGCCCTGGATTTAATCCGGCTGAAAAGTGAAAAAGTTCCGGCTGTGGTTTTACCGGCAAAAAGAGAATCAGTTTTTCGGGGCAGAGGCGACTAATTCGTCTCTCTTCAAGTTAATCTGCCGGGTAAAAATTGGCTTACCTGATTTGCTGAAAATTACCAGTTCGGTGGGCAGTTCTTTTTTCTTTTTCATGATCTCCCTGAGTGTGCCCAGAGAAATTTTCAAGTAAATCTGCTCTTCACCGTCCTCGCTGAGGTAATAATCATTTTCCGATACC
>CAMDMI010000242.1 GCA_945902135.1 Spirosoma fluviale
ATCTTCAAGGCAGATGCAATGTAAAAACGACCTATTGACATGAAATTTTGATTCAATTTTCCCGAGGCGATTAATGACACAAAAATTCAAATTACTTTCGCCCCGTCCTATAAAATTTCCACTGCCTTGAAAAAACACCAGGAAAAATACGAGGTCCTGCGGGCCAAAAATGAAGAATCACTTCTGGGCGGCGGCATTGTCCGCCAGGAAGCCCAGCATAAAAAAGGAAAACTTACTGCCCGTGAGCGCATTGACTTGCTCATAGACAAGGGAACTTTCCAGGAAACCGGGAAGTTTGTGATGCACCGTTCCAAAGATTTTGGCCTTGATAAGGAATATTATCTTGGGGATGGAGTGGTAACCGGTTATGGCAAAGTTAACGGCCGGCTTGTTTATGTTTTCTCTCAGGATTTTACAGTTTTCGGTGGAGCGCTTTCCGAAACGCATGCCGAGAAAATTGTGAAAATAATGGATCTGGCCATGCAAAACGGAGCGCCGGTAATCGGACTCAATGACAGTGGTGGTGCCCGAATTCAGGAAGGCGTAGTTTCCCTTGCAGGCTATGCAGATATTTTCTACCGAAACACCCTTGCTTCGGGCGTAGTTCCGCAGATATCAGCCATTTTGGGGCCTTGCGCCGGTGGCGCTGTTTATTCTCCAGCCATTACAGATTTTATTCTCATGGTGGAAAATACCAGCTATATGTTTGTAACCGGACCAAAAGTGGTGGAAACGGTTACAAATGAGGTTGTTACTTCCGAAGAACTGGGTGGGGCTTCCACGCATTCTAGCAAAAGTGGCGTAGCGCATCTTACAGCTGCAAACGAGGTTTTGTGCATTGAGCAAATCAAATCATTGCTTTCCTACATGCCGCAAAACTGTGAATCCACACCGGAGTTGCTGGAATATTCAGAGGCCAATGAAAGCCGTCCTATTTTGGATGAAATTATACCGGAAAACCCCAACCAGCCTTACGACATGAAGGAAGTAATCCACAGCATTGTGGATGAAGGTAGTTTTTTTGAGGTGCATCAGGCTTATGCCGAAAACATTGTGGTGGGTTTCGCTCGTCTTGCCGGCAGAAGCATCGGGATAATTGGAAATCAGCCACTGATTCTGGCCGGTGTACTCGACATAAATGCCAGTAAAAAAGCGGCCCGCTTTGTCCGCTTTTGCGATTGTTTCAATATCCCGCTTTTGGTTTTGGAAGATGTTCCAGGATTCTTGCCGGGCACCGATCAAGAGTGGAATGCCATCATCACCAACGGCGCAAAACTACTGTATGCATTTTCAGAGGCCACGGTGCCAAGGGTTACACTCATTACCCGCAAAGCTTACGGCGGCGCCTATGATGTGATGAACTCAAAGCACATTGGAGCGGATCTCAATTTTGCCTGGCCAATGGCAGAAATCGCGGTGATGGGTGCAAAAGGTGCGTCTGAAATTATCTTCAAAAAAGAAATTTCGGCTTCCGAAAACCCAGAACAAACCCTGCAGGAAAAGATTGACGATTACAACCGGAAGTTTGCAACGCCTTACCGCGCAGCGCACAGGGGTTATGTGGACGAGGTAATCATGCCATCAGAATCACGGGAGAAACTGATTGCCGCGTTTTCTATGCTGGAAAACAAAGCAGTAAATCTGCCGAGAAAAAAGCATGGCAACATTCCGTTGTAAGAAATTTGTGGAACAATTTTTCCTGCATTTTGTTGGTTGTCAAAGTTTTGTTTCGACTTTGAATTCTGATTCTGGTGATGCTTTTTGAATTTTTCAGGAGAAATTTCTTGGGTTTGGTGGCTGCCATTCCTTTTATAATTCTTAGTGGGATTTCACTTGCTCAGGTTCCTTCCGGATTTAGCATTTTTAAGGCTACAGATCCGATAAAAATTGATGGGGAACTCAATGAGCTTACCTGGCAAAACGCGCAGAAAGTACAGAATTTTAAAAAGCAGTTTCCAGTAGACAGTGGACTTGCGACAAGTCAAACGGAAGTGATGGTTTCTTATGACGACCGTCACCTTTTTGTTGCCGCCATTTGCTACGATGACACCATAAAAAATCCGGTGGTTTTGAATCTTCGCCGGGATTTTGCTTTAAAAACAAACGATAATTTTTCGGTGGTGCTGGATCCATTCGGAGATGGAGCCAATGGATTCAACTTTGCAGTTACGCCACTTAACACACAAAGGGAAGCGCTCATTACAAATGGCGAATTCTCCTTTACTCTTTGGGACAACCGCTGGTTTTCCCATGTGCACCGCAAAAAAAACTGCTGGGTTGTAGAAATGGCAATTCCATTTACTTCACTGAGATTCAATTCGGGTCAGGATACATGGCACATTAATTTTTCCCGCACCGATATTTCCGACAATGAAATTTCAACCTGGGTTTTTATTCCCCGCACTTATCAGCTCACAGGATTGGCATTTACAGCCGATATGCGCTGGGACAGCCCGGTAAAAAAAACGGGTACCAATGTTTCACTTATTCCTTATGCCGCCATAAATGCTTCGAAGGTGAAATATCCAACGGAGTTGCCTGGTGTTCAGTCCGCTACTTTTGGTGGAGATGCGAAAGTTGCGGTAACTTCTTCACTGAATCTCGACCTCACAGTAAACCCGGATTTCAGCAATGTGGAGGTCGACAGGCAGGTTACCAATCTAAGTCGCTTTGAAATTTTCTTTCCGGAACAAAGGCAGTTTTTTAATGAAAATTCGGACTTGTTTGCCCAATCTGGCTTCACCAGAATCCGCCCGTTTTTCTCCAGAAGAATTGGACTTGTCAAAAATCCGAATGCACCCGGCTTTGTGCCATCCCGGATTTTGTACGGCGCCCGTTTGAGTGGAAAACTCAATCCCGACCTCCGGGTTGGATTGCTCAATGTGCAAACAGCCGGCGACAAAGCACTGGGTACAAAAGGCACCAACTACACCGTTGCCACTTTTCAGCAAAAAATGTTTTCCCGGAGCAACATAGCCGGCATGCTCGTTAACCGGCAGATTCTGGAAAACGACAGCGGAGATTTTTCATTTCGCAACAACCGGTACAATCGGATTCTTTGTCTGGATTACAACCTGCTTTCGGCCAACAACCGCTGGTCCGGCAAGTTTTTTTACCACCATTCTTTCGAAAACGCCAAGCCATCCGCGGCATTTGCCCATGCGGTGTATCTCAAATACGATGTGCCCCGTTTTTTCGCTACCTGGAACCATGAGTGGGTTGGCTCAGGATACAATCCTGAAACCGGTTATCTGCAAAGGCCCAAGGGATTTTTTCGCATCGAACCCGACATTGGCTACCGGCATTATTTTCGAAGCAAAAAACTGAATTACCTGCTTGGCTATTTGTTCAACGATACTTACTGGGATAAGAAAGGGAAAGTCAGCGATCAGCTGTATCAGTTTTCCGGTTCATTGAATTTTAAGTCCACGGCTTCTGTAGGCTTTGTGCTTTCCCGGGCCTATACGCGCTTGTACTCAGGTGCATTTGATCCCACAAACCTCTGGAAATCAGGTGGAGCCCGGCTCGATTCTAATTCATCTTACTGGTATAATTCGGCCGGAATTAATTTCGCCAGCGATGCAAGACGCAAACTTTCTGGAAGCATTTCCCTCAATGCCGGACAGTATTTCAATGGCCGGATTCAATCTGCCGACGCGCTTCTGAGTTACCGCACCGGGCCATTTGCCACCATCGGCATCAGCGCCAATTACAATTCCATTCGCCTGCCATCTCCCTTCGAAAAAACCAATTTCCTTTTGCTGGGACCGAAAGCAGAATTTTCATTTTCGAGGGCGCATTTTTTCACACTATTCACGCAGTACAA
>CAMDMI010000243.1 GCA_945902135.1 Spirosoma fluviale
GAATACAATCCACCATTGCCGCCATAACCACGAAGGCTAAAATCAAAAGTTCCGGTATGCTCTTCTGTGCCACTTTTAACGGCTGAGACATAATTGTCAAGATCGCCTTTGCTGCCAATCCATTCACCTACATTAAACATGGCCTCCCCTCCTTTTGCAAATGCAGGCAGATTGTATTTTACATTGTAAGCTAAATCCTGCTGCACAGAAACAGGAAAGTGCTTCACCGCATCCCAACGAAATCCATCAACACCCGTTTGTTTCTTAATCCAATTCAGCCAATCTCTGGAGCCGTTGAGCATATAATTGCTGGCCTGTGTAGGGTTAAAATAAGCGCGGGAAACGGTTCCTATAGTTACAGATCCTGTGGTTGGAATGTTTGAGCTGCGACCCGTTGCAGTTGCCTCATACGAAATGTCGGGTCCAAAAAAGTTACTGCAAATATCCCCAGTTGTACAATTGTTGCTCTGGTTGGGATAAAAGTTGGTGTAGTTTTTAGGCCAGCGACCTGAACGGGTCCAATAGTCAGCGGCAGTTTCATTGATCAGAGGAGTGGAATAAGAAACATATCGGAAATTCTTATACCCACTTTCATTCGCCATGGAAAAAGGCGTCTGGGGATCTTGTCCGCCAAGTCCACCATTTGTGCCTGCACTGTTGGTATGATTGAGAACAACATCCTGAATCACCTCAATCCCATTGGCATGCAGCACAGCGATAAGCCGAAGCAATTCGTCCTTGTTGCCAAGTCTGGTGCGGGTACTGAGACTGCCACCACCTTTTTGATACTTATCCCCAAGATCGTAATGATCAAATGGCGAGTAACCCACATAACCAGTGGATTGATTTTTTACACTTGGTGGAATCCAGACAGCATCAATGCCAAGGGATTTTAGTCTCGGAGCAAGCTCAGTGAGATAATTTGCCCAGGCATTCGGGTAATTATTGTTCCAGTAATCCCACCAGAATCCCTGAAAAACTACCTTTTTAACCTTGGTAGATTGAGAAAAACCGTAATTGAAGCTGCAAAAAATGGCCAAAGCCAGCAGTAGTAATTTCTTTTTCATGTTAAAATAATTGAATGAAATTGTATTTAAATCAGCGGTACTGAAGTATGACAAATGTAATTCCATGTTTTTTCCATCAAAACATATTTCATCATTGGGATTTTGGATTCAAAATTCTAGTACCAAATTGCAGCGTTTTAGTGAGCAAAAACAATTTCTTGAAAGAAATTGTTAGACTTAAAATTAATTTAAAAACATTGAAATGCCACACATGGAAAAACTAATTTCAGAAGCAGAAAACCACAGGGCTGTAAACCACCCTTACCTCCAGGCCATTGGAAACGGAAGCTTCCGCAATATGGATTTGATTCTGAAGGATTTTGCTGGCCAATATGGATTTTATAGCGAATGGTTTCCCAGATACTTGACCGCTGTAATTTCAAAGTTGGACAATGCCGAACACCGCCGTCACCTGCTGGATAATCTGGCAGAAGAAAGCGGTTCTCTTCATGAAGAAGACCTCATCGCAATTCGTGCATTGGGTATTCAGGATGAATGGGTTCAAGGAATTCCGCATCCCCAGCTTTTTCGTCGATTCCAGGAAGCAATTGGCGCAGATTCAAGCTCTAAACCAGGCATAGAAGTAGCCATCTGGCGGGAGTCTTTTCTTTCCCTGATTCAAAACAATTCTGCCATTTCCGCTGTGGGGGCAATTGGTTTGGGTACGGAGTCTGTGGTAAAACACATTTACAAACCAATTATCAACAGCATTTCCAAGTTCACCAATCTTGGTCTAGAGGAATATGTCTTTTTTCCACTTCATACAGAAGTAGATGATGAACACGGTTTAATCTTGCTGAGTATCGCAGAAGATTTGGCAAAATCCGGACCGGAAGCGGAATGGGAACTGAGAAAAGGCATGTTAAAAGCACTGAATCTTAGAGCCGCATACTGGGATGACATGTATGCCAGAGCCTTGGCAATTGACCAAAATGCCTGATGCGAATGAGAAGCGGAAACCTTATTTCAGCTTTAGAAAATCATTGGTTTACTGAAAATGAACTGAGCAAACTTGCTGAAGGCTTTTTCCATTTGCGTCATTGGATACAAAGTGGAGAGTTTGGCAATCCAGTGGGTATTTCTCCGACCGTTTCTGCACTTTTCCTCCATTCTTCAAAAGGAGAAAATCAAAAAAAGGAGGTTCTTAATTTGTGTAGCTTTTTCTTTCGGGAACAGGCCTCATCCCAATGGTCGAATGAAATTGTTTTTTTCCTCGATTGCCTCTGGGGTGAATTGCAATTGGGGCGAATTGGGTCACAGTTGGAAAAGATCAATGACAAGTCAAGTCTGAGTCATTCCAAAAAACCAGAAGACTATATTTCTTCCTTGGATTCCAATGATTTAGAATCGCTTTACGAAAATAAAACAGGTGGACAAAACATCGATTTTCTGGTAAAGAAATTGCCCTTCCCACTGGAAATCCTTGACCCACGAATTGTCCGGATACCGCCGGGAAAAACCAATGAATTGCACCGACACGCCCATGAAACTGTTTTCATCTATTTGCAAGG
This sequence comes from Spirosoma fluviale, assembly GCA_945902135.1. GTDB lineage: Bacteria > Bacteroidota > Bacteroidia > Cytophagales > Flexibacteraceae > CAMDMI01. The sequence continues at coordinate 2,579 of CAMDMI010000243.1, forward strand.
AAACGGGCATGCCAAAATTGATGAAGTAATTGTTCCGGTAAAGCCAAGAGATTTTGTTTTCATTCCACGCTGGTGCAGGCATCAATCTGTGAATGAAGGGCAAGAGGAAATGGTCTTTCTTGCAGTTGCGGATTTCGGCTTGACAGGGAAAAGCTTTCTTGGGAACTACTTGAAAACAGCAAGGATGAAATCCTAAGTGACTCAAACATCTACAAAAAAAATAAGAGGCCGGAAAATCCGGCCTCTTATTCATATTGGACAACTATAAATACAAACAATTTAAGACTTTACCACTGGGAAAACCACGTTGCCGTTCGGTGTAGAAATTTGAATGAAATAAGATCCTGCAGGTAGTGAACGAATATCCAGTTCAATGCCTTTGTCAATAAGTTTACCACTTACCGGAAAGCTAGATCCCTGGTAATTCATTACACGGAATTGATTTGATAGCGGCTCTTCAGACACAATTCGAACCATATCCTGGGCAGGATTGGGGAAAAGGAAAACCTGAACAGAGTTCTTCAGTTTTTTGTTTGAAACACAGGTTATCAAAGTAACATCATCTCCATAACCAGTTCCGGCAGAGTTGGTCGCGTAGGCCCTTATGAAATAGGTAGTACCGGAAGACAAATTGCCAAATTTTGCTGCAAAACTTCCACTGCCGGATCCGTTTACGGTTTTTGTTGGAAGGTCAACTGTTGGATTGGCTTGAGTGGACCACACTACGCCCCGAGCAGTAACGGCTGATCCTCCGTCGAAGTTAATAAGGCCTCCACTGCGGGCAGAATCACAGGTACTGAGTTGTATCGGATTGAATGTGCTGATAGTAGGAAGAACTACAACAGTTGCTGCGGTGGTAAAACAAACTTCGTTTCCATAACCCACTCCGGTACTGTTAACGGCATAAGCTTTCACACAATACTGTGTATTTGGCTCTAGGCCGGTAACATTACTTATAAAGGTACCAGTTCCTGTACCATCCTCTGTTTTCGTTATAAGGTTGATTGTCGGAGAACCTCCAGTATTCCAACAAACTCCTCTTACGGTAACATCAGAATTGCCATCGAAAGTGATGTTTCCACCGGAAATTGCCTGAGTTTGAGTAATGGCGGTTATAGAATCCGTACTTAAAACCGGCACTTGATTTCCAAGAAGGGTACTAAAACTAATTTCTTGACCATACTTCGTTTCGTTTGCATTACGGGCATAAGCACGCAAGTAATAAGTCGCG
>CAMDMI010000244.1 GCA_945902135.1 Spirosoma fluviale
CTTCGTAACCCAAAAGTTCAAGTGCAGCGGTTTGTTTTTCAATGGCAAGCTGAACTTGATTCCCTTCAATTTCTGCCAGCATTTCAGGAAGGAAACAGGCTTTTAATTCTTTGTTGTCGGGCTCCAGAATCAGAAGGCCATATTTTCCAAAATAGTGGTTAAGCCAGTTTCTGCTTGCTTCTGCCAGGGTATTTTGGGATTGATAAGCAGAAGCCATTTTGGCCGGGAAGTCTTTTATTTCGAGCAATTGATTTTCAATTCCCTCACAAGAAAGTTGGCCGACAGCACCTTCACCTTTAATTTCTATACGATAAGCCTGAGAGAAAAAACGAAACGACTGAATTTCTTCCAGGTCGTGGTCTTCCGATGCCATCCAGAAAATCGGTACAAAGTCCTTTTCGGGAAACAATGATTTCAGTTCCTTAGAAAGCTTTATGGTACTGAGGATTTTGAAGGCCATGTACATCGGACCGCCAGCCACTGAAAGTTGATGCCCGCAGGAAACACTGAATGTGTTTTGGTTTTTCAAGAGACTCAGGTTCTGGACTTGGGCTTCGTGTTCCTTGCCACTTTTCATTCCAGATTCAAGCACATTGCAAAGAATTTCCCTTTGCTCCGAACTGAATTCCTTGGCCCGGCGATTAAGTAGCAAGTTCAATGATTCCTTATTCGGCCATCCAGAATGGAATTTGGCCAATTGCGGATTTTTAGCAGAATAGTCTAAAAACAGTTTGCTGAACTTGTTTGTGGCTTCGTAGGGAACGCTAGTTTTTTGATATGCCATGGCGAGAAAGAAATACCGGCTGCCAAACTACGATTAGTATTGCTGTCCATCGGAATTGAAAGCCGTGTCTGATTTTTACAAAATATTTACTTTTTCAAAAATGACCTGAAAAAACAAAGGGGTTTCGAAGAAATTTGATTCATTTTTTGAAAAGTGCCCTAAAAAAACAAGGGCATTATTTCATTTCGAATTGGAATATGTAGTTTTGCGACTGAAAATAGAAAAAATAAAATTTACAGCATCATGGCAATTTTAAGGTTTAAGGCGCTCGAAACAGTTAATTCCAGGAAGCCGCTTCGTCCCGAATTTCCAAAGGATCGGGTTACATCCTATTTTGGAGAATATGTCTTCGATAAGAAGAAGATGAAGGAGCACCTTTCGCCAGAGGTTTTCAAGGCATTGATTCAAACCATTGAAAGCAATGAGCGGCTCGAGCCAGGACTTGCAAATTCCGTAGCCCTTGCCATGAAAAACTGGTCCATCGGTTTGGGCGCTACCCATTACACACACTGGTTTCAGCCACTCACCGGTTCTACGGCAGAAAAGCATGATGCTTTTTTTGATCTTGATGGGGATGAAGTACTTGAGAAATTTCATGGTTCAGCCCTTGTTCAACAAGAGCCTGATGCTTCGTCTTTCCCAAGTGGCGGAATTAGAAATACTTTTGAAGCCCGTGGATATACCGCCTGGGATCCAACTTCACCTGCATTTATTATGGACACGCAGGGAGGCAAAACCCTTTGTATTCCAACCGTTTTTGTATCCTACACCGGCGAAGCCCTGGACAATAAGACGCCATTGTTAAAGGCTTTGCATTTTATCGACAAGGCCGCTACGGAGGTTGTTCAATTGTTTGACAAAGAATGCGCGCGTGTGATTGCAACCTTGGGACCGGAGCAGGAGTATTTTTTGGTTGATTCAGCCCTTTACAATGCCAGGCCTGATTTGTTGATGGGCAACCGCACCGTTTTCGGACATTCTCCGGCAAGAGGTCAGCAAATGGAGGACCATTATTTTGCCTCCATTCCTCCGAGGGTTCAGTCTTTTATGATGGACTTTGAATTTGCGGCCTGGAGACTTGGTATTCCTGTGCGCACCCGCCACAATGAGGTTGCGCCCGGGCAGTTTGAGTGTGCGCCAACTTTTGCGGAAGTAAATCTCTCCGTTGACCAGAATTCCTTGTTGATGGATATAATGGAAAGGGTTGCCGAGCGACATGACCTTCGCCTTTTGTTACATGAAAAGCCTTTCTCTGGCATCAATGGAAGCGGAAAGCACAACAATTGGTCCTTAAGCACCAGCAACGGAAAGAATTTGTTGAGTCCGGGAAAGAAGCCGAAAGAGAATCTTCAGTTTCTTACCTTTTTTGTAAATACCATCAAAGCCGTGCATGTGCATGCCGATTTGCTTCGCGCCAGTATCGCATCTGCAGGTAACGACCATAGGCTTGGCGCCAACGAAGCGCCTCCGGCCATTATCTCCGTTTTCATTGGTTCGCAATTGACTGAGCTTTTGGATTCTCTGGAGAAAAATTCCAATGTCATCGAAAAGGGTGATAACCTGTACCTGAAGTTGGGTATTGACAAATTGCCTGAAATTCTTCTTGACAATACCGACCGCAACCGAACTTCTCCTTTTGCCTTTACCGGAAATAAGTTTGAGTTCCGAGCTGTGGGTTCGTCTGCCAATATCTCCGCACCAATGGTTGTGCTGAACACCATCGTGGCCCAGCAGCTAGTTGAGTTTAAGGCAGAAGTAGATGCAGAGCTTGAAAAAGGCTTAAAGAAAGAAGTGGTGATTGTGAATATTCTCCGTCGCTACATCCGTGAGAGTCGCAACATTTTATTTGAAGGAAACGGATACTCACAAGAATGGGTGGAAGAGGCTGCAAAGCGTGGACTCCCAAATATCACCACCACGCCACCTGCTTTGAAAGCCTATTTAAGTTCGGAGTCCAGAAAGTTGTTTGTAGAGAACGGCATTTTTACCGAGCGTGAACTTGAGGCCAGAACGGAGATCTATTTTGAGGATTATGTAAAAAAGATTCAGATCGAAAGTCGTGTGATTGCCGATTTGGCCTTGAATCAGATCATCCCAACGGCAGTGAATTATCAAAACAAGCTCATTCAAAATGTACAAGGCTTGAAGTCTTTAGGCCTGGAAGAAAATAGTTACAAAGCCAGTCTTGATGCCCTAATAGAAATTTCGGAGCGCTTGGTTGTGATTAAGACAGAAGTGAGGGAGATGACCACAGCTCGAAAATTTGCCAATAATCTGGAGCACATGGAGGAGAGGGCATTTTCTTATTGCGACAAGGTAAAGCCGTACTTCAGCACAATCCGGAAGCAAGTTGACAAACTGGAATTGATCGTAGATGATGAATTCTGGCCTTTGCCAAAATACAGGGAGCTCCTGTTTTTGAAATAGCTTGGGGATTGTGAATTTTTGGCTCCTTTCGTGTGGGTTCGGGTGTTTCTCCTGAACCCAGATTGAATATTGCGTCCCTAAAGGGATGAGATATTTGAAAGTAAGATCAAACGGCTCACAAGCGCTTGTTATTTTTTCGGATAGATTTGAAAATGTGCAATTATCAGGCAGGAAGCCCAAGTGGACAGAATTAGCGCATGTTAGCCTTTTTCAGAATCGATTTGGCCGATTCAACCTGCTTGCTGAAATTTATGGTAGCCCGCTTTGCAGAAATTGCCTCAGCCTTGGAGACAAAAACTTCAGCAACATTATCTTTTAGGGTCGGGATACTTTTGATTGCAATAGCCATTTTATACAAAAATTCTAAGTCCAAACAACGGAATTTGAGGGGAACAATGCAAGCTAGTTTGTGTTCACCTTCCTTCTTGACTTAAACCAATTCATTCAGAAATTACTTTCCGAACCGGAAAATCAGACTTTTCTTTGAGCAAGCTTGAAGCTATTTAAATAAACTGACTGAAATCTTAAATACCTATTGGGCTAGTTAAGG
>CAMDMI010000245.1 GCA_945902135.1 Spirosoma fluviale
TGTGTTGAGGCCTGCCCGATTCAGATCAATCCTCTTGACATCATTATTGAGATGCGGCGTTATTCTGTAATGGAAGCCACGCAAGCACCGGCATCATGGAATTCAATGTTCAGCAACCTTGAAAACAATGGGGCTCCATGGGCGCTTCCGGCTTCTGACCGCGGAAAGTGGATGGAGGGAAATGCCTGATGCGATTCTTTGAAAGGCGAAATTAATTGTCGTCCAAAATGCCATCAATAAAGGATTGTATGAATAATTCTGTTCCTAAAAAATTGGTCAGTAAAATTTCCTTCACCAACAATGCTGGTGAATTTTAGTCCGCAAAGAAATTGATATCAGGCCTGAAGATTTTACGCCTGCCCCATCCAAGCTTTAAGCTGGTCGAGGCTAGGAAGAGTGTCTTCAACTTTGAGTTTTTTTCTGAGTCCGCCCATGTCGTTGAAAACCTTGTTCGGATTTGCTGCTTTGAAATCATCTATGGATTGAAAGTTCATCGCAACCAAAATCTTGGCAATGCCTTCTGATACTCCAAGTGTCTCGAAATCTCTGGACTGAGGCGTGAGCAATTGTTTCTCAGGCTTCATTTGCGGGAAAAACAAGACCTCCTGAATCGAGGCGGAGTTGGTCATAATCATGCAAAGTCTGTCAATTCCAATGCCAAGTCCTGCTGTGGGTGGCATGCCAAATTCCAGTGCCCGTAGGAAATCCTCGTCCAGAACCATGGCTTCCGTATCGCCGCGTTTTCCAAGTTCCAACTGCTCTTCAAAACGGGCACGCTGGTCAATGGGATCGTTCAGTTCGGAGAAAGCATTGCAAATTTCTTTGCCATTGCAAATGGCTTCAAAGCGTTCTACAAGTCCGGGCTTGCTGCGGTGTTTTTTTGCCAGCGGCGACATCTCCACCGGATAATCCGTGATGAAGGTTGGTTGAATAAGGAAAGGCTCGCATTTGGCACCGAAAATTTCATCAATCAGTTTGCCTTTGCCCATGCTATCGTCCACACCAATGCATAGTTTTTTGCAGGTAGCCCTCAAACCAGCTTCATCCAATTCGGAAATATCTTCGCCCGTAAATTGAAGGATTGCCTCAAACATGCTGAGTCTTTTCCAGGGCCGTTGAAAATTGATGGTGTTTTGCCCAACCTGAACTTCGGTTGTTCCGTGTAAATCCATGGCTACTTTTTCAACCATTTCTTCCACCAGGTCCATCATCCAGATGTAGTCTTTGTAGGCTACATAGAGTTCCACCTGCGTAAATTCCGGGTTGTGAAAGCGACTCATTCCCTCATTGCGGAAGTCTTTTGCAAATTCATAAACGCCTTCAAAACCGCCAACAATCAGCCTTTTGAGGTAAAGCTCATTGGCAATCCTCAGGTAAAGAGTCATGTCGAGGGTATTGTGGTGCGTTTTAAATGGCCTTGCAGCAGCACCGCCGTAAAGGGGCTGAAGAATTGGGGTTTCTACTTCCATGTAGCCTTTGTCGTTCAGGTACTGCCGCATGGAATTGGTGAGCTGGGTCCGTTTGCGGAAAGTCTCCCGAACCGATGGATTCACAATTAAATCCACATAGCGTTGACGGTAGCGAAGTTCCGGATCGTTAAATTCATCAAAGACCCTTTCGTTTCCTTCTTCATCCACCTCCCGTTTTACAATTGGAAGCGGCCGAAGTGACTTGCTCAGGATTTTGAAAGAAGTAACATGGATTGAAATTTCACCCGTCTGGGTTGTAAAGACATATCCCTCTGCCCCAATGAAATCCCCAATGTCCAGCAGCTTTTTGAAAACTGTGTTGTATAGGGTTTTGTCTTCATTCGGGCAGAGATCGTCGCGACGGAAATACAACTGAATTCTTCCTGTTGCATCCTGAATTTCTGCAAAAGAGGCAGAGCCCATAATGCGAAAACCCATGAGTCGGCCTGCAATAAGCACATGTTTATAATCCATTTTCCGACGCTCATAATTTTTAAGAATGTCGGCTGCGGTTACATTCACGGGGAATGTTTCGGCCGGATATGGATTGATACCCAGTGCTTCCAGTTGGGCCTTCTTTTCCCTTTTCTGGATTTCAAGTTCGCTCAGTTGCATAATTTGTTGCTTCCGTGTTTGGAAGCACAAATGTAATAAAAGCCTTCAAGGCTCAATCAGTTCCCTGCTTTTGGAAGCAAGAATCAGAATGGAAGGTCATCTGCAGGTCCCGGAGGCGGTCCCTGAAAAACGGGTGGCTCCACTGTTCCGCCATTGACTGATGCACCTGAAGGCTGAGTTTCGCCAGATTTTTCCACTTTCCAGGCCTTTAGATCGGTGTACCACTTGCCATTGTATTCCCGGCTTTCGATGTCAAGTGAGACGGTTACAAATTCTCCTATTTTGAGGGCATATTGATCTACTTTATCTCCCCAGAGATTAAAGCATATTTTTTTAGGATAGTTGTCTTTTGTTTCAAGAACATAATCCTGTTTTTTCCAGGGGTTACCATTTTTTCCGGTACCGCCGGCTTCGGGCATCACCGCGATGATGTTTCCTTCAATTTTATTTTCCATAAATACAATTTTCTAAACATCTGCAATTTGGAAAAGGCACTTCGGCTCTGCAAACACAAAGCCATTTTTAATCGATTAAAATTGAATAAGGTTGGCCTAACGAAATAATTTCCGTTCGGCATAAAAGGTGCCAAATGGGAGAAGTGAAAGAACAAATCCTTTGAATATCAGTCCAATTCCCCATTTATTTTGCAAGGATGCCACCAAAAGGAGCAACACATACAGGACGAAAAGTAATCCGTGCAACATGCCAACAGGCTGCATCAGGCGAACATCAGCAAAAATGTATTTCATCGGCATGGCAATGAAAAGCAGGGCCATATAGGAAATACCCTCCAAAATGGCCACAAGGCGCAGTTGGGCAAGGACTTTTTCTTTCAAGATTTGAATGATTTAGCAGGCAATTTTGCTGCTTCGGTCCGATTACCAATGGGTTTTTTTCAAAAAGAATGGAGGGAATCGCATCTTGCATTCGAATTGTAAGAAATGGAAATCCTCCAGGTTCAATACCACATTGTACAAAGGCAGCGTTCTGCCGATTGGGAATCGCATAAAAAGGCTTCGGGAGAAGTATTCCTTCAGGTGCTGGAAGATGGGATTCGTCTGGTTTATCGCCTTCCAAATGAAGGAAGCCTTTGTGGATTGGATGAAATCCGTTTCATGCGCAATCTGGATACAGCAGGAAAAGTTGCTCAGTTCAGGCATTTTATGCCGGAAAGCTTATTGTCGGAGGCCGAATTTTCTAAAATAACCATTGCGGTGGAGCCTGCCTGTTTTTCGCTTGTGCCGGAAAATTTATTTGAGGCCACAGCTGCCCGGGATGTTTTAAAACTTGCCGGGAATCTTCCTGAAGAATCTGAAGTATTTTCTGAAAATTCAGGCAAAGGCGCTGTTTTGGTATTTTCTGTTGAAAAAGAATGGGCGGATTGGGCTTCCCATATTTTTAATCCAGCCGAGTTGGTTTGGACGACCAATTTTTCCGGACTTTTGAATACTGCATATCAGGCGCTAGAAGGTGCCGGTTTTATTACCCACATCAGTCCGGGCAACATCACTTGTATGTATGCAAACCAGGGTCAATTATTTTTCTTGAACCGCTTTCCTTATCGGACAGAAAATGATTTACTCTATTTTCTCTTGCTTGCACTGGAGCAATGCAATCTGGAGGCTGAAACACATTCCATTCGCTTAAGCGGAAGCAT
>CAMDMI010000246.1 GCA_945902135.1 Spirosoma fluviale
CGAAAATCCAAAGGTGCTGGCAATCGTTGGAACCCGTCAAGCCACTGCTTATGGAAAGGCTGCAGTTGAGTCTTTTCTGGAGGAATTGCAAGAATTTCGCCCGGTGGTTGTAAGTGGACTCGCGTATGGAATCGACATTCATGCGCACAAAACGGCACTTCGTTTGGGATTGGAAACATGGGCCGTTATGGGGACAAGCCTCAATCAAATTTATCCAGCACCGCACAAATCCATTGCTGCAAAAATTGAGGAACAAGGCGGTTTGCTTACAGAAGTTCCATTGGATGCGGAGCCAGAGCCATCGAGATTTCCGGCCCGCAACAGAATCATTGCCGGTTTGGCTGATGCGGTCTTTGTGGTGGAGGCAATGGAAAAAGGCGGTGCGCTGATTACTGCCCGACTTGCGGCTGATTATTTTCGGGATGTTTTCGCCTTGCCTGGAAATATTGGCCAAGCAACATCAGTAGGTTGCAATGCGCTGATCTCTTCCAACATTGCCTCCCTTGCCAGTTCAGGTTCCGCCATCGGATTGGCCATGGGCTGGACTCCGAATTCTGTAAATAAGAAGGTTTCTAAATCATTGGAAATTCCTGCTGATTTATCAAGTGAAGATGCCAGCGTGATGAAATTGATGCTAACCGGAGAAATTCACCTTGATGAAATTGCCTGGAAGTCCGGCATTCCGGTAAATCGTGTGGCCGGAATTTTACTGAATCTTGAATTCGCTGGGCATGTGAAATCGCTTCCAGGTAAAAAGTTTGCAATTCGGGATTGATGGGGTAATTCTATCGAACATTGGTATGTTTGCCTTTCTTACTCAACTAAAGGTCTCCGGTTTCCTTGGAACACAATTATTATCAATTACTTGAAATCGGCGTTCGGTCCACACAGGCAGAAATAAAAGCTGCCTATAAGAAGCTGGCACTGAAATACCACCCCGATGTAAACCAGGGTTCAATTGAGCATGAGGAAAAATTCAAGTTGATTCTGGAAGCCTATCAGACGCTTTCTGATCTGGCCAGAAAGGATATTTATGACATGAAGTTGTTCTACAAGGCTGTGGGAAAATCTGCCTCAGGATTTACTTCTGGCCCCGATTCTGCGTACCGGAATGTGCCCAGAACCAGAAGGGAAAAGGAAGATGATGAATATAAACGGCGAAAATCCGAGAGAGAAGAGTACCGGGAATTTAAAGGCACCAGCAATCTGAGAAAAATAGACATCCACACCGTCGCTATTGCTTTATTGGTTCTGGGGACCTTCATCATGATTTCGATTTGGCTTGGAAAAATTATGAACCACTGGACGGCTAAAAAACACCTTGAAAAAGGAGATTTTGTAACTGCCTTACATTTTGATGATGAATACGGGGAAGCCTATTATGCAAGGTATCTGGCTTTGAAGGAAAATCAAGTGAATCCCAAGGTGTTGCTTCAAGACATTAACCTTGCCATTCGATTTTCCAATGAACCCAAAACAAATTGGATGCTCGATCGGGCAATGCTTTTGCTTGCCTTGGACAGCGTCGATGCCTGTCGAAATGCACTTCTGGATTTGAGAAATTCTGACCCGAATAACGATACCGTTTGTTTTCGCCTGGGTGAATTTTATGGTTTAAAAATGAAGGAACCGAAAAAAGCCCTTTCCTATTTTGATTCGGCTTTGGCCATTCGGTCTAGTTATCCAGGATTGCTCGGTCGTGCAGAATCACTGTATAAATTGAAGCGATTCTCTCAGGCCTTGCCTGCATTTTCGGAATGCATAAGCTTGAATTCGTCCGATAGGAATTTGTTCTTTTACCGTGGGTCTGTTTATCTGGCACTTGGAGATACACAATCTGCCTGCCCAGATTTGAATCAGGCGCTCAACATGGGTGCGATGGAGGCCAAGCCCTTGGTAGATGGATTTTGCAATCAGCCTGCCGAATAGGTTCTTACTTTATTTCAGCATGTTCTGTAATTCGGCAAAAACGGTTTCCGGTTCTACAGATTTCAAACACAGGTTGTTTTCACAAGCTGCATATTCTTTTCCATCATAACACGGGCGACATGCGAGATGCGCACCGCCCCAGATGTATCGGGATTTCTTGTTCAGGCTCTTTTTTTCCTCTGGCATGGTTGGTCCAAAAAGACCAAGCACCGGACATTCCGCAAGGTCTGCAAGGTGAAGCGGACCTGAATCATGGGTCACCAACACATCTGCGGATGCCAGATAATCGACAAATACACATAAGTTTTGCGTTCCAATCAGGTCGGTAAAAGGCATGCCACTAAATTCATCTTTCACCCAAGAATCAGAAGGAGCGCCTGTTAAAATCAGCTCCCAACCCTGGTCCAGGACTAGTTTTCCAAGACTTTTATAATGGCTGATTGGCCAGCGTCTAAGGTCATCATTCCGAAGGATGTTTTTGGCGCCGCCACAGGCGAAAACCACGCGCTTGGTGGTGGTTTCAATTTGATCTTTTTTGGGAAGGTTGCGAAAAACCGGGTATTCTGGCTGGAAGTTTTCACCCGCTTTTACACCGCTGAAGGCTTGAATGTACTCGAGAGAATGGTGCCTGCCTGGAACTGGTAAGTTAGTTCCGGTATTTTTTTGCTTCCCAAATCCTTGAGTTTTCTGGGTTAAAGCCGGAAGGTAAAGCAGCTTGTATAAATTCGAATGGTAGTAGTAAAGCGCAAGATCGAATTTTTGAAAAGCCAGCTGCGCCCAAACTTTTGAAATCTCCGAAATCCGGGAGAAAAAAGAGCCTTTCAAAAGCCGGTTTTCATCCACCGAAATGAGTTTGTCTATTCCCTCAATTCTCTCAAGCAAAGGCCTGACCTGATTTCCACAAAGCCAGGTAATCTCTGCGCCCGGATGCATCTTTTTGATTTCAGGGATTAGTGGCAAACACATCACCACATCTCCAATTGCTCCGATTTTAACAATGAGTATTTTCTTCACAATCAGAAAAGGCTTAGTTGCTCCGGAATGGAAAAGGGACAAGGTTCAATCAGTTTTGGATCATTGTCGAAACTTCGGTTGAGTTTTGACGAAACGGAAAATGCTTCGAGTGCGGCTTCTTTTTTCACAAGGAATTTTTGCACAAGTTTTTCAGGATTAGAGCTATGCGCCAACCATTCGGCCTCTTCCTCCTTTTCAAGAATAACCGGCATTCTGTCGTGAATGCCTGCCGCAATCGGACCAGCAGGCATGGTAAGGAGGGTGAACCTTCGCTTGTCTCCATGATCTTCAAAAATGCCAGCCATCGAGAATAATTCCTGTCCGCGGACTTTATGCAAAAAGGGAATTTTGCTTTTTCCGATCGCTTTCCATTCCACATAACCACTCGCAGGAACAATGCATCGACCTGTTTTTACTAGTTTTGCAAAAGGCCACTTTGAGCATACAGTTTCAGTTCTTGCATTGATAAGGTTTCGGGCAACACCTTCTTTGCTTTGAGGTGCAAGGCCCCAGTGGTACATGAAAATTCCGTCTTCATCATCCATCGGAATACAGGCAGCCGGCATTCCCGGGCCGATGTTGTACAATGGTGTGTAATTGCTGATGCGCAACTTTGCCTTGAAACGGGCTTCAAGTACATCTGCAGTTCTATCGAGCGAAAATCTGCCACACATGCTTAAGGTTGTTTTACAATGTTTACCCAGCCTTTTAAAACCATTTTTTCGTCGGCTTTCTTGAGGCGTTTTGTTTGCAATTCCACTAGGTAAAAATAGATTCCACTGTTCAGGTATTCTTT
>CAMDMI010000247.1 GCA_945902135.1 Spirosoma fluviale
GGCTTTTGAATTTGTTGGATAAAATAGGATCAATGCCAGTCCTGTTTTTATTGGCATCTAAGCTCCAGGTGGTTTTGTCCATTTCGGTTACAGAAGTATTCCAGGAATAGGTAAGGGAAAGCATGCCTTTGGCGCCAATTGGTTCGGTATAAATGGCATTGTTCTGAATGCTCCAGCCTGATTTTCGCAGATCGCTTTGCTGAATTCTGGTTTCGGTCAAAGGGTCTTTAGATAAAAAACTGAGAACGGAAGTTTGACCTGCATCTCCGGTTGCTCCATTGGTTCCAAGATTTGTGCTCAAGGAAATGGTTCGTCCTTTCTTGTTAAACCTGTGCCTGAAAAGGAGTTCCTGGTTCATTGTGTAGGTCTTTTGGTTCGAGTAGGCCTCGTTCTTGTTACTGTTTAAAACCTTTTCAAAGACTAGATTTTTCCCATCAGTTGTATTGCTGCTTTGAATGTCCTGGAAAGTAATTCTGGGTGTGTAAATCAGTGAGTTATTTGTGTCCAGTTTCGCTTCAAGCCGCATGTTAAACCTGTGGTTGAGGTTGTCTGTTGTGGAAAAGCTGGTGTCGCGGTAAGCCTGACCCGAATCTTTGGCCAGGGCATAATTCCGGATTGTATTCTGGTTGGAAACATTTCTGCTTTGGTTAAAGAAATAGTTGGCAGTAACCTCCACCTTTTTTCCCCAATTGTCGGAGTAATTAATTCCTCCTGCGCCAGTCCTGACAATGCCTTTTTTTGAATTGACGAAAAAATCCATGGCAGATTGGTTGAAGCCACCATTCCGGCCGCCGCCCATTCCACCTCCGCCAGCCATTCCTCCACGGCCACCTCCGCCGCCCATTCCACCACGACCACCTCCGCCCATCATTCCAGACAAGTCTGACATCGAGAAATTTTGCTCGTTGATGTTGTTGAATTGGCCCAGCACGGTAATGCGACGATTTCCCTGAAACCTGTTCAGTGTAATGCCGGATTTGAAGCGGTCATCGGTGCCGGCTCCGGCATAAGCCTTGCCGAAGTTGCCATTTCTCATGCCACTCTTTGTAACAATGTTGATGGTTTTGCTGGTATTGCCATCGTTGAATCCGGTGAACCGGGATTGATCACTCATCTGGTCGAAAACTTGAATTTTATCCACCGCATCAGCCGGGAGACTTTTCAGTGCAGCGTTAGGATCGTCGCCGAAAAAGGGCTTGTTGTCCACTAGGACTTTTTTTACTTCTTCGCCCTGCACATTCACTTTTCCATCCTGCACAACCACTCCGGGCATTTTCGTCAGTAAATCTTCCGTAGTGGCATCGCTATTGGTTTTGAAAGCAGATGCATTGTATTCAGCCGTATCTTTTTTCTGAACCATCGGTGGAATGCGGCCTTCAATTTTTACAGCATCAAGGTTTTTGGCGGATTCTTCCAAAGCGATGGATTCCATATCCACATCCTTGTCAATAATTTGTACTTGCTTGAAACGGGTTCTGTAGCCAAGAAACTGAATCCGAAGCAGGTAATTGCCCGGTTCAACTTTGTCGATTTCAAAGTTGCCAGTAGCATCAGTGCTGCTGCCTTTCAGGATGCTGGAATCTTTTTTCTGAAGTAGGGCGCAGGCTGCACCGGGAAGTGAAGCCGCTGCATTGATGTCCAGAATGCGGCCTTTTATTTTGTAAACCTGCTGCGCATGGGTTGTTTTGGCAAGAAAAATTAGTATTAGAAGACAGAGTACATTTTTCATTTTTCCGGGTATTCGGCTGTTGCAAAAGTGCAATTTTCCTTGAATGCAAATAGAAATTGTCTGTGAAGGGCTGATTTTAATACGCAGAAGGATATTCAGGCCATGTAATTGGTGCGTATTGAATTGATTTTCTATTAGGTTGACCTAAGCAAACGCCAGGCAATGATCAGGCTGGTGAAAGCAAAAACCATTCCCATGGCAAAGGCTGCACCGGGAAATTGTATTGCTGCCATAGGATTCGAAAAGCTGGCGTAGAGGTTGGTCATCAGCAGAGGACCAAGAATTGCTGAAACCGAAATAATGGAAGTGATGGCGCCCTGCAACTCGCCCTGGGCATTGGCAGGAACCATAGAAGAAATGTGTCCCTGAAGACTTGGACCAGCAATCCCACTCAGACAATAGGGGAGAAGTCCGGCATAAAGAATCAGCGGTGAGCTTGAAAGTGAAAAAATGCCAAGTCCAACAATCGCAAGAAAAAGCCCTAGATAAACAGAGCGTTTTATTCCAAACCACTTGTTGGCTTTTCCAATCAAAAATCCCTGAACTATTGCCACCAAAACACCCACAACCCCAAGTGAATTTCCAACCTGGGCGCTGGACCAGTTAAATTGCCCCATCGTAAAATACGACCAAGTGCTTTGAACCGAGTGGGCCGACATGTGAAGAAAGAAAACGGCGAATGCCAGTCCACCCACATCTTTGTACCCAATCATTCTGCGGAGAGCACCAAGCGGATTGGATCTTGACCAGCTGAAAGTCCGGCGATTTTCTGGCGCAAGAGATTCAGGGAGAATAAAATAGCCGTAAAGCCAGTTGATCAGGCTCAAGGCGGCAGCAGCAAAAAACGGAATTCTTGGACCGAGTTCACCAAGCCAGCCACCCAGTACAGGACCGATGATAAATCCAAGTCCGAAGGCGGCGCCGATCATGCCAAAGTTTTTGCCTCTGGTTGCCGGTGTACTGATGTCTGCAATGTAAGCCGAGGCTGTGGTGATGCTTCCACCGGTAATTCCGGCAATCATTCTACCTACAAACAGCCAAGCCAAACTTGGCGCAAATGCCAGAAAAAGGTAATCAATTCCAAATCCAAAAAGCGAAATAAGCAAAACTTTGCGTCGGCCATATTGATCGCTTAGGTTTCCTAAAATAGGCGATGAGAAAAATTGCATCAAAGAGAAGCTGAAGAGCAGCCAACCTCCAAACCTGGATGCTTCTGCCATATCTCCGCCCGTAAATTCCTTAAGGATAGCCGGAATTACCGGAATGATGATGCCAAAGCCAATTACATCCAGCAGGATGGTGATGAATATAAAGGCGATTGCCGCCTTCCGTTTTTCCCCTCTCATAAAATCTCCCACAAATAAAGGATTTGAAAACCATAACATTTACCATGATTTTCTATTTTTCATTAGAATTCTTAAATCCAATTAGTTTCTTGTCAGGTTTGAAACTGCCTTATTTTGTTTTTGGGCGCCATTTCCGGCTGTTCGGGAGTTTCGTATGGCGCTGATGCGCCATACCCTCGCCTTTGGCGGGTCCCTGCCATCCGGGGCGCATAGAAAGGGCATGAAAATTTTCAGCCCTTACGGGTTTTTGTGGAGACGCAACCACGCCAGATCGTTAGAGACGCAAAATCTTGCGTCTCTACGGTCATGACAGGTTTTTACGCCTGCGTCTCTCCATTGATTGCAGTTACCGTGTCGTGTAGGGGCTGAAAATTTTCAGCCCTTACGGGTTTTTGGTGCTGTAAGGTGGAATCGCGTGACTGCTTTTTTTTGACGACCAATTGTCTGCATCACGGATTGAGCGGATGGAGGGATTTCGCGGATTTTTGGGTTTGTTCGCGAGAGTGATAAACCTTCTATACAACTAAATTAATTTTCGTTGATAATCAATTGGTTATTGGGAATTGAAATTTCAAATCTAAAGCATGCTGGCTTTGCAGCGCCGTCCACGTTTACAAACATCTTGGCTTTTATTCTATCTGTACTTTTTACTTGATT
>CAMDMI010000248.1 GCA_945902135.1 Spirosoma fluviale
GTCGAGACAAGATGCCCAAGTTTTTGGGTGATTGCCTGACGGTTGGTGGTAAAAGCACTTAAAACTGTATTTGAAGGGGTCATTGTCGCATAAGGGTCGGTGGTCGTCCACACAAAAACCTGGTCCAATTCAATATTGATTTGCTCGTTGCTGTACATCTGCTGCACCATATTGAACATGGAAGTAATCTTGGTTGTGGTGCTGGCGGTATTGCTACCATTGTCCTGATACATTTTGAAATCACATTCAAAATACATTTTCACCACTTTGCAGGACCCTGTAGATTCAACCGACGGCTCCCCACCATGTTTTTGATGGTCTTTTGGTTCTTCAGGTTTTAGATCCAAATCTGGTGTTTCGCAATTGAATCCACTTTGAACCAACAAATCCTTTTCACAATACACGATGTAATCGCCCTTGGATTCCGGAAGCGGACCAATATTCCAATTGCCTTTTTCGTCACTAAATACCCCAGAAACCTCTGTTTCTGTAAAACTCAAACCGCCCACATTTTCATTCTGGAATCCTGGTCGAATCTGGTATTGAACCCCTGAAAATTCCTTGCCTCGGAATTCCTTGCCATCCGAAGTTGTAACCCGAAAATCCGATGAAACCACCCTTTTCCGGTAAAACACCAATTCCTTGGTTTCACCTCCATTCAAAGGAATTTCAAGTGAAAAAGATTCCGGCTCATTGTTGTAAATCTCCTTTATGGCAGCCGCCGATGGAACCAAGCGTTGTCCTTTCGAAAGACCTTTGCTTGCCCCAATTGGCAATGCCTCTTCCGATCGCTGAAAAAGAGTGGCTTTGTTCTGGGAAAACACATTACCAGCAAAAAGAAAGAAGGAAAATCCAAACAGAATTATCCGTTTTAAGAGAGGTAAAAATTGATGTCTCATGGGTAGAAATTGCATTATTCAAATAAAATTATTGAATGGTTTTTTGCCTTACCAAATTGATATTCAAAGGCTTTACAAAACTAGCTTTACCGCCATGGTTTTTTTTCGGGCAAATGGCTGCTTCATTACAAAGAAATATTTTGCCTTGAAGTTGATTAAGGCATCTTGTGTTATTTAAATTTGAAATCAATCTTCAACCATAACTCTCAACTCAAGGCAGAATAAGTGCTTTTAGAAGTATCCAAGAAAATACTTCCCTCAATAAAAATACAGGACTAAATACAGACATAAGTCTGAATAATTGCAGAATTGAATGGAAGTCTTACTCCGGTTTTTTAAAACCCTCCGGCAAAAATTCCATTGTAAACCATTTCTAAAATTTCTGTAGAATTCAGGGAAATTGAGGATTATTATTGCAAATCGATGGGCCTTCACACAGAAAAACCTGAATTTGATTTCCTGTTTGCAGGAGGTGGACTGGCTGCCCTCAGTTTGGCTTTGCGATTTGTTGCCAACCCATTTTTTGCAGACAAAAAAATCGTCATTGTGGAGCCAGGCGAAAAAACTGGCAACGACAGAACTTGGTGTTTTTGGGAAAAAGAGAATGGTTTCTTCGAAGCGCTGGTTGAAAAAAACTGGGATTTGGCCGGTTTCCACACAGAAGCTTTTTCAAAAGAATTAAACTTAAAGCCTTACTCCTATAAAATGATTCGGAGTGCCCGGTTTTATGAACATGCAATGGCAATTCTAAAGGCAAATTCGAATGTTGAATTTCTCAAAGACCGAATTCTGAACTTGGAATCGAAATCCGGAATTGTCTATGTTCAAACTGAATCTGGAATAATGATTTCAGCTGAATTGGCTTTCAACAGCCTTGTTCCTC
This sequence comes from Spirosoma fluviale, assembly GCA_945902135.1. Taxonomy (GTDB): domain Bacteria; phylum Bacteroidota; class Bacteroidia; order Cytophagales; family Flexibacteraceae; genus CAMDMI01. The sequence goes on from CAMDMI010000248.1 coordinate 1,783, forward strand.
CTACCTCAAAAAAATCAAGCCACCATTATTTTTTGCAGCATTTCAGGGGTTGGTTTATTCGAAGCCAAAAACCCGCTTTCAATCCAGAATCGGCCACATTGATGGATTTCAGAATCGAGCAGGCTGGAGATTGCCGGTTTGTTTATGTACTTCCATTTTCCGAAGACACTGCACTGGTGGAGTACACAATTTTTTCTGAAAATGTACTGGAAAACGGACAGTATGACGATGCGCTTCGCAATTATTTGCATTCACTTCTTCCCGATGGATATGAAATCCTGGAAGTAGAATCGGGAATAATCCCGATGTATTCGGAAGCATTTCCAAAAAGCCAAGCTGACAAAATCATCAATATTGGCACAGCCGGCGGCATGACCAAAGCTTCAACGGGCTATACTTTTACCCGAATTCAAAAACACAGCGATAAAATAATTGAATCCCTTCTTAAAGGGGAAATTCCTAAAGCAAGTCCTTTGTCTGGAAGCGCAAGACATGCTTGGTTCGACAGGGTTTTACTGCGGGTACTCGCCGAAAAAAGAATGTCTGGGAAAGATATTTTTGAAAACCTTTTCAAAAAGAATCCTGCCGATCGCGTCCTCCGATTTCTGGATGATGAAGCAAGCCTTCTGGAGGAACTCAAAATTATGTCCTCTGTGCCTTCTGATAAATTCATGCTCCCCGGAATCCGGGAGTTTTTCAGGAAAGATTCTTAAGGAGAAAGTCGGCCAATTTCCCAGGAATTGTCTACCTCCCGTTTGTAAAAAATTCGGTCGTGCATTCTGCTTTCCCTTCCCTGCCAGAACTCAAAATAATCGGGAATCAGCCTGTATCCGCCCCAGTTTTCGGGCCTCTTTAATTCAGATTCTTGTTTTGAAAGCAGTTCTGAATACCTGTTTTCCAATACTTCACGGCTTTCGATCTGCTTGCTCTGTGCGGAAGCGATCGCACCAGCCCTTGAACCCAGCGGCCTGCTGTAAAAATATGCGTCAGAATGCTCTGGAGCAACCTTTTCAACAAATCCACGCAACCTCACCTGACGGGAAAAAGCCTCCCACCAAAATGTCAATGAAGCCCGGGGATTGGCCATGATGTCTTTCCCTTTGTTGGAATCATAATTGCTGTACCACACAAAACCATGGTCCAGTTCTTTCAACAATACAACCCTGCCCGAAGGCCAGCCGTCGAGAGATGCTGTGGACAAAACCATGGCATTCATATCCGAGGCTTTGGTTGCGATGGCTTCTTCAAACCATGTTCTGAAAAGAACAATTGGCTCTGCCGGACAATTGGCTTCCACAAGCTCTCTGCCATTGTAATCCTGTCTTAGACCGTGAAATTCCATATGCTTTATTTTTGCCAAAGATAAACCCGGATTCAGAATTCCCCCTGCTGATTTCAGAATCTATCCCGACATTTGGGAAGAAAAAGCCTGTAAAAAATTGAATCCATATCAAGGAAAAGTAAGAATCAGGGCCTGTGGCATTTTGGTTGAAGCCGGCAAAATCCTACTGGTAAAACATGAAGGACTTGGTTCCTTGGGTTATTTCTGGAGTCCACCGGGAGGTGGCTGCGAATTTGGAGAGCCGGTAAGCCAAACTTTGAAAAGAGAATTTTCGGAGGAAGTCGGACTCGAAATCGAAGCAGGTGATTTTGCTGGCTTCCATGAACACATTGACAGCCGGTTTCACGCCATGGAACTTTTTTTTAAAGTAAAACGAGTTTCCGGAAATGTGCTTCTTGGCAGTGATCCGGAAAACACCGGAACCGGTCCAAATCTGATCGATGTTGCTTGGTTTTTAAAGGCTGAATTGGCCAACCTGCCAAAGGAAAGCCTTCATTCCAGAGCCAGCGAATTTTTAAAAACTTCCTTATGAAACCTTTACATCAAAATCCAGGTAAAGCGACGGAGTATTTAGTATTCCTTCATTTTTGAAATTCAAGTATCAA
>CAMDMI010000249.1 GCA_945902135.1 Spirosoma fluviale
CGTTTTCGATGCTGGAAGGTGGAATTGCCGGGGAGGGCTGGCGGAATTATTGGTCATTTGGCGGGCCATGGGTCGGCGCCTTCAAAAATGCCAAATGTAGGGGCAAACCCGCGTGTCTGCCCGACCCAGGCGGATCTGATTGGTCCTAAGAAAGATTCCGGATTTTAGATTGATCCTGAAATAGGTTGAATGTCGTTTATCCGGTTTCTTGTGACCCAAAATTTTCTGCCCATACGCGTATTCTATGTGTGCTCAGGTATTTCCGCCCGTGGCTAGAGTATTTCCACTTGACACCACAAAAAAGTTAATTGAATCTACCGCGCACCGGATGGTAAGGGCTGCAAAGCAGGTGCGAAGCACGGAAGCGACAAGCGCAAGTCTGAACAGCCGGGATTTGCGCCCTCAAAAAATTACTTCATCAACAACTTCAGTTCCTGCAGTTTCAGCAGCGCCTCCACCGGAGAAAGTGTGTTGATGTCGAGGGCCCGAAGCTGGTCTTTGAGTTTTTCGGTTTTATCATCCACCGGCTGAAAAAGATTGTACTGAATGGGCTGCGCCTTTGGCATCTTCTTCAAAGCTTCGCGGTCTTTACCTTTTTCTCTGCTTTTTTCCAGCTCCTGCATAATTTCCATGGCACGAAGCACCACCGGCGTGGGCATGCCAGCCATGCGGGCAACATGGATGCCGAAACTGTGCTCACTGCCGCCCGGTCTTAACTTTCGCAGGAAAAGAATCTTGTTTCCGGCCTCCTTTACCGCCACATTGTAATTTCTAATCGACGGAAGATTGCCCGCCAATTCATTCAGTTCGTGGTAGTGTGTGGCGAAAAGGGTTTTTGCCCTTCTTCCGGGCTGGTTGTGCAAATGTTCTACTATGGCCCAGGCAATGCTGATGCCATCGTAGGTGCTGGTGCCACGACCGATTTCATCCATCAACACGAGCGAACGGTCGCTGAGGTTGTTGAGGATGGAAGCCGTTTCGGTCATTTCCACCATAAAGGTAGATTCCCCACGGCTGAGGTTGTCGCTTGCGCCCACACGGGTGAAGACCTTATCCACCAATCCTATTTCAGCCGAGCTTGCCGGCACATAGGAACCCATCTGTGCCATGAGCACAATCAGGGCTGTCTGGCGCAGCAAGGCCGATTTACCTGCCATATTGGGACCGGTAATCACCACAATTTGTTGCTCCTGGCCGAGTTCTATATCGTTGGGTACATATTTTTCACCCGCCTGCATTTGCCGCTCAATCACTGGATGCCGGCCTTCCTTTATCCTGATTTCCAGACCCTCATTCAAGTCTGGCCTGCAGTAGTTATTGTCAGTTGCCACCCGGGCAAAAGACAGCAAACAATCTGCCTTTCCAAGTAAGCGGGCATTCTGAAGCAGTGGGGTTGTGTAGCTGACAATGGTCTCGACCAGCTCATTAAAAATTCGCTGCTCGATTACATTAATTTTCTCCTCCGCACCCAAAATCTGCTCTTCATATTCTTTTAGTTCCTGGGTTACATACCGCTCTGCATTTGTGAGCGTTTGCTTCCGGATCCAATCGGCAGGAACCTTGTCGCGGTGGACATGGGTAACCTCCAGATAGTAGCCAAAAACTCTGTTGTAGGATATTTTCAGGGATGAAATTCCGGTACGGATAATCTCGGCCTGGTTAATCTTATGCAGATAGTCTTTTCCAGAAAAAGCAATGTGGTGTAGCCTGTCGAGCTCTTCATCTACACCCGAACGAATCATTCCACCCTGGTTTGAAAGTGCTGGAAGTTCTTCGTTCAGTTCTGCCTCGATTTTTTCTTTTAGGGCCAGGCAAGGATTCAATCCGGAAGCCAAGTGTTTCCAGCCGGCAATTTGTCCGTCATGACTTTCAAGCAGGTCCTTGATTTCCTGTACCAGCGCTAAGGCCCTTTTCAGAAACCCGGCTTCTCTGGGAGAAATTCGCCGAACTGCCGCCTTGGAGGCGAGTCTTTCGAGATCCCCAAGCTGGCGAAGGCTGGCCTGTAATTTTGTGCTTAAGGCTTCGGAGGACAGCATGGCTTCCACCATTTCCTGCCGCTCACGGATTGGTGCCAGCGTCTTTAAGGGCATCAGAATCCACTTGCGCAAAAGCCGGGAACCCATCGGACAAACCGTAGAATCCAAGACATCCACCAGTGGAATTCCGCCTTCATGCTGTGCATAAACGAGTTCCAGATTTCGGATGGTGAAACGGTCAAGCCAGGCATATTCGCCTTCATCAATCCGGGAAAGACTGTGCACATGGCTCAATTCCCGGTGTTCAGTTTCGGCCAGGTAATAGAGAATCACACCTGCAGCCACAATTGCCTCTGACCAGAGTTCGATTCCAAAACCTTTCAGGTTTTCAGTTTCAAAATGCCGTGTGAGTAAATCCTGGCAAGTTTCATTTTCAAACTGCCAGTCATCCAGGGCGGTGGTATAAAGCCTTTCGCCTAGGAAAGATTCTGTCCATTCTTTTGCCCCACGCGGGTGCAAAACTTCCGTTGGCTGAAAGGATTGCAAAACTTTGCTTGCCTCGTCTTCAGAACCCTGAAAAACCAAAAATTCTCCGGTAGAGATATCAATCAGGGAAAGCCCAATCGATTCATCTCTTCGAAAAATACAGGCGAGCCAGTTATTTCTGCGGGTATCGAGCACATTGTCGCTAAAGGCAAGGCCGGGCGTAACAAGTTCTGTGACCCCACGCTTTACAATGCCAACCGCATCCTTGGGATCTTCGAGCTGATCGCAAATGGCAACCCTTTGTCCGGCCCGAACAAGTTTCGGCAGGTAATTATCAAGAGAATGGTGGGGGAAACCTGCAAGTGCCACTTCGGAAGCAGAACCATTGGCGCGTTTTGTAAGGGTGATGTTGAGGATTCGGGAGGCGGTAACCGCATCTTCACCAAAGGTTTCATAAAAATCACCCACCCGAAAAAGGAGAAGTGCCCCGGCATACCGCGCTTTGATGGCGGAGTATTGCTTCATGAGAGGGGTTTCCTTGCTACTTTTCATTGTAAAAAACGGGAAGCAAAGTAAGGCGAAAAGCTTTGGCTTAAAACGGAAACGGAAAGAAAATTATGTTGGAGCGAATCCACCAAAGGTAGGACAGTTTCAATTCGTCCCAATCAGGCTACAAGTTCTCCAGATCGGCCTGGTCTTTGGCTCTGCCTGCTGCTTTTTTGGCTATTTTCAAATCCCTGATATCAAGAATTTTCACCATTACTCCATCGAATTCAGAAAAGCTGGCACGAGACCATGCAATCTGAAATTCCAGTCCCTTGACCTTGGTCAGAATCTCAATCTGTACTGGTGGCCTGCCAAAGGAAAAAACATCATAATTTTCTGTCTGAAGGAATTTTTCCTCCGTCATATCAAATACAGGCATCTTAAAAAACTGGAATGCCTCCTGAAGTTTCTTATAGTTGGCTGATGTCGGATTTACCCAGATATCCAGGTCTCCCGTTGTTCGGTTATATCCATGAAAAATAACAGCATAACCACCTACCAAGATGTATTCAACCTGCTTATGGTTGAGCGCATCAATAAATTCTGTGAAATCAGAATTCAGCACATTAGCCATTTTTCCGCATGTGAAAGATGGTTTTATCCATTCGAGGAGGATTTTCCGGGTCGAAATCAAAAGCGGTGAAAGATAGCCAGGTGGCTGCCCTGAAACGCTCCGAAGCAGGCTGTTTGCGCCAATAATCCAGG
>CAMDMI010000250.1 GCA_945902135.1 Spirosoma fluviale
CCAGAAGCAGGCGTAAAACCATTTCTCCACTGGACACGCTCGTTGGTAAACGGAGAAACCACATTGGTAGTCGCCAATACTGGAGCATCCATGGTTACAGCTGTAAGCGTATTACCTACTTTTCTGAAATCAGTTCCTACACGACCAACTGCTCCAGCTGTTGCTGTAACCGTTGAAGCTGCTGCTGTTGTGATAGTACCATATACAATTGCAAAATTGTTTGAACCTTCGTATAGTTTAATCTGAAAATTTAAGTTGTCGCCCACAACTCCAATCCGGCGCTGGCCGGCCCACTCAATGGTACAAACACGGTTGGGTGATGTACCAGTGGTGATGTATTTCATGGTAGATCCTGTTTGACCACCCAAACCTCCTGCAGGAGAGCTTGAACCGAAAGCAGCAATCAGGTCACGGCCATCTTCTGCTGATCCAGCAAATTGCACAGGCAATGAGGAACCGGTGATGATGGTCGGATATGCATCAGCTGGTATAATACCACCCAACTTGATGTAACCATCGGTAGACATCTGGAAGGTAGTGTAAGTGCGTGCACCGAATTTGAAATCAAATCCGATTGGAGCACCGAAACCGGCTGTTCCATAAAAGCTTCCGGTCGAAGCACCAATATCCGAAATCGGATTGATTGGGTCGATGCCAAAAATGGCACCTTGCAAACCGGAATTTCCCACTGTGGTACCACCTGAAATGGCGGTGTAAGTACCAGCAGTGTTGGTAAAGGTATAGCCAGTAAGCTGGCCGTACCCGCGAAGGGAACTAAACATTCCCAAGAGCGCCAGAGCAAGCATTTTCATGCCACTCCGGATGAGGTAATTGTTTCTCATCATTTTTCTTTGGTTATAAGTTTAACATTTTTTTCTGCCAGCATTTTCCCGATGTTGTCCCGCTTGGCGATGCGGGATTTCTTCGGGTTGGTTTTCGCTAAAACCGTCTTGGCGTCTGCTGAACTTTCAACACCAATGACACAAACTTGGGGGTCGGAAGTCGCAAAAACCGTTTTTGACGGAAATTGCGCTTCGAGGTCCTTTTTAAGGCTGGTTTCTTCACCATCTGGCTCTATCACATTTGGCACAGCACCAGCGCGATGATCCACCAAAACGAAGTCACTCAGCTCTTCGAATTTCTTTGCTTTTGTTCCTGTATCCAGGGGTTTGCTGTTCAATTTTCTCTGGTTTGATGCCTTTTCCGTTTTGCGGGTCTGCGCAGAAATTGTGAAAACGGAAAAAAACAGCATAAAAAACAGCAGCGAAAATGCTGTTGTTTTTTTGCCAAGACTCGGATTTTCAAGAAGATGGCACATCCTCGAAATCCTTTGTAAAGAGTTCTCCATTTGATTGAACATTCGAAAGCTAAAGTAGAATAAAATTTTGGTTTTAAAAACAAGGAATCATAAAAAATTCTTGGTTTTTTTCAATTGGCGATAGAATAAGCAAGTAACAACTCTTTTTAGATTCTGAAAAATGCCCATTGTTATAACAAATCATCAAATCCTTGAAATGCAAAACCGGGAGATCTTATCTGTCCTTACAGTTCGGCATCGCCGGCTCTAAGGACGACAAATATGTGAGGGACTCTGTCCCGGACTTACTTTAAGAACTCTCTGGACTTGACCCAGAAATGGTGAAATACCACCGGAACGGAGTTCCTGCAATTATTGCCTAATCCTGAGAGTCGGCTTCGCCTAACTCTCAGGATAGTGAAGATTACAAAAACAACATCTGTCCTTAGAGTTCGGCATCGCCGGCTCTAAAGGACTACAAATATGTGAGGGACTCTGTCCCGAGATGCTTTCACTATTATCAGAAATTTGTTATTCTTGCCTTGATGGCAGAAGGTGGCTACAAGATCCGGAATCAGGAAGGTTTGTACTTTGTAACCTTCACAGTGGTGCAATGGATTGACATTTTTACAAGACCAGTATTTGCCGAAATTGTGGTGGATAGTCTGAATTATTGTATCCGCGAAAAAGGATTGCTAGTACATGCCTGGGTTCTGATGCCAAACCATTTTCATGGAATCATAAGCGCTGAGGACAATCAAAATCTTTCAGATATTATTCGTGATTTTAAAAAGTTTACTGCCGGAAAAATTTTAAAGGAACTGGAGAATTCCGAAAATGAATCAAGGAAAAGCTGGCTGCTCTGGCTTCTCAAGGTTGCAGGCACAAGAAATTCCCGCAATGAACAATACCAATTCTGGCAGCAGGAAAATCATCCGGTTGAACTGATAAATTCCGAAATGATTACCCAACGCAAGAATTACCTGCATGAAAATCCGGTGAAATCCGGTTTGGTTTGGGAGCCTTGGCATTACAGGTATTCATCGGCTTGTGACTACATGAATGATGGAAAAGGTCTGGTTGAAATTGAGTTCATCTGATTCGGAATCGGGACATATCCACCGGAACGGAGTTCCTGCAATTATTTGCTAATCCTGAGAGCGGCTGCGCCTAACGTTTCTTTGCTTTCAGAAGTTGGGGAATATTGGCACTGAATTTCCTTCGTAGCACTTAACCTCCTGTTTGTGACTCTCTTCCTGCGAAGTGACTCTGCCCCAATTTTTTAAAGCAAATGTTGGCAGAAGTGACCATCGTCAGGATAGGGATATAACGTTTTCTCTTGTGTCAATACAAAATTTGGTTCCTTCAAGAAAGTCCAAACCAAGAAGTCCGTTGTAATCGGAGAATATTCCGTGTGCTAAAAAGTCGTAAACCTGGATTTGAAATTTTTCTTTTGTCACTCCAAGGGAAGCAAATGAATCAATTTCAAAAACTTCGGTTTCAATTATTCCGTTTGCCGTTTCAATTTCTACAGAACCAATACTGTCTTTGAGGTCGTGTCCGAGAAGGTACAAAGCATTGCTGTCAATGGTGGTATTTGTTGCTCCAGTGTCCAGAATCATTTTCAACTCGAACTTGTTGTCAACCTCAACATTGACCAGAATTAGTCCACTTTATGGCTCAGGTTTGAACTTGTAGGTCATTTCTTAATGCGATTGAAAATGCCAGTAATTTTTCTGGTTGGTCTGAAAGTTCCTGTATAAATCAGGGTTATTTTATCAAAGTTTGAAGTTTTGTCCCTGCCGATATAGCAAACTTCCTTTTTGTCCTTGCTATGAAATAATGGAATACCTGAAAGAACGTCAATTTTGCTATCGTCCATAATCGGATTTCCCAGCAAGACCCATTCGTCAGGATAAAGTATTTTGATTTCAGAAATATTTAATAGTTGTCCCATTTTCCTATTTGTAAGAACGCAAATTTAATCTTTCTATCTGTCACTTTAAAGTTTATGAAATTTGTCAGAGGCATTTCTGCCAACTCTCAGGATAGTGAGAATTTTTAACTTGAGCCAAATCTGTCCTTAGAGTTCGGCATCGCCGGCTCTAAGGACGACAAATATGTAAGGGACTCTGTACCGGGATGCTTTAACAACTTTCTGGACTTGACTTAGAAATGGTGAAATACCACCGGAACGGAGTTCCTGCAATTATTACCTAATCCTGAGAGCGGCTGCGCCTAACTCTCAGGATAGAGAGGACCAACTGGTTTACTATAAGGTCTAAGAGACCTTATAGGTTTTTATTGCTTCACCACCTTAATCGGCGCGGCACCCGGCTCGGCACCAAACAAGAAATACATTCCAGATGGAAGGGATTCCATATTCAAATCGAACAAGCCTGGTTTGTCTTCT
>CAMDMI010000251.1 GCA_945902135.1 Spirosoma fluviale
CCTAGATTGTGTTGAACTTGCAAGCATTGAGGTTTCGTCGGACATCCAACCGGGGGTTTCACTTAAGGCCAGAATTCCAAATTTGTCCAATGAAGGCAGGCTCTATGAATGTTTCTTACCTGGATGCTCCACTTCAGAAAATGAACTAAAACAAACAAAGGCCCGGAACCAATTCCGGATTCACTATGGGATTATTTGATTTTTTTACCAGCGACATTGCCATCGACTTAGGCACCGCCAACACACTGATTATCCACAAAGATAAAATTGTGGTCGATGAGCCATCCATTGTGGCACTCAACAAAAACACCAACAAGGTGATTGCCATTGGAAAAGAAGCCATGCAAATGCATGAAAAAACCCATGATACCATTAAAACCATTCGACCATTAAAAGACGGCGTAATTGCCGACTTTACAGCCGCAGAACAAATGATCCGCGGAATGATCAAAATGATTCACAAAGGCAGCAGCTGGTTTTCTCCCTCACACAGAATGGTTATCTGTATTCCATCCGGTATCACCGAGGTAGAAAAACGGGCTGTTAAAGATTCAGCCGAACATGCCGGGGCCAAGGAAGTGTACATGATTTCCGAACCTCTTGCCGCTGCCATCGGCATTGGCATTGACATTGAACAACCAGTTGGCTCCATGATTGTAGACATCGGAGGAGGCACCACTGAAATCGCAGTCATTGCACTTTCAGGTATTGTATGTGATCAGTCGATTCGCATTGCCGGGGATGTTTTCACAAAAGACATTCTCGATTATATGCGCAGGCAACACAACCTCCTGATCGGAGAAAGAACTGCCGAGCGAATCAAAATTGAAGTTGGCGCTTCCCTTTCTGAACTCGACAATCCCCCACCGGATTATGAAGTACGCGGTCGTGACCTCATGACAGGTATTCCGAAAGTAATTAAGGTTACCTATTCAGAAATTGCCTTTGCCCTGGATAAGTCTGTTTCCAAAATTGAGGAAGCCGTATTGAAAGCCCTGGAAATTTCTCCTCCGGAACTTTCGGCTGACATCTACGACAAAGGCATTCACCTGACAGGCGGAGGAGCGCTGCTGCGCGGACTCGACAAGCGCCTGCACATGCGTACCAAACTTCCGATTCACATCGCTGAGGACCCATTGCGCGCCGTTGTGCGTGGAACAGGAATGGCGCTTAAGCACTTGGATAATTTTAAAGCGGTCCTGATGACCTAATTTTAATCGGAAAAAAGCAAGGAAAAGAAAGTGGGCTCATTATTCAGGTTTCTGTTTGAATACCGGCTATTCTTTCTTTTCGTGCTTTGCGAGGTATTTTCTTTTTGGATGATCATTACCAAAAATACCCGCCAAAAATCTGCCTGGTTAACTTCCTCCAACAATTTCGCCGCACGAGCAATGGAGATGTCGGATGCAGTAACCGGTTTCTTCGGTCTGTATCAGGAAAATGAAAACCTCGCTGGTGAAAATGCCCGGCTAAATACCCTGCTCACCTTGTCGAAGCAAAAAATCGACAAGATGGAGATGGACAGTACCAAAACACCATCTATGCTGGAGCAGTACAATTTCATCGTTGCCAAAGTAATCAACAACTCAGTTTCAAAACCCAACAACTACATCACCCTCAACAAAGGAAGCCTGGAAGGCATTAAGCCCGGAATGGGAATCATTTCGCCTCAAGGTGTTGTGGGAAGGGTGATGGTTTGCTCGGAGCATTTCAGTACAGCCACCTCACTCCTGCACTCCAAAATGCTGATTTCCGCAGAGATTTCACGCATTCATGCCTCCGGTTCTCTAAAATGGGGCGGCAATGATCCAAACAGCGCCAATCTGGAATTTGTAGCTAGGCACCTTAAGCCAAAAGTTGGGGATACAATACGAACTTCTGAGTTCAGCAACATTCTTCCTGAGGGCATACATGTAGGCGTAATCAGAAAAATAAGCCTGAAAGACGATGCTACTTTTTACAACATCGATGTAGATCTGGCAACAGATTTCAGCACCCTCAATTTTGTGTATGTAATCGAAAACAAGCTGCAAGCCGAAAAAGATAGTCTGCAGTTGAAAACCACCGGAGAACTGGAATGATTTCAAGAAATGTCTTTCAGCTGATTTGGAAAATCCTGGTGTATATCGGGGTTTATGTTTTCATTGGCCACCGGCTGAATGCATTCAATCTTGCCCTTTGTTTTTCATATACAGGCGCCATTTTACTTTTGCCCATCTCCACAAATCCGGTCAGGGTCTTGCTTTTCGCATTCGCAGTTGGATTCGGAATCGATATTTTCCATTCCAGTCCGGGCATACACACAGCCGCTTGTCTATTGATGGCTTTCATGCGGTCGAGTTTCCTAAACTGGATGGTTCCTGCCGGTGGGTATGAAGATTATATGACCATCTCAATCCCATCGATGGGCATGAAATGGTTTCTTCCTTTCACCCTTGGCCTGCTTTTCATGCACAGCTTTTTATACTTTATCATTGATTATGCAAGCCTAGCACAGTTTTGGATGGTCTTGTTGAAAGCAAGTTTCAGTACTGTTATTACCCTTCTGGGCATTGTGCTTACGCAGCTTGCACTTGAGCCACCGAAACGGGGAGACTAAAATCGTGCAGTCGAATTGAGCACTTTGTCTCATCAGCGATCGGTCATTTCTTTTTTGGGCGCCAATTCCGGCTGTCGCTACTCATACCGCCTGCGGCGTTATTCAAACAAGCGCTCCATCCGGGGCGCATTTTTCAATATTATTGTGCATGAAAAAAGATCCGATTTCAAAAAAACCATTTGAGCATCTGGCGTTTTTATACATCGCATTGAATACTAAGGAAGGTATGGTTTATGCATTTTTTGCCGTTGATGCATTTGACGGATATGCAATTAATCTGGATGTAGAACGGAATCTCAGTCCGGAAAGTATATTGAAAAATGTCTATTTCCTTTGTGAACATCCGGAATTCAGCAAACGGAAAAAAAAGGATTTCACGCTTATTATGGAGGAGCATGAAGAACTTTCGGATCAAATCTTTGCCATTCTGGAGCCAGAGTGCGGAAAGGTTATCTTCAATAAAAAGTTGAATAATGTTATTTCAAATCCTTTTTTGGAAGGAATGAAAAAATTTATGGCTGGGAGGAAATGAAATTTTTACCTCATCAAAAGCTTCAGCACTTGTAGTTTCAGCAGCACCTTCATCGCAGAAAGTGTGTTGACTTCGAGGGCTCGAAGCAGATCTTTGATGTTTTCCGTTTTATAATCAACTGGCTGAAAAAACGATACAGTTCAAAAGAAGTTGTAAACCCGTGCCGGTGAGGGCTGGCGGAATTATTGGTCATTTGGTTTTGGTTGTAGGGGCGAATTCCGCCTCCGGCGAGACTAGTGCAATTCGCCCCTACGGCTGGATTTGACTGATTTGTCCAAAAAAGGATTCCGGATTTTAGATTGATTCTGAAATGAATTGACGGTTGTTTATCCGGTTTGTTGGGGCAGAAAATTTTCTGCCCTTACCCGTTTTCGATGCTGGAAGGTGGAATTGCCGGGGAGGGCTGGCGGAATTATTGGTCATTTGGCGGGCCATGGGTCGGCGCCTTCAAAAATGCCAAATGTAGGGGCAAACCCGCGTGTCTGCCCGACCCAGGCGGATCTGATTGGTCCTAA
>CAMDMI010000252.1 GCA_945902135.1 Spirosoma fluviale
GGATTCAATCTTTCCTTTGCCAGCTTGAAGGTATCGAGCACCTTGTTCTTTTCAAAATGCTCAAGCAGATGCGCACAAAGGATGAAGTCAAATTTCTGGGTGCTGGTTTCTAAAAAAGCAGTTGCATCCGATTGAACAATGCGAATGCCTGTGACCGATCGCTCGGAAATCTCTTTCATCTCTCCGGAATATTCTACCCCGGTAATGTTAGCATAGCCACGGGTTTTTAGGTAAAGGAGGAAATCCCCATTGCCACACCCGAGATCCAAAAAAGTGGCGGATTTTTCGCTTGGTAAAAAGGAGGCAATTCTGCTGTCCCAATAGGCTTTTCTAAAAGGAAATTCATTCACAGCAAACTTTAGGTGGTTGCTGTGGTAATTGTCGTAAAACTCTTTTAAGTCGCTGTTTACCATTACTAACTTTGTCCTTGTGCCACAATCACATTGTTTTCCAAACGAGGCAGGCATTCATACACACTGCTTTGCAGACAAAACGCAATATCCTTATGAATTCCAAGCCTTTTCAGTCTGTTGAAATGCGAAGATTCAATCAAAAATTCTTCCATGTGGTCTTTATGCAAACCAAAAAGATCGCGGGCTAAAAGTGCACTGTCGTTTCCAACAGAAAAACTATTGTTTAAAGTCGACATCACAGCGCCCGCAAAAAGCGTGTCTTCTGCATTCACCTGGCCTTTCCATCCTGCACAAAGTAAAACCACATTAAGTCCGCGGATGTAGAGGTAATCAGTGACCGTTTTCAAATTTAAGAAAGTCCCGATGACGACCTTCCTTGCACTTGAAGACATAAGAATTGCCTGGGTGCCGTTGGTGGTGGTCATGCAAATTTTCTTTCCGATCAGCACTGCATCCATATAAGAAAACGGACTGTTATCGAGATCAAAGCCTTCCATTTTCATTCCATCGCGTTCCGCTGCAGTTATGTAACCCATCAGCCCATAAGTTGCAGATTCCTCCAATGTTGCCACCGGTAAAATTTCTGAAATGCCGTGCGCAAGACCTGTAACCATACAGGAAGATGCTCTCAGCACATCAATCACCACCACAATTTTATCTTCTAATTTGAAAAGCGGAAGCAATTCCGGGCTCAGGCAAACTTCAATTTTGGGCATTGTATTTATAATTCAGTTGATTATCAGGCTTTATAGAAAGGCAAAGAAACCACTACAGCTTCTAGGTTTCTCCCCCGCACATCCACAAAAATTTGGCTTCCAGCCGAGGTAAAATCAGTTGGCACATACGCTAAACCAATGCTTTTGCCCAAAGACGGAGACATGGTTCCGGAGGTAACCACCCCGATTTCGTTTCCTTCTGCATCTTTCACCGGGTAATGACCTCTCGCAATCCCTTTTTCTACCAATTCAAAACCTACCAATTTTCTTGTAAGTCCGTTGGCCTTCTGATTTCTCAGATACTCGGCATCTACACAATCTTTATTTAGCTTGGTAATCCAGCCCAAACCTGCTTCTAAGGGCGAGGTGGTATCGTCAATGTCGTTTCCATATAAACAAAAGCCCATCTCCAATCGAAGTGTGTCTCTTGCGCCTAAACCGATTGGCTTTATTCCTTCGGGCTTGGCTTCTTCAAAAAGTGCATTCCAGAGATCCATAACCTTATGGTTGGGTACATACAACTCAAAACCACCTGCACCGGTATATCCAGTATTGGAAATAAGCACATCCGGAATGCCAGCAACGGTTCCAAAATTGAAATTATAGTAAGGAATGGCAGACAAGTCTGTTGTTGTGATGCGCTGAATCACTTGCTTAGCCAATGGACCCTGAACAGCGAGCAATGAAGTATCCGCAGATTCATTCACCATGCTTGCTTCAAAGCAGTTTTGCCCACTGATCCAGTTCCAGTCCTTTTCAATATTGGAGGCATTCACCACCAGAAGAAACTCCTCTGGTCCTATGCAATAGACAAGTAAATCATCTACAATTCCGCCCTTGCCATTCGGCAGGCAGGAATATTGAATCTTTCCAGCGCTCAATTTTGCAACATCGTTTGAAGTAACCCACTGCAAAAGGTCAAGTGCCTGTGGCCCTTTAACACGAAACTCACCCATGTGCGAAACATCAAAAACCCCTACCCCTTTGCGTATTGTATGGTGTTCCTCAAGATCCGAACTATAACGAACCGGCATATCAAAACCGGCAAAGGGCACCATTTTGGCACCAAGTGCCTGGTGGATGGAATGAAGCGCTGTTTTCTGAATAATCTCTGTCATAATTTGAAGGTGAATCTGGCCGAAAAAAAATCGGACATCTGGTAGAATCTTGAATCAGCAAAAGCTGAAAATAATATTAGTCGTTGAGGTAATCCTTGTCCTGAAGTTTGTGGATACTTTCTTCCACCTTCAGGCGAAGATTTTCTTTGTGTTGCTTCAATTTGGCGCCCACCAAAGGCTCAAACAAGGCAAGGATTTGGGCAGCCAGAATAGCCGCATTGCTGGCATTGTCCAAAGCAACAGTTGCCACGGGTACACCCGAAGGCATTTGCAGAATGGAAAGGATGGAATCCCAACCATCGATGGAGGATTTTGATTTGATTGGAACGCCAATCACCGGAAGGTTTGTAAGCGATGCCACCATTCCAGGAAGATGGGCTGCGCCACCTGCTCCAGCGATAATTACTTTTATACCCCTGTCGGCAGCAGAAACGGCATATTCAAACATTCTTTTGGGCGTTCTATGGGCCGAAACCACCGTCAGTTCATATTTGACTCCCAGGGATTGCAGTGTTTCGGCCGCTTGCTCCATGATTCCGAGATCTGAAATGCTGCCCATTATGATTGAAACCTGAATATCTCCTGTCATTTTTTGAAACTTTTAATGATTTCTTGCAAAGAAACCCAATTGTTTCAACTCATCCAAAGAATGCGGGCAATCAAAGCAATCCATTTGCGGGAGGCCTTTTTTTTTACAAAAAGCGAAATGTAAAATGCTTTACCTAAGGTCAAGTTTGATTTTACAATGCCAGTTTTGATGGACAAGCAATCCTCTTCCCTTTTTGGGATATGAAGGTCCATTCAGTAGAATTGTCACGAACTGAATTTCAGGCCTTTGGATTTTATTTTAAAAAAAGTTCGAATTTTTACTGCCCGAAATTTGCAACTATCCGTTCAAGAACTACTTTTGCACTCCCAAATCGAGAGGGAGCATAGCTCAGCTGGTTCAGAGCATCTGCCTTACAAGCAGAGGGTCGGGGGTTCGAACCCCTCTGCTCCCACAAAAAAAAAGCCACAGAAATGTGGCTTTTTTGCGTTTAAGGAGGATAAGGAATTTGGGTCGATATGATTTTGCCCCGATTC
Source organism: Spirosoma fluviale (assembly GCA_945902135.1). Classification (GTDB taxonomy): domain Bacteria; phylum Bacteroidota; class Bacteroidia; order Cytophagales; family Flexibacteraceae; genus CAMDMI01. Next base: position 3,331 of record CAMDMI010000252.1, read on the forward strand.
TTAGCCGATTTTATTAAGCTGAAAATCATCAGGCAAATCAATATTAAAGGCCGCATCAATCCTCAATTAAAAATCTCTCTAATCCTGGTAATTTGGCTGGTTTAAGGAATTTCTACTACCTTTTATTATTTACCATGACTAATTAAGAAAATCCTCAAAACCCTTAACTAGCCCAATAGGTATTTAAGATTTCAGTCAGTTTATTTAAATAGCTTCAAGCTTGCTCAAAGAAAAGTCTGATTTTCCGGTTCGGAAAGTAATTTCTGAATGAATTGGTTTAAGTCAAGAAGGAAGGTGAACACAAACTAGC
>CAMDMI010000253.1 GCA_945902135.1 Spirosoma fluviale
CAAACTTACCTCAGCACCTGGCTGGGCCAGACCATCATCCGCGATATTCGTCTGAAACTTTACGAGCATATTCTGAAGCTTCGGATTCGCTTTTTCGACCACACACAAATTGGACGGCTTGTAACCCGAAACATCTCTGACATTGAAACCATTGCCGATGTTTTCAGCGAAGGCCTGGCTGCGATGTCCGGCGATTTGCTGCAGCTGGTTTTCATTCTGGCATACATGTTCTGGATTGACTGGAGACTCACCCTTGTGAGCCTGTCGATGCTGCCTTTGTTGCTTTTCTCCACCTATATTTTCAAAGAGAAAATCAAGGAAACCTTTAATGAGGTGCGCACGGCTGTGGCCAATCTCAACACTTTTGTACAGGAACATATTACCGGAATGAGCGTGGTGCAGGTTTTCGCTTCCGAGGACCGGGAATTCGAAAAGTTCAAAGAAATCAATGCGAATCACCGCAAGGCCAATGTTCGCTCTGTGCTTTATTACTCCATTTATTTCCCGGTGGCAGAAGTAATTTCTGCCATTGGCACGGGCCTTCTCGTTTGGTACGGAACCCGCGGGGTGCTGGAAGGGCAGTTTACATTGGGTATGATTACCGCCTTTATCCTGTACATCGGCATGTTTTTCAGACCCATTCGCGCAATTGCCGATCGCTTTAATACCCTTCAGCTTGGCCTCGTTTCTACCGAGCGAATCCTTACCCTGCTCGACCACGAGGATGTAATGCCAGACACAGGTACCCTGGAGCCAGCACACATAAAAGGGAAAATTTCCTTTCAGAAAGTTGGGTTCTCGTATCTGGAAAATCAGCCGGTACTGGAAAACATTTCCTTCGATGTGATGCCTGGAAAATCACTCGCACTGGTGGGCGCAACCGGCTCAGGAAAATCCACCATTGTGAATTTGCTTACGCGTTTTTATGAAAACGATCAAGGTGAAATTTTGCTGGACGATCACCTGGTTTCAGAATATTCCCTTCGCTTTTTGAGGAAAAGTGTCGGGCTGGTGCTTCAGGATGTTTTTCTGTTTCGGGGTAGTATTTTTGACAACATCAGCCTTGGAAGTCCGGACATTACGCTCGCTCAGGTGAAAGAAGCTTCCGCACTTGTCGGCGCTGACCGGTTTATAGAACAGCTTCCGGGTGGCTATGATTATCCGGTGATGGAAAGGGGAAGCACACTTTCTGTGGGACAACGCCAGCTCATTTCATTTGTGCGGGCGATGGTGCACAAGCCAGCAGTTTTAATTCTGGATGAAGCCACCAGCTCGGTGGACAGTGAAACCGAGGTCCTGATTCAGCATGCAATTGAAAAAATAATGTCAGGCCGAACTTCCATCGTGGTTGCCCATAGACTTTCTACCATTCAGAAAGCGGATGAAATCCTTGTTCTGGACAAAGGTCATATTGTAGAGCGGGGCCGTCACGAAGAACTTTTGAAAAATTCCGGGCCTTATGCCCATTTGTACAATGTGCAGTATCGCCAGTTTCTTGCCGATGGAGAGCACTTGCAGCAACCAACGGAATAGTTTTCCTTGCAAGCACAATTATTTATGAGCCAAAAGCCTTTTCTGGTTGGAATTACGGGTGGAAGTGCCTCCGGAAAAACCTTGTTTATCAAGCAGTTGCTGGAATCATTTCCAGAAAACAAAATTTGTCTGCTTTCTCAGGACAATTACTATCGGCCCAGGCAATTGCAGCCAAAGGACGCAAAAGGAGTTGCCAATTTTGATTTGCCGGAAAGCATAGACCTTGAAGCTTTTGCCCGTGATGTTGCCCGATTACATGCCGGAGAAACCATCACATTAAAAGAATATACCTACAACAACCCCAATGTGGTTCCCAGAATGCTGGAGTTTAAACCGGCGCCGGTGATTGTGGTGGAAGGTATTTTTGTTTTTTATCTTGAAGAAATCAGGAAGCAGTTCGACCTGAAGGTTTTTATTGATGCGGACGAGCACATTAAACTCAGCAGACGGATTCGCCGCGATGGGCAGGAGCGGGGCTACGACATGGATGATGTGCTGTATCGGTACGAGCACCATGTGGCACCCACTTTCGACAAATATATCCGGCCTTTCAAATCAGAAGCGGACATCATTATTCCCAATAATGAAAGCTTCGACAAAGGCTTGTCGGTTTTGGTTCATTACCTGAAAGGGAAAGCAGAGGCCTGATTTTTTAGGCTTTCTGCTTCGAGCCTGTGCGCTTTCATTTTGTTGTCTACTGGTCTGTTTTTAAAAAACAAAAGCAAAGAATATCAATTCAATAATAGTTAAACAGAAGAATCTCAGGAGGAATGAAATTATCTTTCCTGAAAAATTATGTTTCTTTGCATAAGTGAAGCATTATTCAGAAATCGTTACAATTGATTCAGCCAAGAGGTTTGGAAAGCCTTGTATTCGTGGCATGCGCATAAGTGTTTACGATGTGCTAGGCTGGCTGGCTTCTGGTATGAGTTTTGAGGAAATTCTTTCTGATTTCCCTGAACTCACCCATAACGATATCCTCGCGGTTTTGGCTTTTGCTGCCGAAAGAGAGCATCGAATCCGTCTGGCTTAAAATTGATAATTCAAATTAAATCGGGCTTTCCCCTTCGAGCCTGTGCGCTTATGCTAACTTCATTTTATTGTGCATTTTTCCAGATTAAAAATGCGCCAAGAAGGCACAAGGTCAAGAGAAATGGCCTCGCGATTCCAAATCGGGAAGAACCTTGAAATCAATAAAGTAAATCAGAAAATTTTAACTCAGGCCATCCATCACACGGCAGAGCTCAGAAAAAATCTGATCTATGTCGCCAATGCCATAAACGGAATGGAATTTGTCTTGCCCTTTGTAGTAGGATGCCACCGGCGCAGTTTTGGTGTTGTATTCTTTTACGCGCTGGGCAATCAGTTCTTCATTCTGGTCATCAGGCCGGCCGGATGACTGTCCACGAATGAGCAGACGGCTGATCAATTCCTTTTCTTCAACTACCAGTGCAATCATGCCTGAAATTGAAATTGACCTGCTTTCCATCAGCTTGTCAAGCGCCTCTGCTTGTGGAATGGTTCTTGGGAAGCCATCAAAAATAAAACCTTTTGATTCTGGATTTTGGCTGAGTTTGTTGTCAATCATACCGATTACAACTTCATCAGGAACCAGAATGCCGGCATCCATCAGGCTTTTGGCCTTCATACCAAGTTCGGTACCGGCTGAAATTTCAGAGCGAAGCAGGTCTCCTGTTGATAGGTGTACAAGCCCGTAGTGCTCAATCAGCCTAGCCGATTGGGTGCCTTTGCCTGCACCGGGAGGTCCGAAAAGAACAATGTTCAGCATATGACAAATCTGAAGAACGGGGTGCAAACATACTAAAACAGAACTTTCTTTTTTTTCCAATGTATTGTTTTTTGTCAGTGTTATACCGGATTTTTGCGCTCAGACTCTTTTAGCCGTGTTTTTTTGCGGTAATTGGGTTTAAATTTATTCCATTGAAAACCCAAAAAGGCGGCAAAGCCATTGTTATTGGTGCTGGTGTGGCAGGTTTGGCCTCGGCCATTCGCTTGGTAGCCGAAGGTTATCAGGTGCAGATTTTCGAGAAAAATGATTTCTGCGGAGGGAAATTATCC
>CAMDMI010000254.1 GCA_945902135.1 Spirosoma fluviale
TGAATTTGCCGCAGGATGTGCCGGATAAGCATCCAGAATATGGCGGAAATCATCTGCAGCTGCCTTGTATTCTTTCAGGTTCGAGGCAGAAATTCCGCGGTTCAAGTAACAGTATGGAATCACCGGACTTCCCTCCATTGATTCGATAATGCCGCTGTAGCCTTTGATTGCCGATTGGTAATTACCTGCCTCAAATTCCATCTGGGCTTTTTGGTAAACGGCTTGGTCGTAAAGCCTGGATTTTGAATATTTTTCAACCACCACTGAAAAGTTGGTTCGGGCATTTTCAAAATCCTTGAGTGAAGAATATACGATGCCCTTTTGGTAAAAGGCATAATCCATGTCGGAAGTGCGGGCATCCATGGCTTTGTCGTATGCGCGCAAGGCCGCTGGGTAATCCTTGGTGGCATAAAGGCAATCAGCCAATCGAAGTTGCGCATCTGCGAGGTCTTGTTTGTGTCCGGTTTTTTCACATTCCTGCACACATTCCCTGAAATCGCCGAGCGCTTTGGAGTATTCTTTTAGGTTGTGGTGTGCATAACCAATTCCATAAAGTGACTTTTGGCGGTATGGAGTCGCGGCTACGCCTTCAGCGCGAAGGCAGGCTGCATATTCCTGAGCCGCTTTCTGGTATTGCCTTTCTTTGGAATAACTTTCTGCCAGCCAATAAGTTGAGGCAATCACGGTTTCTTTGTCTGCCGGATATTTCAAGGAGGTTTGGAACATTTCCACTGCCTTTGCTGGGTTTCCATCGTTGAAAAGTACTGTTCCCCGCTGATAAGCCGCCCGCTGGTATGCAAGGGTCAGCCTTTCGGACTTCACCCTGTTTTTTTCCATGTATTGCAGCGCTGCCTCGAAATCGCTGGTATTGAGCAAACCTTCACCAATCAGTTCATTGGCTTCTTCCATGAACTTGCTTTCCGGATAGTTTGCGGTAAAGTCTTTTAAAATGTCAATTGATTCGGCGTATTTCTCCAGATCATAACTGATTTTCCCGGCGTAAAACCAGGAAACTTCCTGAATTTTCGAGTCCGCTTCAAGTCCGGAGGCAACATCAAAAGCATTTAGCGCAAATTGCTTCTGGTCCTTTTTTAGATAGCAAACCCCAAGGTAATAAGAACCAGCCTGAGCGAGAGAATCCTGTTTTCCTTTTGCCGTATCGAGCTTGGCGGCTACCTGCCTGAAGCCTGAAATTGCCCGATCGGTTTGGTTGTTTTTAAAAGCGGCAAATGCCATTCTGAACTGCAACGGCCTTGGCATGTTGTTTCGGATGTTTTTGCTGTACAAGTCGAAATGCATCGCGGCTTTTTCGTAATCCCGTAGGTTAAACCAGGATTCACCTGCGATCAAATGCAATTCCTCAGGATTGGCAATTTTTGCCGTGTCTTTAAAGCACGCTTCCGCAAATGCAGCAGCCTCAGCAAAAGACCGTTTTTTGTACAAAATGCTTGCTCGCAAAACGGGTATGGATGGGCGAAACTCATTGGAATTTCCTGCTTGGTCAAGGTCAGATAAGGCCTCATCAAGCTGGTTGTTGCGCAGGTTCAGGTAGGCAGAATAGTAAGCGGCTGAAGCGGAAAACGCATGATTTCCACCCTTTGCTTTTCTGAAAGCCACAGTAGCCCTGTCGAATTGTTGAAGTTGAAAAGCGGATACTCCGGTTTTATAATCGGCTTCCGCTCTGCTGTCATAGTTAAGGTCCGAATTTTCAATCTTGCTTAGGTATTCAAGAGCGGAGTCCCACTTTTTAATTTTGAAGAAGTGGTTGCCCAAATCAAACCAAACCCTGGATTGATATTGGCTGCCCGGAAAGGTTTGATTGAAATCTATTAATTTTTGTTCCGCATCCGGACGATGAAGCAATCTTGCACAATGTGCCGAGTAGAATTGGGCCGTTTGCCTGAGGTCTCCGGCTTCTGAAGCTGAATATTTCCTGAAATTTTCAGACGCAGCTTGGAAATTTCCTTTGTTAAAGAGCTCGAAAGCATCTTTTAATTCAGGAAAATCCGATGTTGTACTGAGTGTTTTCTGTGAATAGGCTGAAAAAGACAGGAGAATTCCTGTCAGGAGGGTGAAAAATTTACCAATTGGTTTTGGACTCCGCATGTAGTAGTGACAATTTTGGACCGCTAAAAGTAGCACTTGCCACCAAAGAAAAGGTGTACAATTGCCATTTTTAAAATAACAAACGACACACACGAAAATAAATTCTTAACAGTCCGGGAATTGGCCCAAATTTTATGAACATCAATACCTTAGAACTACTTTCATGACCATCGGCTACGACGCAAAAAGGGCATTCCACAATCCTACCGGTCTCGGCAATTATAGCCGGACACTTATCTCGGCGATGTTTAAACAACATCCCGAGATTGAATATTATTTATTTGACACCAAAGGGCCAATGGATCTTCCTTATTTCAACAGAGCCTTGCGCGAAAGTGGCGCGAAATTTCATTATGAAGGAGGCTCTGGTTCTTTGGGCCGCGTAATCTCTTGGGGTCGTAAGGCAGCCAAACACAATCTGGATATTTACCATGGGCTCAGCAATGAAATCCCGCTCGACTGGAAATCGGGCAAATCGGTGAAGGCTGTTGTCACCATTCATGATGTTATTTTCAAGCGTTTTCCGGACGCTTACAAGTGGAGCGACCGTTTTGTGTATGAAAAGAAAACGGCATTTGCCTGCAAAAAAGCTGACTTGATTTTGGTGCCAAGTAAACAAACCAGGGCAGACATAGAAGGCTGGTTTCCAAGTTGTAAGGGTAGGGTTGAAGTCTTGTATCAGGATGCCAATCCAGCTTTTCATTATAGAAAAAGGCCCGAGGCCATTGCCAAGGTTTTATACAAATATGACCTGGTAGAAAGGCCTTACATTCTTTGTGTTTCCCGTCTAGAAAAACGAAAAAATCATTTGAAACTTTTGGAGGCATTCAAAAAAGTAATGCCTGATATTCAGGAAGATTTGGTTTTGGTTGGTGGCCGTGGTGATATGGGAGATGCGGTTCTTGATCAATTGGGTGATTTTGGAGGAAGACTGCGCTGGCTTGGTGTCGTAGAAACGGATGATCTTGTAAACCTGTACGATGGCGCCGTTTACACCGTTTTTCCATCTGTTTTTGAAGGCTTTGGAATTCCTGTTCTTGAGTCAATCCGCCGGGGAAAGGCCGTACTCACTTCAAAAGGTTCATGTTTTGAAGAAGTGGCGGCAGAGGCTGGAATCTATGCAGATCCCAATTCCTCTGATGACATTGCGGAAGGATTTCTGCAAATGTCAGGTGATCAGGGCCTTCGATTCAGTTTGGAAGAGGCCGCCAGACGACAAGCGACCCGCTTTGATTTGAAATCGCTCACAGAAGAGCTTCACGCCCATTACAAAAGAATTGTCTGATTTAGCTTCTCAAACATGCGTGTTATAAAAGAGTTTCCTCTCAACCAGTTTATTAAAGCAACGCTGTTTTCCTGGAATGGAAAATACATCCTAAAACTCGAATCAGGCAATCTCGAGCAGACCTATAAAATTTCTGAATTGGATGTGACTGGTCAGGCTGAAGTGGAAGAAATGTGC
>CAMDMI010000255.1 GCA_945902135.1 Spirosoma fluviale
TTGTAATCCACATCCAATTTAAATAATGAACGAGGCCGTAAAATCAGGGCAGGAGAAGGGCGCTTCCGGGCAGGTTCAGCTCAAGAGCTTTTCTGAAATGGTGCATCGAATGAACAGTCCCATTCTCATTACGGACTTTGCAGGAAAAATAACCTGGAACAATCCGGCTTTTGAAGAAATAACCGGCTTTTCATCTTCGGAAATTCTGGGTAGCCATCCCTGGGATTTACTGGATGACCCGAGTAACAATGCTGAAGAAATTGAAAAGCTCATTCAGGCCTTAAGTCATCGGGAATTTGCAGAGGTTGTAGTGCAGACTTACCGGAAATCCGGAGAAAAAATCCACTTCGAAGTTCAGCTTACACCCGTCTTGGACGAAGAGGGAAGTCCTCCTAATTTTATTGCTGTTTATAAAGAGATTACTCGTTCTCTGGCCAATGAGGAAGAGTTAAAGTATAATCTTCGCCAGCAGGAATTGATTGCAGAAATTGCACTTGATCTCAATCGTTATCTTGATTTTGACAAAAGCATTGATGCAGTACTTGGGGCTCTTATGCAGCACACACAGGTAAGCCGGATTTACATCTTTGAAAATATAGATAAGGGACTTGCCTGCTCCAATACCTTTGAGGTCTGCAATGCGGGAATCGAACCGCAAATCGACAACCTAAAATATGTTCCCTATGAATATGTTTCCTATTGGGAAAAAACCCTTCAGGAAACAGGTGTTATTTTCTCAGAAGATATCAGCGAACTTCCAGCAGATGTCAGGGAACTTCTTGAGCCTCAGGAAATAAAATCGATTCTGGTTTTCTCGCTGAACGTAAATGGTTCGTTTTTTGGTTTTATCGGTTTCGATGAATGCGTTGTATACAAGACATGGAAGAAATCCGACATAGAACTTCTAAGAGCCATTTCCGGTATTATTGGTAACGCATATGAACGGGAAATTGCCCGAAAAAATCTGGTTGAAAAGAACGAAGAGCTCAGGAAAATCAATGCTGAAATGGATAACTTCGTTTACAGCGTTTCGCATGATCTCCGTTCACCACTGCTTTCCATCAAAGGGATTCTCGACCTGGTAATGAAATCGACTGGTCTGGAAGAAAAAACGCGTTTGCTGCTTAACAGGGCAGGGGATTCGGTAAAACGACTGGATGAAACCATCCATGAAATTCTCGAATATTCCCGCAATGCAAGATTGGACCTCAGTCAGGAGGACTTCGATTTGCGCCGCATGATTGATGAAATTCAGAGTGATATTCAGTTCGCTATTCCATTCAAAGTCCACTTCGAAAGAGAGGTATCTGAAAATGCCGTTCTGGTAATTTCGGATAAGAACAGGATCAACACCTTGTTGAAAAACATCATTGGTAACGCTTACAAGTATTTACGAAAAGACAATCCTTCATCTTTTGTAGAGGTGAAGGCAAGCATGGAAGAGAATGAATTAAAGATTGCAGTATCAGACAATGGAGAAGGAATTGCTTCAGAGCACCTCAATAAAATTTTCGATATGTTTTACCGGGCCTCAAAAACAAGCCCTGGAAGTGGTTTAGGTTTGTACATTTGCCGCGAGATTATTCAAAAAATTAAAGGTAGTATTGATTTGCAATCAACAGTGAATGAAGGTACCCGTGTCATGATTACAATTCCGGTTCGGCCTAAACAAGTTTAAGAAAATGGTTCGCTTTTTACTTCTGGACGATGAAGATATTTTTAACTTTCTTTCAGAGGAAGTAATTCATCAGGTGAATCCGGATTACCAATGTGAAGTATTTTCTGAATCTGAAACCGCGCTGAATTTCATCTCATCGCAAATTCAACAAAATTTACCCGTTCCCGATGTTATTCTGATTGACATTCGGATGCCTGGTATGAATGGTTTTGATTTTCTGGAATCCATCCGTCGGTATAGTGAAAGCAGCCTGAAGAATACCGTGGTGTACATTCTTTCCTCATCACTCGATTCAAGGGATCACAACCGGGCTGAAACCTTTAGTATGGTAAAGGGTTTTGAATCTAAACCGCTTTCAGAAAAAATGGTGTTGGAAATAATCAGCAATCTGCCGCCTCATCAGCCATAATCAAACCATTTTCCGGCAAAAATGCCCTGTCTTGTCAAACTGTCAGGATGGGTAGCATTTCAAATGTCAGTCTGTAGGGCGCCGTGCACTAGTCTGGTCTGCCTATGGCGGGACGGAATACGCCTTTTCAATATCCGGGATGAAGATAAGCCTCGCTCCATTGTATTTCGATGGTGAAAAACACCGATAACAGCGGCCTTTTTCGTCTGCATCACGGATTAGACGGATGGAGGGATTTCGAGGATTTTTGCGTCAATGGATTAAACCTATTAGGTTTCGAAATACGCGTCCAAGCAAACCTCAAAGGTTTTTTTGTTTCTATCTGTCCTGAGTATTGCAAAGCAGGGACTCAGGACGATAAATATGTGAGGGACTCCAGTCCCGGGGTGGTTTAACTTAGCCAAATAGAAGTCTCTTTGCCCTTTTTGTCTGCATCATGGATTAAACGGATGAATGGATTTCGTGGGGATACGAACCCTTGCGCGGGTACGCGGAGATTGTAGGGGCAGGCCCGCGTGCCTGCCCGTCTCAGGCGAATTTGCCCTTTAATATGGATTAACTCATCCTAAAAACACCGAAGACAGCATTGATCTCGCTTTTTCAAGTACATCCAGATTGATTTCATTTTTAAAGCCCATTTCATTGGCCCATTGAAGTATGGCTTCTGTGCTGAGGTTGCCAACCAATTCATCTTCTGCCATCGGGCAGCCACCATACCCACCGAGCGCCGAATCGAAATTCCTGCATCCTGCCTCCCAGGCCGCTTGCACTTTTTCCCGGGCATGCATTGGGTTGGCATGAAGATGGGCCGTTACTTCCACCGCAGACCATGGTTCGTGAATGGCACGAAACAAGGAGCCAATTTCGGCCGGACTTGCCATGCCAACGGTATCAGCCAATGAGAGGTGCTGAATATTCATTTCCAAAAGTCTTTGGCCATATTCCAACACCAGTTCCGGTGAGTATGCATCGCCATACGGATTTCCAAATGCCATACTCAGATACACAACCAGTTTTCGGTTTTTGGCCAGACATAGATTTTGAATTTCAGCCACTTCATTCAGGGCTTCTTCAATGCTTTTGTTGGTGTTTCGCTGTTGAAAATGTTCGGAAACGGACAATGGAAATCCCAGAAAGTCTATTTGTTGAAAATCAAGTGCCGACTCTGCTCCCCTTCGGTTGGCAATGATGGCCAACAGTTTTGTCGAAGTGTTTTCTAAATTAAGCGCATCTACAACTTCTGCGGTATCCCGAAGCTGGGGAATGGCTTTTGGGGAAACGAAACTTCCAAAATCCAGGCGGTCAAAACCGGCTTTAAGCAAAGCATTGTGGTAGCGGATTTTGAGTTCTGTGGGGACAAAATGACTCAGGCCCTGCATGGCATCGCGGGGGCATTCATTCAGAATCAAATTTTGGTTCATTT
>CAMDMI010000256.1 GCA_945902135.1 Spirosoma fluviale
TCCAGCAGTATATCGGTGTCTACAAAAATGCGCTGCATGTCTTAGTATTTCTTTGACAGGTATTCACCGTAGGCTTTCTTGTGGTCGAAATCCGCAGGTAAATCCAGGATTCCACTTAGGCTCTTTACTAAGGGAGTAATCTCCTTGTCATCCCCAGTTTCGCTGGTAAGGTGATTAAGGTAGTTTTCGATGAGCCGGGATAGACTGGTCTTTTGTTTCCTGGCATAGTCTTTCGCCTTTTCAATCACAGCATGTTCCAGTTTTAAAGTGAGTTTGGTATCCATAGCTTTTTATTTTACGTGCAAAAATAAAAAATAAATACGGACAAATTATCAAGGTGAATTAGGCGGAATGCTGTTTTTCTTCAGACTTCATCTCACACCTCAAACACCACCTCCTTGAACTGAAATTTCTTCTCGCCATCCTGACAAATAAGAATTAGTTCGCCCTGCTCTCCAATGCTCTTGAGCACCGCCGTGAAGCGGCTGCCATCCGGCAGGGAATATTTGGCAGGCATTGCCAGGCGGTATAATCGGGCAATGTATTTGGATCGGATTGCTTCCCAGCCACCATCGCGGAGCAGCTGATATTGCTGCATTACAGAGTTTCGGATTAAGTTCAGCAAGTCCTCCCGGTCGCTGGTTTTTCCTGTTATGTCCAATAGTGAAACTGCATTTTCGGGCAACCCAACCTGGTTAATATTTAATCCGATTCCGGCCACTGCCCGATCGACAAACATACCCGACAGCGCCGTCTCAATCAGAATTCCCCCCATCTTCCGGTTTCCACAGAAGATGTCATTGGGCCACTTGAGTTTTAGGTCCGGACAATGTTCCTCCAAAACCAGGGCAATGCCAAGTGCGATGGAAGCCGATAAACGAAAGGCAAACCTTGCTTCCAGAAATTGAGGTCGTAAATAAATGGAAAACAAAAGGTTGCAAGCCGGATCTGATACCCAGACGGAGCCTCTCTGGCCCCTGCCTGCCGATTGAAAATCAGTGCTCAGCACAAAGCCTTCGGGAATTTCTTCCCGTTTCGACTGTGCCAAAGCCATTAACTCATCGTTTGTTGACTGACACTCTGGCAGATGAATCCGCTCAGGAAATTCTGTTTTGTATTTGGTTGAAATATTGCTCTGCATGAGGTAATATTGTACCTGCTTCAAAAATACAGTTTTTCCTACGCTTTTGATTAAATCCGAAATCAGCTCCAGCCAGCTCGCCGACCTCGTTGTGCAAGGAATGCTGGAGAAAAAAGGCCAGAACATTGCAGTTCTGGACCTCCGTGATGTAAAAAACGCCATTGCCGATTATTTCATCATTTGTTCAGGCACTTCCGATACACAGGTAAATGCCATCGCCGACTCCGTTTTGGAAGAGGTTGAGAAACAATCCGGCCAGGATCCCTGGCACAAGGAAGGTTTTCAGAATCGAGAATGGATTCTGCTGGATTATCTGGATGTGGTTTGCCACATTTTCCAGAAAGAAAAGCGTACATTCTACGACCTGGAAGAATTCTGGGGTGATGCAAAAATCAAGTACATTGAAATCAGTCAGTAGAAAAAACACAATTCTACCCAATACAAGATATTAGAACATGTCAGATACCAACACCGAACAACCCAAACCGGATCCTAAAAAAAATCCGCTTAAACGCAATAATCCTGGAGGTCCGGGTCAGCGACCGAATTACCAGCTTTGGGTAATTTCGGCGGTATTGCTCCTCATTTTTGTAATCAGTCTACTCAACCGGCAAGGAAGTGTGGTGGTGATTTCCCCAAATAGTTTTGAGGAAATGATGCTGAGCCACGATGTTAAAAGGGTAATGATCATACCCAATGAAAAAATGGTGGAGGTCACGCTCAAAGAGGAAGCCCTCAAAAATGAGAAGTACAAAAAACTGTTTGGTGGTGGAGATAAAAGCAATCCATTCAGCATGAATGGAGGTCCGCATTTCCGCTTCAACATCATCTCTGCAGAAAACTTCAAAGAAGATGTTCAAAGAATTGAAAAGGACATTCCTAAAGAATTTCATCCCAATCTGGAAGTAGAAGACCGACAGAATTTTGGAACGCTATTCCTGAATTATGGCTTTGTAATCGCCCTGATTGCCGGCTTCTGGATTCTCCTCCGCAGAATGACTGGCGGCGGCGGTCCGGGTGGTCAAATTTTTAATATTGGAAAATCCCGTGCTGCACTTTTTGATGCTGAAAACCAGGTCAAAATCACCTTCGCCGATGTGGCAGGTCTTGAAGAAGCGAAGGAAGAAATCAAAGAAATTGTGGACTTTCTGAAAAACCCTGACAAGTTTACCCGCCTTGGTGGAAAGATTCCAAAAGGCGCCTTGCTTGTTGGTTCCCCAGGAACAGGTAAAACCCTTCTTGCAAAAGCGGTTGCCGGTGAAGCCAATGTTCCGTTTTTTAGTCTTTCGGGTTCTGATTTTGTGGAAATGTTTGTTGGAGTAGGTGCAGCCCGTGTGCGTGACCTTTTCAAGCAAGCCAAAGAAAAAGCGCCGTGTATCATTTTCATCGATGAGATTGATGCCATTGGCCGCAGCCGCGGAAAAGGCCCGATGCCCGGTGCAAACGACGAAAGAGAAAACACCCTCAATTCCCTACTCGTGGAAATGGATGGTTTTGCCACCGACTCTGGTGTAATCATTCTTGCCGCAACCAACCGCCCGGACATCCTCGATTCAGCCTTGCTGCGTCCAGGTCGCTTCGATAGGCAAATTTCCATCGACAAGCCCGATATCGTTGGCCGCGATGCGATATTCAAGGTTCACCTTAAACCACTAAAACTGGCCGGAGATGTTGACAGCAAAAAGCTGGCCGCACAAACTCCAGGTTTTGCCGGAGCTGAAATCGCCAATGTTTGCAACGAAGCTGCCCTGATTGCCGCCAGACACAACAAAGACGCAGTAGATCAGAAAGATTTCAACGATGCCATTGACAGGGTTATTGGCGGACTCGAAAAGAAAAACAAACTCATCTCTCCTGGAGAAAAGAAAATCGTGGCTTACCACGAAGCTGGTCACGCAGTGGCAGGCTGGTTCCTAGAGCACACAGATCCATTGGTGAAAGTGAGCATCGTTCCGAGAGGAGTTGCCGCATTGGGTTATGCGCAGTACCTGCCAAAGGAGCAGTTTCTCATCACCACCGAACAGATGATGGATGAAATGTGCATGACTCTTGGCGGAAGAGCCGCAGAGCATCTGGTGTTTGGTAAAATTTCAACCGGCGCACTGAGCGATTTGGAGAGAATTACCAAAACCGCCTACAGCATGGTGTCCATTTATGGCATGAATGATAAAATCGGTAATGTCTCTTTTTACGACAGCAAGCAATCCGAATATTCATTCAATAAGCCGTATTCCGAAACCACTGCCACCATCATCGATCAGGAGGTTAAACGCATCATCGATCTGGCATACAACCGTGTTTTGCAATTGCTGCACGACAAGCGTGAAAGTCTCGAGAAAATTGCCCAGGCATTGCTTTCAAAGGAAGT
>CAMDMI010000257.1 GCA_945902135.1 Spirosoma fluviale
CAATTTTCTTTAAATCGATTTTCTTTAAACGGGCGATTGCAAAAGTTTCATCATGGAAATAAATTGTATCCTGAGCCTTTAAAGAAACAAAAGGCTGAAGAGCCATGAAGATTAACAGGTAAAGACGAAAAGCGCGGGACATCATTATGCGATTACAATGTAGCTTAATTGTCTTTACTCTTTCGAAAATCTTATTCCAAGCACATTCGGTAATTTCCTGAAAGTCTTATTGTCAAGTTTTTCCCAGGTCTTCGAAACATAAGTTCCGATTAGGTTAATTTCTCTGTCTGCCAGGCGAATGTGAACAGAGGCTTCAGGCCCACCTTCCATATACAAAGCAGAATGGAGTCCCAAGCGAAGGTTTACAAGAAAATTCACCATTTCAGCATGCAGCATCGGTGACCTGCAAAAAGCCAGAATCAGGTTATCATCCTTATCTTCAGCCAGCACCAGCATGCTACATTTCTGTTTACTTTTTTCCCAGGAAATTGCCTTACCAGTGCAATCAAGCATGCGCATCGCCTGAAAAATAGAATGGCTTGAGTTCTTCAATGAATCGAATGGCTTGCAAGTAAAATCCTCAATGGAAAAGACACCTTTCTCAGAAATGCAAAATGCACCACCGGCTTCGTTATCAAATTTTGGCTGGTTGATGTGCTTGCCTGCCTTCATAAAAGATCTGGCGGTTAATGGATTTTCCGGCAAGTACATTCCGGCATTAAAAACAAGATCAAGTTTTTCTTTTTCGGCCCATTCTCTGGCGTCATAATCCACTTTTCCGCTAATGGAAGCGCACAAAAGCTGGCATTCAAAACCATCCTTGTTTAGTTTGAGAAGCGTGACTGCACTGTCATCTGCAAAAGTTTGGAATGGAAATGGAATTCTGGCCATTTGCAATCCGGATCGAAGCAATTTCCATTGAATTTCAGCAACTTGAGAAGCTTGACCATTTGACTGAAAAACAATTAGTGAAGAAATGACAAGGCAAATTATCCTCATTTGAATTTCTTCGTTTGGTAGGGAAACAATTGCTGTAACTCGCCGGAATAGTAAAACTGAGAAGCGATTGCGCCAAATGTATATTCCGCTTCTTTGATTTTGATGAGCGCACCGCCCGGCAATGGATTTGCCTTTGGTTTGGAATTTGCAAATCCGATATTAAACAAAGTAGCCAAAATCTCAGGCCTATTTTTGATGGAGAAACCACTCTTTTCCCATTGAAGCATCACTTGCCGCAAAAACAAACCGGCATACATGTATGAGTAAAAATGGTCTTTGAAAGAGGTTAACCTGGTAATTCTCTCTGCACCCGAATCAGCGGATTTGAAATCCAAAAGCGTTTTGTATTCAGCTCCCGGATAATAAACAGACAATGAATCCAGAAGGTGGGCCTCAATGTCCATGGCCGTTTGTTCCTTGATGCCGGTAACGCCGAAAGAAAACTGAGATTCAACCGAAAGAATTTTCAAGGGACCAATCCAACGCTTGTAGGCTTCCCGGCTGGAGTTAAAAAGACGAATTTGCTCTCCTACGAGGCAGGCAACAATCAACCTCGGTTCAATTGCACAGAGAACAGCAGCTGAATCGATAAGCTTTTTATCCTTGGCAACCGCCAGTTTAAAATCCTTCCACTCGGCAATATTCATCCAATCGTACATGCTGAGACCCGCACTGCGAAGTCTCATTGAAGCCATTGCTGTATTTAATTTTTGTTTTTCTTGTTGAAAAAGTGAGTCATTGGAAAGCGCAATTTCTGTTTCCTCAAGCATCCGGTTGATTTCAACTTTTGAAACACCGGCTTTCAAAGCATCTTCAATAAAAACAGCATTCGCCGGATAAATTCGGTTCAGTAGTGCCAGCCTTTCATAAATTGAAAAATCTTGTTGAAGGATTTTAGTGCTATCAACCCGAAAGCTCTGGTTGTACTTTTCCTGAATCTGGGAGAAATACCGGGCATTCCCATCTGCTTGTCCGGCCTCATCTGTCAATCGGAGTTTAATTGCCAGATATGAAATACTCAGGAATGCACCGATAAGCGCAAACACCCAAACCAAAATTTGTGTAAATCGAACGAAATAGTTTTTTGCTTTCACCTTAAGCAATTGAAAGCCAAAAGAAAAGGCTTTTGAGAAAAACCGAATGTTCTACTTCAAATTGACCAAAATCGTTTTCTCAGGAACAGTCACAAAAACTGTCCTTGAGACATTTCCAGTATCCTTTTCCAAGGTTGTGATTGTAGCCCCAACTCTCATTTGAAAAGTGCCCGCCCTTAAAGTATTTGAGAAAATCATATTGACTTTATCAACAAAACTTCCGTTTTTCTGTGGACCTATTTTCCAATAAGCCTGCAAACTGGGAAAGCTCAAATAGATGTAACGAATTTTTGCAGTAGGCGGAGTGGTCGAGTCTTTTGCCACTGAAAGAAGCCTTGTTGCATCAAAGCTTGCTTTTAAAGTATCACCAGAGAATCCCGCAGGTAAAATTCTAATTCCAAATTTTCGTCCTTTCACTGTATCTACTTCAGGCCGACCATCTTCATAAAAAGCAATGCTGTCGCCCAGAAAAAAAATAGTCCTCAATGCGGCATCCGGATTTGATTTTACATCAATTCTAAAATCAGAGTCCTTGAGCTCTTCTCCGGAACAGCCACTAAGAATGAAAAGCAGAATTAGGCCGGCAAAAATTGAATTTCTCATCATCATTTTCATTTCAATAAATTAGTTCACACAACCGAGCAACTGAATTGAAAATATTGTAGAACTAAAATTGCTGTTTTCTGGATTAGACCCAGTTACAAAAAATTTGTTGTTGTAGGTCGCCATGAATCGAATTCCAACATTTTCACTAAAAAACATTCCAGCACCGTAGGTAATGCCAGGACTAATAAATGGCTGAATAGAATTTGTTTTCTTTTCTCCTACAAAGGCAGCACCAAAAGAAAGTGAACCAGATTCAGACAATGTACTTTCATCCACTTGCTTTTCACGATCCAGGGTGACTTCCATTTTTCCGGAAACCAATACATCCAGGCTAAGTCCCGCTTCCAAAAACACCCTCCGGCCAAAATGAACCGTAAGTGGAATATTGAGATAGGAAGACCTAACCTTCTGTTTAAAAATGAAAACATCCGTTATGGCTGCATTACTGGTACCCAGGATTCTGGTTTGGGAAAATTCATAGCCCCGCCTTTGGAAACTAAAACCAGCAGCGTAGGAAAGATAGGATGGAAAACCATTTTCCTTAAACTTAGGAATGTAACGATACTGTGCCCCAAGCATTAATGTTAAAAATGATGCATCAACCATGACCTCAGACTTATTAAAACCTTTTTGAGAAGCATCAAGGTTCAAAGCCAAGTCATCCAAAAATACACCTGCTCCGGTATGGTATCCAGGGCCGCTGAAAATATCTAAGTTCTTCTTAAAAATTTCAAGATCACCAAACATAGACTTAGAACCTGGCTTCCTGCGCCTCCGCATCGCCTCATCC
>CAMDMI010000258.1 GCA_945902135.1 Spirosoma fluviale
TTGCTTTCCCGTTCTGAGGATGAAAGCCGTGGAATTCTCGATAGCATTCTTTATTCGGATGGCAATTTTGCCGAGGAGTTGATATTAAAGGATCCGGGTAGCAGTCGCCCCTTGCGCCGCATTGAGGATCTGGCGGTTCAGGCGGCAGAATCCAAACCATTTATGAATGGCAATCAGGTTTTTCGGCATGCTGTCCAGCGCTTTCCTGAAGTAACGATTGAAATTTTGCAGAAGAATGGTTTTTCAAAAGAAGACTTGAATCTGCTGATTCCGCATCAGGCCAATCTTCGCATTACGC
The DNA here is from genome assembly GCA_945902135.1 of Spirosoma fluviale. GTDB lineage: Bacteria > Bacteroidota > Bacteroidia > Cytophagales > Flexibacteraceae > CAMDMI01. The sequence continues at coordinate 299 of CAMDMI010000258.1, forward strand.
GCTACATTCAGGAGCAGTTGGCTTTGCCGGAGGAGAAAATTGTTTCCAACATTGAGCGCTATGGAAATACCACTGCGGCATCGATTCCCATCGCACTGAGTGAAGCCAATCTGGCTGGAAGACTAAAGCCCAATGATTTGGTTTGTCTTACTGCTTTTGGTTCAGGATTTACCTGGGGTTCGAATTTGATGCGATGGTAAAGAAATTTGCGGTGGAGACGGGTAATTTTAGGATTAAAAATTGGCCACTTTAAAAATCATTTTTCTCGTCCAAATCATTTCTTCTTCGATACTATTTAATTCTAATTTGGGATAACATCTATTTTTTTCTTTCTCATATAATTCAGAAAGTGACTTTAAGTAATTTTCAAACGAAAGTTTCGCTTCATTTATTTTTCCAATTCTAATATAGGAAATACCCTCCTCTTTAGAGAGTATTATCATTGGAGCAACACTGAGTTCTTTTGCTTTACCTAACAATTCTAAAACTTCTTTATTAGATTTTTCGGAATTATATAGCCTTCTTTTAACTATTGCATTTACAATATAGTCGGATTCTGTTCCTACATTATTCGTAATATTTCTGTTTGAAAGGTCTTCGGCAGCAAGATGATGAGCGAAATACCATAATTCAATCCAAGCATTAAATGAATTTATTAATGAAACCTTTTTTAAATAAGGGCTTTGAGTAAATTTTTTGAAATCATTAATGTTGCCCATTTGAGAAATTCTAGATTCTAAACTTGGATGGGAACCACTTCCGGAAAGGGCTAGGTAGTTGCCAGTTATTATGCAATATTTTTTAATTCTGCTTAATGCTGCCGATAATCCTAACTCATCATATTTTAATGCGCCTAAAATTTCTTTTGCAATTCTATCGGCTTCTAATTCTTGTTCTTGATTGTACTTTATTCCAAGACGAGTCGTAATTTCTTCGGAGATAATTGTTGAAGCTATTGCTGTGGATACTGTTAATATTCCCGGAATATGGTTTTCGTTTTTATAAGTTAAGTAAGCATCAGCACCTGCCGCAACAACAGTCGCGAATTTCGCCCAAAATTCTGCCCGTTTCTTTCTATCAAGTTCTTTGTTAAAATTTAAAATTTGATGGTCTAAAACAAAATGCGCGACTTCGTGAGCTAATACTCCAACTAGTTCATCTTCACTTTGGATTGTCGATAATAGCCCTGTCGAAATTATAATACAACCATTTGATAACGCGAATGCGTTTGGGTTGTGGTCTTTTATTATTTTTATATATAGGTTGCCTGGTCTTTTTCCATTTAAGATTCCTCTATGAATTTTATTGAGTAAAGTATATAAATAATCTTCAAGAAATAAATCGTTGAAAAATTGTCCTTTTAAATTAAGTGAATTTATGTACTCAACACATTCTTCATTTAACTCATTTCTAACAGAGTATTGAATTCCTTTTTCTAATAATTCAGAATAAACTCCTGCTTTTAGTAAATTTTTGTCCCATATATGATAAATATTCTCAGATTTTTCAAATTCAAATCCGTCTAATTTTTTATAGTTAAAAGATGTATTTGTCCCTGATTTATTCTTTCCAATTACAAACTGCTCTGAAAACCCATCATTCATTATATATTTAATACCAGATATAAACAGTATTGAGTCTTTTTTTATATCAGTATTTATTTTTTCTATTGCTCTTATGCAAATTGGACTTTCAAAATATATATATTCCTGCGATAGACAAATTATTGGAAAAAGAGTCGTTGCAAAAATTATAAATAGATAATTCTTAAATTTTAGCATTTAAAATCAATTTTTTTTCAAAAATAGCTATTTAGTGACACCTATAATGTATTTACTGGCCGACAGCCTGAAATTCAAACCTGCATCCAGCGAGGTAAAGTCCAGTCCATTGTAAAACTGCTGGCTGCAGGCACCGCCAAACACAGAAGCCTGAAGAATGCCTTTGGTCCAAAAATGGTAATGAACCTTGAAATTGAGGTCTCGGAATGGCCTGGTTTCTGTTCCGTACATTCTCTCGGTCTGACTTGCTTCAAGCTCCAGTCTGATTTTTGGACTGGGATGAAATTCCGCTCCAATTCCGTATTGAAAAAAGGTTTCGCCACTGGTATTGATGCCAAGAGATCCGGCTCCACCTCTCAGCCGGAAGCGGCCACGGTTCCAGAAATTCATCCAAAACATCAGGCCCAGCGTTTTGAATTCGGCATTTGCATCCTGTAAAATCGTTTGTTTTAAATCTACCGAGATGCAGCCAAGATTGGCCCTTGCCTGTGGTTGAAGTCGCACAAAACTCCGCAATCCGTATCCTGCTTGCGGCCGGATTTCTAGGGAATACAGGTGGTTTTCTTCTTTGTTCCGTTTTGCTAGCCGGGATTGTTCTTTTCCAAGTTGCAGCATGCCTTGTCCCATCCAGATAAAAGACCGCACAAGCATGTAGGCTGCAAAGGCATCATTCGACCCAGCATACTGACCGCCCCCTAATTGAGGTTTTTTCCCACTGTTGTCCCGCGCTGCTTTGTTCAAATCCTTGATTGTCTGTGCACTGGCAGATGAACAGAGGCAAATCAGGAGAATGTATAGAAGCGTGCGTTTCATGTCATTATGATGGTTCTTCTTCTTTTTTGCTATTCGATGTAAAGCCCTTGAATACAGCAAAAGCGAGAAGACCAATTACAGCGATGGAGCTAAATAAGGAAATGCGGTTGCCATTTGTAAATGATTTTGGTTGGAAACGGAATACAATTTCATGCTTACCGGCAGGTACTTCCATGGCTCGAAGCACATAGTTTGTGCGGAGTATCGGGCTTTCCTTTCCATCGATTGTGGCTACCCAGCCTTCTGCGTAATAGATCTCCGAAAAAACCAAAAGGCCATCCGACGCATTTTCTACATCGTATTTTAATAAATTACTTCTGGCTTCTGTGAGTTTTGCGGATCCACCTGCAGCAAAGGTTTTTTTGCTGGTTTTGAATTTATTCTGGTCGATGATGGCTGTGCTTGCAGGATCAAAACTGCGGGTGGCGGCCATTTCCTCATCTGGAGAATTTACGCTTTGCACCTGTTGCACAAACCAGGCATTGCCCAAAGCAAATGGATTAACAATTACACCGGCTGCCTCTTCATTGGCCTTGATGTACCGGGTATTGAGCATGTTGAGAATGCGCTCCCTTTTCAAAAATTCGATA
>CAMDMI010000259.1 GCA_945902135.1 Spirosoma fluviale
GTGGATTGCCAGGGCCAGATTTTCGGAAACGCCAGAAGAGATTGCAGCGGTGAATGCAATGGTTCACTTGTGCATGGCGACCTCAATGCAGACCAGCTCCTCAACCAGCAAGATCTGGATGTTTACCTTGGCTCAATTCCATCCGAAACTTTACCCAGTACCCCTTGCCGGGATTTGAATGGAGACGGGCAATTAAATGTGGTTGAAATCCAGCTTGTTTCCGAATGTATTGCCCAGGCTGGAGATTCTGCTGCACAGGCTTCTGCCTGTACTTTTGGTCCACTATTCAACAACACCGAAAGTCTGGTGAAAATCGCAATCGACACAGTTAATGCCACAATGGGATATGCCGATTTCAGCATCCAGAACCTCAATGATGAGGTATCCGCATTTCAGTTCAAGCTCACTGGAATTGTGCCGGATTCAGCACAGTTTCTTAATCTGCCCGATTCGGGAAATGTGCGTTTGATTACCAATCCCAATGGCAGCATTATGGCCAGCATGACTGGGAACAGAATCCAAAGGCACATTCAGCCGACTTCCTTTTTGAGGGTGTTTTTCGACAACACCAACGGCCCGCAACTTTGTATTTCCGGAATTCAGGCGGCGATGAGCCCAAGCCGGCAAATGCTGGCAAAGCTTTCTGGTCCATGCAAACCCATTCAGGAAATTACCCGAATCAAGGCGGGGTCTGGTTCTGTAAAAATGAGTGGGGTTCCCAACCCATTTTCCAGAGAAACCAGTCTGCATTTCCCAAATCCGGAAGGACATCCATACAGTTTAAGTATTTTCGATGCTCAGGGAAAAATGTTGCGGAAAGAATCCAATATCAAGTCAACTTCCTTTCAAGTAAAAGGCGAATGGCTGGTTCCTGGACTTTACCATTTTCTTCTGATTGGAGAGGAAAGTTTCTCCGGAACATTGATATTCAATCCGTAAGTTTTTTTGTGGTAAAAATTTAGTCCATTTGTTTTTTGAACAACTAAAACTGTAATGAAAATTAATAAGTTACTCCAGTTCGCTTCTGTATTACTCATCCTTTCCACAGCGTGCAACCGCATGTCCGTGGACCCGGAAAACCAGGATAAAAACACAAGCGCGCCACTTAAAATTTCAGCAACCTTGTCAGAGGGTTTTGAAATTGGAACCAAAACCGCCTACACAAGCGCAGATGTGGTTTTAGGCAGCGGCACTTGGACAATGAGCGATGCGCTTATTGGCAATTCTACTTCAGATAGAAAAGTCGGAACAAAGTCGGCAAGGGTGGTAAACAGCGGCAAGCTCACCATGAAATTTGACAAGACCGGAGGCGCCGGAACCGTGAGTATTTCCCATGCGGCTTATGGAACTGATGCAGCAGGTAGCTGGCAATTGTGGTATTCGACCAATGCGGGAACTTCTTATACGCAGTCAGGTGCTACCATTACAAGTTCCGGAAGCACATTGATCACCTCAAGCTTTACTTTGAATGTTGCTGGTTCTGTGAGAATCGACATTCGTAAAACAGCCGGCACCAACCGAATCAACTTTGACAACATCAGCATCACAGACTACACAGGCACAAGCAACCCTGCACCGACCCTTACTTCAATTTCTCCGGCATCTGCCACCGCTGGTTCTGCTGCCACTACAATGCTAGTTTCCGGTAGCAACTTTGTTTCTGGCGCAGTTGTAAACTGGAATGGAACAGCCCTTCCAACAACTTTTACCAGCACTACAAGTTTGAGTGCCAGCATTTCTTCTGCCCTCCTTGCTACTGCAGGAACAGCCACCATCACAGTTTCCAATCCAAGTCCGAGCCTTGGCATAAGTGGAAGCCTAACTTTTACAATCAATTCCGGCTCCACATCTACTGCCAAAAAATACTTGTTTGATGCCAGTCAGGCTGAAACGGCCGGAAATGCAGATTGGGTAATCGATGAAGACAGCAGTGTTCCCATTATTACACCAACTCCATCTCAGACAGGCATTACCGCCACAACTTCCGAAACTTATTGGACCGGTGGGATCTCTGCATGGGGAATAGCGCTTGTAAAGCGTGGACATACAGTGCAAACGCTTCCTGCAGCAGGTTTGATTACCTATGGCAGCACCACCAATACGCAGGATCTTTCCAAGTATGATGTTTTTGTAATGGATGAGCCAAACAAACCCTTAACCCTTGCAGAAAAACAGGCCATTCTCAGCTTTGTACAAAATGGAGGTGGTTTGATGATTATGTCTAATCACAACATCAGCGACCGTGACAACGACGGATGGGATGGGCCTCGCATCCTTAATGACTTGTTTACCAACAACGGTGTAAAAACAAATCCTTTTGGAATGAGTGTGGATCCGAATAGTTTTTCAGGTCTTTCTTCCAATGTTTCTACCACCGCAAGTCCCATAACAAGTGGATTGGCCGGCAATGTTACTCAGCTTGAATACAACAGCGGGGCTTCGATAACCATCAATACAACAGCCAATTCTACCGTAAAAGGCCATGTCTGGAGAAGTGGATTTACACAAACCAGCACCAATATACTTTGTGCAAGTTCTACTTACGGAACAGGTCGCGTATTTTTATTGGGCGACAGTTCTCCAACGGATGACGGCACCGGTGCTCCAAACAATACGCTATTTAATGGCTGGAGTGTTTTTAGTCATGCAAACCTGCTGGTCAATGCAAGTCTTTGGGCCGCTAAACTTCAGTAAGATAGATTTTAAAATATTTGAAAGGTCACCAAATGGTGGCCTTTCTTTTTATCCAATTTTTTAAATTTGTCAATCCATTGCGCCCAATCAAAATGATGAATCCAAAGGTTGATGCGTTTTTTAGTAATGTTTCGCGATGGAAGGAAGAATTGACCTTCCTGAGAAGAATCCTGCTGGATTGTGGATTAAGAGAAGAATTGAAATGGGGAAATCCTTGTTACACATTTCAGAACGCCAATGTGGCCTTGTTGCATGGTTTCAAAGCGCATTGCGGAATTGGTTTTTTTAAGGGTGCACTGCTTCAGGATTCTGAGGGAATTCTAAGCAAACCGGGAGAAAATACGCAGTCCTCAAGGATTATGAAATTCACTCAAATTCAGGAAATAACAGCATTGGAGGCAAGTTTGAAGGCTTATATCTTCGAGGCAATTGAAGTGGAAAATGCAGGTTTACAGGTCGAAACCGAGAAGAATCCTGTCCTTAAACTTCCAGTGGAATTTGAAAAAAAACTGGAGGAAGATCCTGGCTTTAAAGCAGCTTTTTTTGCTTTGACTCCTGGGAGACAAAGAGGCTATAACCTCTTTTTTTCTGCGCCCAAGCAGTCGGAAACCCGCGAATCAAGGGTTGAAAAATACCGACAGCAAATTCTCAATGGAAAGGGAATTAATGACTGCACTTGCGGACTTTCAAAAAAGATGCCCGCCTGCGATGGATCCCACAAATTTTTCACCTCAAGAAACAATTAGTTGCTTGGTAATTTTTCTCGATTGAAGCTTCTAGGG
>CAMDMI010000260.1 GCA_945902135.1 Spirosoma fluviale
TTAAAAAAAATATTTAATTGAATGCCATTTGGTTATCTTTTTTTCTTGCATTTTGGATTAGCATTACCCAGAATGTGCATATAACCAATTATGAAAGAAATACAATATTACAAATTTGGGGTGCGCATTAATCCCACTGAAGATGAAGCCAAATCATTCGAATACAGAATACAAGTAATTGCAGAGTCTACCATCGACAGGCCTATTTTGGGTCAAAAGCTCAGGGTTGTAATGGGAGAAAAGGCTGGTGCTGAGGTTTTTTTTAAAGGTCTTTTATTCACTTGTTGCATTTGTCCAGAGAATTTTGGCCTTACCTATATCTGTCAGGAATCTCCTGGACCTAATGCTGAAACATGGTATTTGGATTCAAAAAGCCTTCAAATTGTTATTCCAAACAACCAAGAATTGGCTGCAGAGTCTCGGTCAAACTTCTCTTAAATCTACGGCAATAAAAATTATTTGCCGTAGATTTGTGCAATTATGGAAACAGCACTATCTCCGCTTTTTAAGCAAAACGGAGGCTACCTTCGAACCAAAGAATTTGCAGGTAACCGGCAGCTTTTTAATTGTCTGAAGAAACAGGTTCTGGCCGGAAGCGTTGAGAAAATAAAACCCGGTTTGTACAGGGATATTCATTTTCCCCAAAAACCAGATTGGGAAGAAGTATCGCTGATTGTCCCCAAAGGCATTTTTTGTCTGTTTTCTGCCTGGCAAATTCATGAACTGAGCACCCATATTTCTTCTGCTTTCCACATGGCTGTACCACACAAAGCTAAAATTACCCTGCCCGATTATCCACCCGTTAAACTATATCACTGGACCGAACCGTATTTGAAAACGGGTGTAGAAATAAAAAAAGGCTTTATGGTTTATGACCGGGAGAAGTCTGTCTGCGATGCCATAAGACACCGCAACAAGGTGGGAATGGATGTTGCTGCGGAGGTAATCAAAAATTACCTGAAGCAAAAAGACCGGAATCTGGATAAGCTTCTTCATTATGCAGGCATGCTCAAAGCGGAAGAGCAGCTTCAACAATATCTATCTGTTCTGCTATGAGTAATCCAGCCGCTTCTATTCGGGCAAAATTGCAAGACCTCGCTAAAAATGAAGGGCTTGCCTTTCAGGTAGTCATTTTTCGTTTTCTGCATGAACGGTTTTTATTCCGGCTTTCCCTGTCTCAGCATAAAAACAACTTCTTTCTGAAGGGTGGCGCACTTCTTTACTCTGTAGAAGAAACCAAAACCAGGCCTACCAAGGATCTTGACTTTCTTGCTTTAGCCATTCAAAATGATTTGGCCGGGATTCAGGAAGCCTTCCGCAATATCTGCAGGTTGGGTCATACTCAGGACAGCGCATGGTTCGATCCTGAATCAATTGAAGCAGAGAGGATTTCGGAACAGGACAAATATGAGGGTGTGCGCATTTTTCTGGAGGGAGGATTTGATAGCATCCGTCAGAAACTTCAGATTGATATAGGATTTGGTGATGTGATGGTTCCCTCCCCGGTGGAAATTTCATATCCTGTTTTGCTTCCTGAGCTGGATGCTCCGCTGATTAAGGCCTACTCCATTGAAACCGTGGTAGCTGAAAAGTTCCAGGCCATGATTGAATTGTCTTCAGCCAATAGCCGCATGAAGGACTTTTATGATGTTTTCCAAATTCTTATTAAAGGGAACTATGATCCAGAGGCATTAGCCTTAGCGACCATAGCAACCTTTAGAAACAGACAAACCGGATATCAGCAGAATCATGCTCTGTTTTCCGGAGCAATAGGTGACAGCGAATTATTTCAAAGGGCCTGGACTAATTTCCGGAAAAAGACAATGGTTTCGGCTCCTGAGGATTTTTCGGAAGTTGCAGCAACCATTGTTACTTCGTTTTTTGAAATCTGGGAAAGTATGAAGGGCTGATTATTTTCCTGTATTAGATTTAATACCTAGCTGAAAGGTATAAGAATACTGTAAAGTCGGGATGATGACTGCAAACTTTGCTATTTGCCTGTCTTGCTGTAGCTACCACTGCGAATCTTTTCGATCAGCTTTTTGGCTTTGAGCCGCACCAACTAGGAATCGGCCGTACGGCCGGGAATGTTGAATTGCTTTGAAGGCAGCCGGATTCCATGCTTGTTGAATCTCCAAATATTATCAGTTGAAGTAAATGATTCATTAAGTCGCTGATTAACACAAGATTGTTTATTGGAAGAATATTAATAAATGAGTACTTCTTGAGCCAATGATTTTCATTTTTCCTCTACTTTTGGATTCAGATAAACCCGATTCCAATGAACTTTAACAAGCTCCGCAACTATAATACCGTAATTCTGGCCCTGATATTCACAATTGGAATTCTATATGAGATTCTCGTGGTGCTGGATGGTATAGATTCTAAACATTCGATCCTAACCAGTCGGCGGCGGGAAGCAGAAGCACCCGAACCCGCTCTGCCTTCTCCAACTTTTTTTCCGGCCGAGCCCATTTTGCTTGATGGGAATAATCATCTGTTTATGCTGCCACAGATATCAATTCCACAGGAAATAAAGCAGGAGTCAGACAGCATTTCCCTGTTTATGATAAAGGCGAACGAGGAAGAAGTAACTCCACTATTGGGTCATCTGGTTTCTGCCCAAAGCCTTGCTGAACAAATCCTCATATTCAATGGCAAAACTGCTGCCTACACTAACATTCTACCTCCGGGACTGCTTGCTCATTCCGTGACACTTGTACAAGATGAACCCGGAAACTGGCTTTGCTTTCTTGCCCGGTCTGAAAAAGGTCTTCCCCACGATGAATTGTACATGTATTCTCTTTCAATAGGAAAGACCCACCGGATAGGAAAACCAGGAATGTTGCCCGTGGAGCTGCATATGTGGAAAAATCAAAGCAGCTGGATTGTTTCCATGGGACAGGATCTGAATAAAGACGGTTTCATTAACAAATTCTCCGAATCTACGGAATTGATGGTCTACAATTCGGATTTGGAACAGCTTAAACCTATTGAATAGCTTGAGCAAAAAGGCGGAGAATTTCTTTCCGACACGCTTCGGGTGATGCTTCACTTTTTTATGGATTTGGGTAAGGCCTAAGTCAAAATCCTTTCATAAAGCATTGATTTTACTGATTGTTCCTAAATCAGAGAAATCATTTAATCCGCTTAATCAAAGTCCAGACTCTGATTTTTTTGATTTCTGTGATTGCCTTGATTTTTTTGATTGTCCGTAAATCAGAGAAATCATTTAATCAGCTGAATCAAAGTCCAGACTCTGATTTTTATGATTCCTGTGATTGCCTTGATTCTGTAAATATCCGAAAATCATATTAATCATTTCATCAGTTTAATCAAAGTCCAGACATTGTTTCCTGTGATTGCCTTGTTTGTTCGTAAATCATTTTAATCATTTAATCAGCTAAATCATAGTCCAGACTCTGACTCCTAGGAATGCCTTGAT
>CAMDMI010000261.1 GCA_945902135.1 Spirosoma fluviale
TCGAGTAAATCCTCATACAGAATTCTTTCCCAGGCCCTTGCCATATCCAACAACATAAGGCCAGATTTGACCTGATAAAGCAGGTATTTACCGTGCAGATTGAATGGTCGCGGTTTCTCATGAACCGCAGTTATCTCTATTTCTGGTCTAGGGCCAGATTCAAAATCATGGATTCTCTGGTCTTTGTCTGTGATGGTATAAGCCTTTTCCCAGCCCGGCATCACCGCACCCTGATTTTGCCATTTGGCTTGAAAACCAGCGCCAGATGAAATTGGAGCAGAAGACTGAGCCGGAGCGCTCGGAGCAGAAGGGCCTGAAGTTAAGCTCGCAAGCCAGGGAGAAACTGGCTCAAAATCCAGGGCAGGAACCAGCATTGATTGTTGCAAAGCTTTTCTTACTGCAGCCTGAATCACAGAATAAACAAAGCGTTCATTCTCAAACTTGATTTCGGTTTTTGTTGGATGCACATTGATGTCGATCTTCTCCGGACCGATTTCAAGGAAAAGCACATAAAATGGAAAGACCGCCTGCGACAAAAGTCCTTCAAATGCCGTAGAAACAGCATGATGCAAATACCCATTTCGGATAAAGCGGTTGTTGGCAAAAAAGTATTGCTCGCCCCGGGTTTTCCGCGACAAACCAGGTTTTCCAACATAACCGGTGATTTTCAAAAAGTCGGTTTCCTCAGATACCGGCAAGAGATTTTCCCGGTAGGATTCACCAAAGACAGAACAAATCCGGCGGGCCAGATTACCCGTACCCGCTTTCTGAATCAAGGCATCTCCATGGTAAAAACTAAAAGAAATGGAAGGATAAGCCAAGGCAACACGGTTGAATTCATCGGCCACATGGGCATATTCAACTTGATTGCTTTTCAGAAAATTTCTCCTTGCAGGCACATTGTAAAAAAGGTTGCGCACAGTAAAAGAACTTCCCTTTTCGGCCGCAATCACTTCCTGAGCCTTGCATTCCGAACCTTCAATTCGCACAAGGATTCCTGTTTCTGAGTCGGTTTTGCGCGTACGAAGTTCGAGCTGGGAAACTGCCGCAATGGAAGCCAGGGCCTCGCCCCGAAATCCATAGGTGAGTAGCTTTTGCATATCCCCAAACTCCCGGATTTTAGAAGTTGCATGCCGCTCAAAACAAAGCCTGGCATCCATTTCACCCATTCCGCGGCCGTTGTCAACCACCTGAATGAATGTCTTGCCACCTTCCTTCACACGAAGGATAATTTCACTGGCTCCGGCATCCACCGCATTTTCCAAAAGTTCTTTTACTACAGACGCCGGCCTTTGCACAACCTCTCCGGCTGCAATCTGGTTGGCCAGCACATCTGGCAGTAAACGAATCAGTGACTCCACAGCCGCAATTTAAGACTGCCAATCCAAAGAGTGGTATTTCTACAGGAATTTGTGGTTTCAATAAATTGAAAGACCCTAGGAGAATGAAAAAAGGGGATTTGAACTTTCCGGTTCATCTTTAACCAAACTTGAATTCTGCTGAGAATTTTTTATAACTGATTATCCTTTAATGAATTGTTCATTTATTGATAAAATACATGTCATATTCACACTTCAGAAAAACAAAGCCTACCTCAAATTCGTTAAAGAGAAATAAAGTATTTGATTGTTTGTTTCATTGTGGTTTTACATGTTAAAAAGCCGGGGCTATTGTTCCGGCTTTTTATTTGGGTCTGTTTTCGCTTGTTTTGAAGATTGATAAAAGCCGCCCATGCAACTCCGTGCCGAACACCTCTTTAAGAAATACAAAAGCCGTCTGGTGGTAAACGATGTTTCCGTTGAGGTAAATCAGGGAGAAATTGTCGGTTTACTGGGCCCAAACGGCGCCGGTAAAACCACATCCTTTTACATGATTGTGGGTTTGATCAAACCAAACCAAGGGAAAATTTTCCTTGATGAGACCGAAATCACCGACCTGCCGATGTTTCGACGGGCACAAAAAGGAGTGGGCTATCTCGCACAAGAAGCTTCTGTTTTCAGGACTTTATCTGTGGAAGAAAATATTCTTGGGGTGCTGGAAATGACAAACCTGAGCAGGAAAGAGCAAGTCGAAAAAATGGAAAGTCTGCTTGAAGAATTCAGCCTAACGCATGTGCGGAAAAATCTTGGCAAAGTGCTTTCAGGAGGTGAAAGGAGACGAACCGAAATTGCCCGTGCCCTCGCCGTAGATCCAAGCTTTGTTTTACTAGACGAACCATTTGCCGGAGTTGATCCCATTGCAGTGGAAGAAATTCAGGGCATTGTGTCAAAACTCAAAGAAAAAAATATTGGAATCCTCATTACAGACCACAATGTGGATGAGACTTTGAGCATCACCGACCGGGTATATCTGCTTTTTGAAGGAAAAATTCTGAAGAGTGGAACACCAGAAGATTTAGCTGCAGACGAAACTGTGAGAAGGGTTTACCTCGGCAAGAATTTTGAGCTGAAGAGAAAAAAACAAGCCTGATTTTCATGAATTACGAAAGCGGAAGACTGTTTGGTAAACAGGATTTCCTGAGCAAGCAATTTTCAAGTGGTGAATATGAGGATTGCCAATTCCAGGCATGCGACCTAGAGAATTTTAAGCTCGATGGCTCCGTTTTTATTGATTGCAGATTTACAGATTGCAACCTAAGTTTGGCCAAAGTACACCAGACCGCTTTCCGCAATGTTATTTTTGAAAATTGCCGAATGATGGGCCTCATGTTTCAGGATTGCAACAAATTGGGTTTGGAGGTAAATTTTAAAGGATGCAACCTCAGAAGTTCCGCTTTTTACGGACTGAAATTAAAAAAGGCGGAATTTGTAAATTGCAGCTTGATTGAAGCACAATTTACAGACTGCGATTTACGGGAGACCCGGTTTAAAGGCTCTGATTTTACAGATGCTGTGCTGGAAAATTGCCAGCTGGAAAAGGCCGATTTCAGGGAAACGCGAAACCTAATTATGATACCCGAGCGCAACCAGATGAAAGGAGCCATCTTCTCTCCGGATGGTCTGGCCGGACTCCTGCAACATCATGGAATCATAAGCCGCTTATAAATTCTGACTGATCAAGGCGCAGATTTCTTCTAAATACCCGCGGTCTTCTTCAGAAAAATCATTCAGCAAACTGCTGTCCACATCCAGCACAGCAATCACCTCAGCTTTCGTATTCCGCAAGGGCACCACAATTTCAGAGCGAGAAAGAGAGGAGCAGGCAATGTGGCCGGGAAACAAATCCACATCCGGCACCAACTGGGTTTGATTTTCCTTCCAAGCCGTACCGCAAACACCCTTTCCAAAGCCAATGCGGGTACAGGCAATAGGACCCTGAAAAGGGCCCAAAACCAGCTCCGTATCTTTCACCAGATAAAACCCAACCCAATGAAAACCAAAAGCTTGGTGAATGGCGGCAGCTGTGTTTGCAAGGTTGGCAATCAAATCGCTTTCCCCGC
>CAMDMI010000262.1 GCA_945902135.1 Spirosoma fluviale
ACTCCAGCTTTTTTCGCTGGACCAGTTTTTACAACACCATCATTTTCAGGTACAATTTTCTATTTTGTTTCAACGCTCCTTTCTGGTTGTGAAAGTCTCCAAAGGGAAAAAGTGTATGTCTATTATAACATTGGTCCACCATTAACGGGGGCGCAGGATGTGGCTAGGTGCCAGCCTGGTGTTTTTCAACTAAGTGCGAACACCGATTTTGAAGCAACTGTTCATTGGTATGATTCCAGCAATGGAGGAACAGAATTGGCTACTGGTCCCACATTTACCACTCCAAACCTTTCCCAAACCACAAGTAATTGGGTTTCGGCCAGAGATGCTGGCGGTTGTGAAGGAACTCGTCAGGAAATTAAAGCTGTAATTGTATCTGCTCCGAGTCCACCGCTTGGTTCGGATGTTCTTCGTTGTGGTCCGGGGGCTATTTCAATAACGGTTGAACCTATTTCAGGTTTTACAGCCCAATGGTATGCAGGACCGACTGGTGGAAGTCCGTTTTTCTCCGGTTCTACTTATGATATACCACAATTGGCTAGCGATGTTACTTATTATGTTTCTGCAGCCATTCCAGGCTGTGAAAGCGACAGAAAGCAAATTACGGCAAGTGTAAAACCAGTTCCAACTGCACTCAATTCAGATACCAGTGATCGTTGTGAGCCAGGCGAGTTGGTTCTGCAATCTTCCTCAACTGGTCAAATCCGTTGGTATTCCGATCCTGCCGGCAATAACTTCATTTCTGAAGGCAATAGCTTGGTGGTGAATGTTCAGGAAAATACCACCTTTTATGCATCAACCCGCGATGGCAATGGTTGTGAAAGTACGCCTTCACCTTTTCTGGCAAAAATTAATAAGGTAAACTTAACCGCAAGTCCATCCTCTATCATTTCAGGAGAAAGTAGTTTGCTTTCTTGCGATGCTGGAAAATCATATGGCTGGAGTCCTGCTTCATCATTAAGCAGTTCCAACATTCAATCTCCTACAGCAAAACCATCTATTACAACACTTTATACAGTTACCGTAACTTTTGAAAGTGGTTGTATCCTTTCTGATACAGCCACTGTTTTTGTAACTGGCTCACAGATTCCAAATGTGTTTACTCCAAATGGCGATAAAATTTTCGACACTTGGGAAATTCCAGGCGCGATCAAAAACACATCTAATAAACTTACGGTATTCAATCGTTGGGGTTCAATTGTGAAGGAAGAAACTGGGTACAAAAATGATTGGGATGGATTAGATGTTCCCTCAGGTACTTATTACTACAAGTACGATGAAGGTACAGGCAAACCAGCAATTTCAGGAACCATCACAATTGTGAAATAAGCGAAGCAGACTACATGAAAAAACTAATCGCAAGTGTTATTTGTATAGGTGTGGCAACTTTGGTTCAGGCACAGCAGGCTCCTCAGTTTACCCAATTTATGCAGGCCGGAAATTTGTTAAATCCAGCTTTTACAGGCATCAGCCGAAACGGCGATGTGAAAATTGGATACAGAAAGCAATGGGCAGGTCTTACTGGCGCACCCTCGACTTTTTTTGCCAGTGGTAGTACTCTGCTCGGTATTGCAGAACCCACCATTTCTCTTCCGGTTCGTGGGAGGCTTTCTTCTCAGTTCAGGACAGAAAAGCCTGAAGTGAAAGATGGTTTGAAACATGGACTTGGCGGATTTCTTTTGGTGGATAAAGCAGGACCATCTTCACGAAACCTTGCGGGATTCACTTATGCAGCCAATATGTCATTGAATGAAAAATTCAAAGGATCCTTCGGTGCTGGATTGATGTTTTCTCAAACATCCTTGAATAGGGCTGAATTGAACATTTCTCCAGAACGGGACCCAGGTATTGGAACAGGCATCAATAGCTCCGTCAGACCCAATTTAAGTCTTGGGTTCATGGTGTACTCAGACAATTTGTTCTTCGGCTATTCAGGAAATTATCTACTCAGAAATAAAATGTATTCTCTCAGTGATAATTCAACCCTGGTTGCCAAGGAAAGTATTCATCATTATGGGTTTCTTGGATACAGGAAGGAGTTCGGAAGCCAATGGGCTTTTGTTCCTTCGATTATGTTAAAATATGTTCAAGGGGCGCCAGTTGGCCTTGATCTGAATTGTCGGTTCAATTATGGATCGAAAGCCTGGTTTGGTGCTGCATTCCGTCCCCAGGATGCTTTTTCTGGCTTTGCAGGAATTCATTTTACGGATTTGTTAAGCCTGGCATATTCATATGACTACAACTATAGTCAGCTCAATTCTTTTAACAATGGATCTCATGAAGTCATTCTCGGTATGAGATTGGTCCGCAATGGAGCAAAACTATTCAAACCGAGAATGTGGTGATTTTCAATAAGATGAACACAATTATTATGAACAGATTTACAATTGCAGTCTTACTTTTTGTAGTAAGCCTGAATTCATTTGCACAAAAAGCAGTTTTTGAGAACCGATTAGTGCTTTCTGATTCTGTTAATTCCCGGGATGATGAGTCTGCCGCTATTCTTTCTGCAGATGGAAAAACCCTCTTTTTCGTAAGGTCATTTCATGCTGGAAATGTAGGAGGGGCCACTGGAAATCAGGATATTTGGTATTCTACAAGAAAGACTAAAGATTCTTGGTCTGCAGCCCGAAATATCGGAGCTCCTTTGAATGATAAGTTTCATAACGCGGCTTGTGGTATCAGCAAGGATGGAAATAGAATTTACTTGAATGCAATCAAGGTAAGATCTGACAAAACAGTGCCCGGAATTTCAGTTTCCGAAAAGAAGGATGGAGGATGGTTTGATCCTAGACCAGTTAGTACTTATGCATTTCCTGAGAAGGGTTTCTTTCAAGTTTTTGTTTCCTTTGATGAAAGCATTGCCATTGTTTCATTTGAAGGTCCGGGAACCTTGGGTCTTGAAGATTTATATTTGATGAAGAAGGATGCCAGCGGAAACTTCGCGGATCCGGTTAGTCTGGGAGAGAAATTGAACACCCAGGGTTTTGAAACATCACCTGTGCTTTCACCTGATGGCAAAACACTTTATTTCAGTTCAAATGGAAGAGGAGGACAGGGAGATGGCGATATCTTCCGTTCAACACGACTTGATGATTCTTGGTTGAATTGGTCAGTTCCGCAGAATCTAGGTTCCAAAATCAACACAAGTGGATTTGATGGCTCGTTTTCAATGGATTCGGATAGCATCGGATATTATATCAGTGGAGAAGGAAATTCTGGCTCTGGGGATATTTTTGCCATAAACCTCGTTCCGCCACCTCCACCTCCTCCAGTTGTAGTGATTAAGGATACCATTCCTCTGCCACCGCCTGTTGTAGTTAAGGAAGAGCCAGCAAGGGTAGATACCTTTTCTCAGGCCTTGTTTGAGTTTAATTCGGTCATCATCCGTGAGGACTCCAAAGAAGGACTTAACACTGT
>CAMDMI010000263.1 GCA_945902135.1 Spirosoma fluviale
AGCAGCACCAAGGTTGAATCGCGCATATTTCCTGTCCATTGGTTGATTATTCCGAAGACCAGTGTGCCTAGAACGATGGAGAATTTTTCCAGTAAATCGTAAAGACCGTACAAGGCAGATTTCCCGTGCTCATTGCCCGGCAAATAATGGGTGAAGGTACTTCTAAGCAAAGACTGGCTTCCGCCCATCACCATACCAACCGCAGCAGCGACAAAATAAAACTGGGTTTCAGTTTTGATAAAATAGGCTGCCACACAAATTGCTGCCCACAAAACACAGGCAAACAAAAGTGCGCCCAAAGGTTGAAGTCCACTTGCTACCCGGGCAAAAATCCAGGCACCTGCGATGGCAAGTACCTGCAAAATCAAAATGGTGGCAATGAGTTTTTCGGAAGACAATTTCAACTCGACTTCTCCGAAAATGGCAGCCAGATACATAATGGTCTGCACACCCATGTTCATAAAAAAGAAGCCGGCAAGGAACCTTGGCAAACCCGAGGTAGAACTTGCAAGTTTCATCGCCGTTCCAAGCCTTTCAGCAATGGGTTTAAAAGACCAGAAAATCCCCATTCCGCCATCCGAAGATGGAAGACCTTTCATGGCATAAATCCCAAAAAAGAACCACCAGATTCCGGTAAGGACGAAGCCAATCCGGCAAATCAAATCCAGTGAATTCTCGGCGCCCGGCACAAGAAATAAGGGCGCCAAAATCAGCAAAAGCAAAATGACAGAGCCGATATAACCCACCGCAAAACCACGGGCGCTTACGCGTTCATAGTTGTCGGGGGTAGCAATTTCAGGCAGAAAAGAATTGTAGAAAACGATGGAAGAACTAAAACCAATTGCCGCGAGCACAAAGAGTCCGATGCCCAGTTCCAATTCGCCGGGGGTAAAGAAAAAAAGGAGTCCACAGGAAACTGAACCCAAAAAGCAGAAGAAAAGGAGGAATTGTTTCCGTAGTCCACTTAAATCGGCATAAGCCGAAAGGAATGGACTAAGTACACCGGCAAGCAAAAAAGAAAAGGAAACAGCAAAGGAAAAAAGTGCCGAATTAAGCACTTCAAAACCGAGAAATTCAACCAGCTGACCGCCTTCAGAATTCACTGCAATGCGGTTGAAGTAAACCGGAAATAAGGTAGAGGCGATGATTAGGGAATAAACCGAGTTGGCCCAATCGTACATGCACCAGGAATGGATGGTGCCAGGATGATTGCGCAAAACTTTGCTGCCAATCATTTGGTTAATTCCCCGTAAGCATCTGTATTCTGGGGATCAATCGCAGAAAGCAGTGTATAGGCTTCCTGCTTTTGCTCAGGCTTGGTGGCTTCCTTCATAATCCGAATAAACTCAGGCGCCTTCATATCAATAAAAGTCTTTACAAATATCGAGGTAGGCCTTTGCTCAAAAGCCACTTTCAACTTTCGTAAAACTTCGAGCAGAAGGCTGCGGGCATCTTCCGGCTTTTCGGTGTAGGTATCCAGACCTTTCCGGTGATAATCATACAATGCCTCCCGGAAGCCAAGAAATTGCGCAGACATCAGATTTTCCAATAAGAAATAGCGGGTGTTTGTTCCGTCAAACTGACTCCAGCCCTTGAGCCCGCCCTGACTTCCATTCTGCCCGATTTGCTGGGCAAGCTGATAGTAATTTTTTCCGCCTTCCTTCGAAAAGCTGTCATAATCCAGTCCTATCACGATGTAGGCATAATAGGCCAGCAATGAGGTGAGGTTGTTTGAGAAAGTTCCGGGTTGAAAATCCAGGGGCTGGCCTTCCACATAATTGAATCCCCATTCTTTATCGAGAAAATTAATCAGCTTGGTTTCGTAAGAAGTGCCAAATACCGGTCTGGATGCAATGATCTGGGCGGTGGCAGTATAATTACCCACAGTTCCGGAAAGGCTAAGTGCGATGGTCATCTTAATCCGTTCTTCCGTTTTGAAATTGTCGTTCGTCCAGCGACGCTGGTTCATAAAATCTTTGATGGCACGCTTCATGTCGTCCAACACGCGCTTATCCACACTTTGAACTCCCGCCGCATTGATGTTGATCTCGCAAAGGAGTTCCTGGGCCTTCAAGGTCAAATTAGAAAACAAAAAAGCCAGGAAAAGCAGGGCTTTAGGCAATCGCATTCTGAATAAACTCGGCAATGTCATGGGCTACTTCTTTTTTGGTCTTGGTTTCGTATGCAAAAGTACCACCAGTGGCACTCAGAATGGTAATCTTATTGGTATCCACAGCAAATCCAGCATCTGGATCCTGAAGTGAATTCAGCACAATGGCATCCAGATTCTTCCGCTGAAGTTTGGAAAGGGCATTTTCCAGCTCATTGTTGGTCTCAAGGGCAAAGCCCAGCAAAAATTGCCCTGGCTTTTTAAAAGCGCCCAATGAGGCTGCGATGTCCGGATTTTTTACCAGGCGGATTTCCATTTCATCACCTGTTTTCTTGATTTTTTGGCTGGCAACTTCGGCAGGGCGGTAATCTGCTACAGCGGCACAAAGTATGGCGATGTCCATATTCGGAAAAACATTCATGGCTGCTTCATGCATTTGAATGGCGGACTCAACATGTAAAACTTGTGCCCCAGAAGGCAGGATGCCAGCAGAAACCGGACCCGCCACAATGTGCACATCCGCTCCCATTGATAGCAGACATTTCGCAATTTCTGCACCCATCTTACCGGTGGAATGGTTCGAAATAAACCGAACCGGATCCAAAGCCTCGCGGGTTGGTCCGAGTGTAATCAGTACTTTTTTTCCTGAAAATGGCTTGGGCAAAGCAAAAAAATCTTCGACCAAACGAAAGAGATTTTCGGGCTCTTCCATTCTGCCTTTGCCTACAAGTCCGGAGGCAAGTTCGCCTTCAGCAGGTTCTATTACCCGAACGCCATCTTTCCTTAATTGTGTAATACTGCGCTGGGTGGCAGGGTGCAACCACATATCAAGGTCCATGGCAGGTGCTACCCAAACCGGACAACGGGCAGATAAATAAGTGGTCAGCAAAAGATTGTCTGATTGCCCAGATGCCATTTTCGACAAAGTCGAAGCTGTTGCGGGTGCGATTAACATCAGGTCTGATTCCAAACCAAGTTGAACATGGTTGACCCATTCACCGGTTCCAGCATCAAACAATTCAGAATGAACGGGCGAATCAGCCAGCGTTGCAGGCGTTAGTTTGCCCACAAAGGCTTCGGCAGGCGGCGTGAGCAAGACCTTTACCTCAGCACCTGCTTTTTTGAAAAGCCGGATCAAGCTCAAACTTTTGTAAGCAGCAATTCCGGCAGAAATGCCAAGAAGTATTTTCTTTCCCTTCAAAACAGACATGCTGAAAATAACCTCAGGAGATTGCGAATAAACGAAGTTTTCAATCAAATTCCGATGTTGCAATCCTAAGGGCCTGATTAT
>CAMDMI010000264.1 GCA_945902135.1 Spirosoma fluviale
GATCTGCAGGTGGTTGAAACCAGCTATGGCAACCCAAGCTGCAATTCCTATCCTGAAAAAGCCCGCTTTGAAGGTTCATTGGATGGCGCAACTTGGACAGACCTTGGTGAGTTGTGTCAGGATGGTAAGCTTGAAATGGGAACTTTGCCATACCTGCATTTGCTTCGCATTACGGATGTATCTGAAAAGGCTAAGTTTGGTTCTTCTGCCGATGGCTTTGATGTGGATGGCGTGGTTGCCATCAACCAGTGCGCTGCTTCCAATGCCCGTATGTCGGTTGAGATGAACGACGACATCAACACAGCCGATGAGGTAGAACTGGCGGGAATTCTGGAATTGTATCCAAACCCGGCAAGCGGTTCGGCGACGTTCACCTTCAGTTCACAAACCGAAAGTTCATACGAAGTAAACATCGTCAATGCACTTGGTCAGGTGGTGTACCGCAGTGAAGGCAAGTCAACCCAAGGCGCCAACACCATCGAACTGAACCTTGAAAACCTCAGCAAAGGCTTGTACATCGTGCAATTGATGCAGGATGGCAGCAAGCAGCAAGTGAATTTGATTAAGAAATAGAAGAAAAGTCTTTAGAGGTTCGTGGGGACACGAACCTCGGCGAGGACACGAACCCACTCATTAAGAATTTAAACCCAAGAACACAAGGAGACAATTATTTTATCCCTAAATGGAAAGCAGTCCCGCAAATGTGGGGCTGCTTTTTTTTGGTGCCATTTGTCTGCATCACGGATTGAGCGGATGGAGGGATTTCGCGGATTTTTGCACAGTATCTGTGCTGAGAGTTAGGCGCAGCCGCTCTCAGCACGATAAATTTGTCAGGGTCTCTGACCCGTGATGCCACAACCAATTCTCGGATTTAGTCAGGAATTGTAAACAGCCACCGGAACGGAGTTCCTGCAAATATTGGCTAATCCTGAGAGCCGGCTTCGCCTAACTCCCAGGATAGAATATGGTCCTTTCGCCCTTGTTGGTATTTTCTCCAACAAGTCCAAGATGGCTTTTTTTTCGTTGGTGAAAAACACCAACGAAGGCGGTCTTTTTTGTCTGCATCACGGATTGAGCGGATGGATGGATTTCGTGGATTTTTGCACAGAACCCCAGGTTAGGAGGAGAAACACCAGTCAATTTTATACGGTGGTTCTTTGTTGCACTTTGTAAATATTTTGAAAAAGAGCAACAGAATTTGTTGCACATTTTATTTTTTTTGAAAAGTGCAACAAAGGGATAGGGACGATGGGGCTTCGGGCAAGGGTCTCGTCCTAAAATTAGTTTACCGGTTTTTAGATTGATCCTGATTCTAGTTGACAATTGTTTATCCGGTTTGTTGAGGTAGAAAATTTCCTTCTGCGTAAATGCAAATTGTAGGGGCAGACCCGCGTGTCTGCCCGACCCAGGCGGATTTATCCGGTTTCCCGTAATTTTATGTCCCAAAGCAAATGTGTTGTGAAACTACCTTACTGTTTTTTATTGACCTCTTGAGAAGATTTCAAAAGAATACACCTTGATTGGCATTCAAGGTTCTGTTCTAAAGATTTACAATCTCAATTTCAAGTTGAAATTAGGTCGCTTGAACCTATCAAGCCTAAACACGAAACACATTTTTATTTAGACGTATTCTCCAACATCATCGTCACTGGGCCCCGCTGCCATTTTATATTGACGGAATCAGGAGAACTTGTAGGCCCGTAGGAAAAATTACCCAACACAATGTCCGGATCATGGTCGCCATCCAGATCACCAACATCCATCGTGAGCCAACGTCCGGAATGCGTAGCCGAATGCGATCGGACAGAAAACTGAAGTGCTTTGGTTTGTTCGAAAAACAGAAAACCTTCGAAGGGCTGATTTACATAATCTGCAAAAAACGAAATAGCGGCAATGTCCAGGTCACCATCACCGTCAAAATCCCGGGCCATGGCTTTGTAGGCCCCGTTCATCGGATAAAAATATTTTTGGGCAAACGACCCGTCCGCCTTGCCCAGGAAAATATACACGCCGTGGTAATTTTTAAATATCACCGAATAATCGGCATTATCGCCAGAGGTATAAAGCACATCCTGAATGCCGTCCTTATTAAAGTCGTTCAGTTCAAACGAGGAGCTTCCCTGAACGGGAGGAAATTCCAGGAGATTTTTTTCTGTAAATACCCCTTTGCCGTTGTTGGTAAACAGAACCAGTTTTTCGAGTCCTTGGGCAAATAAAGTGACGATGTCGAGGTCCCCGTCCCTGTCAAAATCAGTTAAACGAGTCGATAGAGCCCCCGGCACTTTCCGGATTGAATACTTTTTCCAACGGGCACCTTCCTTTTTAAGCCAGTAGAATTCACCCTTGTTGTTCCCGAATCCGCAGACGACAATATCATCAATTCCGTCACCATCGAGGTCTCCGGTTTGCAGGTTTACCGGGCGCTCCACTTTGTTCCGGATGGTTTCTTTTTCAATCAAAAGGTTTCCGGATCTCTCCATAAAGGAAATGCCACCCAACCATTCATCACTGGGATACATAGACCCAATTTTCGAAACCAGAAATCCATCCCGGTATGGCGTGATGCAACTGATGGGATTTGGCAAAACACCACCGGCCTTTTTATTTCCTTCTTTGGTCATCTGCACCAGGTTGCCGGAACCGGCGTCATAAAAAAAGTAGCCCCCACCCGGGTTGGTTTTCACCATTGAAATAATAGGAGGAGAAACATTTCCGCCCACTATGCGGGCCTCAAACAAGGGCAACCCAACGGTATAAGTCTGGGTTCTTGCCTGAGGCGCCAATGAAACGGGGGCATAGGTTTCGAAATAATCGAGGATTTTCTGCCATTCTTCTGGCGGCAGGACGGGCCTGGTTGGAAAGATACCTTCAGTATTTGCTTTGCCAGAATCGCTGGTATAGTGTATTCCATTATGCGCAAAAATTCCCAGTCGTGTTCCCATGGCAGGTAAAACATTTTTGGCCCAGGATGTTTTGTCCAGGAGATCTGGTTCCACAAATAAATGGCAGCTGCTGCAGATGGCCTGCACTTTGGCTCTCCGCGGATCGGTTTGGGCAGTGAGGGAATCGGCATTTACCTTTTCATCCGATTTTTTCTCTGTACAACCAGTGAGAAACAAGACCACAAGCAGGCAACCCGAAAGCCATTTTTCGAAAAAATTCATCATAGATTCAGCATGTACACAAGATTCGGTTTGTGTAGCCACGGCAAAGATTGCACAATCCCGGAAAATGCATCTGAACTTCCTTTCTCAGATAGAAATAATATAAAAATGGTTTGTTTGGTCAAATTGCGATTGGTCATTAATGATGCCTTTTCATGTGGACTCAGTCAGAATCTCCGGTCAATTTTCTG
>CAMDMI010000265.1 GCA_945902135.1 Spirosoma fluviale
GTTACTTCCATTTTGGGCTCTGGTGTCGGAACTCTTTCTGTTTCAAAGTTAAATTCCTGCGGAGCTGGTCCAAAAACAGTATTTTCAATTTCAGCCCCTCTCAACCAAATAATTCCTTCCATATCTGGTGGAATTAATGGACCAAATAATGGCTTCTGTTTCAACAATACCATTCAATATTCTGTTGCTGCTCAGGCAAATACCAGCTATGAGTGGTTTACAAATGGAAGCAATTGGCAAGTTACTCCCGGTACAAGTGCAGGTAGGGCCAATCTTTTTGTTCCGCAATTCGGAAGTTCAACGCAGGCTTTTGTGTTTGTTCAGGCTAAAAATGCATGTGGAATTAGCAATCCTGTTTCTTTGCAAATCCGAAAAGGCAAGCCTGATATTCTTACTGCAGAACGCATAAAACCAGACCTTGATTCAGGAATCTGTGTCGGATCAACCATTACATTTTTCATTAATTCAACATTCTCGGCCACTAGTTACCAATGGATTTTTCCGAATGGCTGGATTATCAATGGTCCTGCAAACAGCAATGAGGTTTCGGTTACCGTTTCCCAAAGTGCAGAATCCGGAACAATCAAAGTCCGTGCGTTCAATTCCTGCGGCTACGATTCAGTTTTCAGATCAAGTCCCACTATCAAAACCATCAGTACTTCTTTTGGAATTTTCCCTTCTTCAGGAAATTTATCTTTGTGTCAGGGCACTTCCATCATGGCGCACATTACAGGAAGTTTTGCCACTACAGTTGGCGGATTTCAATGGATTATGCCATCTGGGATTTATGTGGCGGATGCCTCGCAAGCTGAGCCAAATTTTGATACAGTGCGGATCTCTACATCCTATGAAGGTATTTCAGGTCAAGGGATGGTGATTATGTCTGGCGGGCAATGCGCAAATGCTTTGATCAATGCCCAGGTTTCTGAAGTAAAGTTGCCTGCTCCAATTTTAGGTCAGGTGAAATTGTGCGACAACTCTCCTAATGGAAGCTATTCGATCCAACCATTGCAAGGGGCCAATGCGTATGAGTTCCTGCTTGAACCTGAAAATGCAGGAACATTTATTGTGACAGATACTGTCGCCAACATCAATTGGGCCAATGATTTTTACGGTCAAGCGGTTTTGAAAGTGAAAGCGCGTTTTTCTTGCAGCACAAGTCCGGCGAGTCCGCCGCTTACTATTTCGGTCGGAAATTCTAAACCATGGATTTCTGGTTTGGCTTCCATGTGCCGTGGCGAATCCATTCAACTATTTGCGCCGACCTCCACGGGCTATCTATGGTCAAATGGTGCCACAAGCCAAAGTATTTCTGTTTTTCAGCCAGGTGCTTATCAGGTAAGAACCATTTCGTCATCCTGCACATCGAGGGTTTCCACAATCAAAAATGTTGCTTTTAAACAAGGGCCAGAACTCAGCAATATTCAAGTTGGAGAGTCAGATTCACTGAAGGTTTCATTCGTGTCACCGGCAATTTTTCAATGGTATTACAACGGAAACCTTTTGGCTGGTAAAACAGATTCCTTTTTGGTTGCGGCCGGAAGCGGAAATTACCTTGTGGTTGGGATTAATGCCAATACGGGTTGTTCCGATTCCACAAGCCTTTTTTACAACTTTACCCAATTAGGTAGTAATAAGGCTGCGGCGATAAAAGTTTATCCAAATCCTTCTGAAAATGGAATTTTCGAATTTGACATTTCAGCAAGCAAAATTTCAGAAATTTTAGTTTCGGATTTGATGGGTAGGATAATTTATACGCCTTTTTTTACAGGGTCAAGGGGGAGAATTGACTTGTCTAAATTCCCGACAGGAATTTATATGCTTCGAATCCAAAGCGACCAAGGCTTGATTCGTTCCTTTTTGAAAAAGAACTAGAAATGAGTTGATTACAACGCTGAATTCAGGTTTTTTATTTGATTTCAAAGGATTAATTTGCCTTTGTTGGCATGTTTCTAGGTTCGTTTTTTTCGAAAGTAATTCCAAAATTCCTTGCTTGTTTCTAAGACAATTGAATTCTGGCAAATCAAAAATTGACAGGCATTGCTGAAAAGTTCAGGCTTTTTCTATTTTTGCCGAAGTTAGAAGGCAAACAGCCCAACCAATCAATGCGAAATTATTTCTCAGATTCAAAAGGTTCAAAAGGTGTTAAGTCACTTTTGAATTGCTTCATTATTCCGATTTCTTGTTTGTTTATCATTGCTAGTTCTCAAAATACACAGGCAAAAACCTGTGCCTTTGATAGAATTGCTTTTGAAAAAACGAATTTGATTGCGCAGCCTTTGGCAATAAATGCATGCCCAACTCCGGTTTCTCCTAATGTAATTGTTTGCACAGCAGGTGAGATTAGCCTTTCTGCTACGGGAGCAAGTGGAACTCAGGTTTACAAATGGTACGCATCAGCCTCTGGCACAACTGTAATTGGAACTGGTTCTCCATTTACATACAGTGTAACAGCTTCTACATCTTTGTTTGTTTCAATTTCAGACACCAATTGTGAAAGTCAGAGGGATGAAGTCATCATTACTTTAACCAGTAATCCCCCAGGGCCATCAACCACGAATGGCGCAAGTTGCGGTCCTGGAACTGCAACTTTGATAGCATTCTCAACTTTACCGAATCCTGTGTATGAGTGGTTCGACAGTCCTATTGCCGGAAATCTGGTTTTTACAGGAAGTAGTTATCCTGTAAGCCTTAGCACTGTTTCCGACACATTTTATGTTCGTGTAGTTGCCGGTGCTTGCTCTAGCTCAAGAACTTTTGCCATTGCAAAACTCAAACAGATTCCCCCGGCCCCAGTAATTTCAGATGCTACGAGGTGTGGAGCTGGAAGTGTGACTCTTTCCCCAACGCTTCCAAATGGCGCAACAGCCAAATGGTATTCAGATTCCTTGCCTACAACTCCAGCTTTTTTCGCTGGACCAGTTTTTACAACACCATCATTTTCAGGTACAATTTTCTATTTTGTTTCAACGCTCCTTTCTGGTTGTGAAAGTCTCCAAAGGGAAAAAGTGTATGTCTATTATAACCTTGGTCCACCATTAACGGGGGCGCAGGATGTGGCTAGGTGCCAGCCAGGCGTTTTTCAGCTGAGTGCGAACACCGATTTTGAAGCAACTGTTCATTGGTATGATTCCAGCAATGGAGGAACAGAATTGGCCACTGGTCCCACATTTACCACTCCAAACCTTTCCCAAACCACAAGTTATTGGGTTTCGGCCAGAGATGCTGGCGGTTGTGAAGGAGCTCGTCAGGAAATTAAAGCTGTAATTGTATCTGCTCCGAGTCCACCGCTTGGTTCGGATGTTCTTCGTTGTGGTCCGGGGGCTATTTCAATAACGGTTGAACCTATTTC
>CAMDMI010000266.1 GCA_945902135.1 Spirosoma fluviale
CCGGATAGGCCGCAAGCCCGAAAATTGTGTTCAGGTGTGTGTCGGAAATCAAACTTCTGGACTGTGCATCCTGATCAAACAATCGGATAAATGAATCTGAGCCTCCAAAAGCGAAACCAGCATTGTCGGGAAAAATTGTCAGCGCCCGAAGGTCGCCAGATCCAGCTTGGAGAAATTGTACAGACCTTTCATTCAAATCAAGAATGGCCAATCGACCGGAAGAGCCCATTGCCAAAAGCGAACCGAGTCCGGTTTTTTCCATTCGGAACCAATTGCTTTCAGCTCCAGCAATTGAAAATGCCACTTTTCCAGAATCCAGATCCAGGAAATGAAATCCATCCTTGTTCACTGAAACCGCCAGAAGATTTAATTCAGGAAGCAAGCAAAGCGCATACACAGTTCCAGTCATGCGGGCAAGAAGGCGACCTTCGGTTGGTTTTTCGAGGTCCCAGGCTACAACCCAGCCATCACCGCCAGCAGAGAAAAACTGCCCCTTTATTAAACCAGGTGAAAGCGCATACACAGGCTCTTTATGACCAGTGAAACGAGAAACCAAGGCAGCAGCATCCATAGGGTGCAAAGGTAAACCGGACAAATAGAAATCCTTGATTCAATTCCCAATGCTCTTTCAGAATTCGGGATATTGAACCTAGCTTGCAATTATGTTGAGTGTATGGTCTTTCACATATCCCTCTGAGGCTTATCCATTGATTGCGAAACTTCGGGAAGAGAACATTCCCTGCACTTTATCAAATGAGCATGTGGTGCTGATAGATCCACTGATTTCCAATGCAGTAGGCGGAGTGAAATTATTGGTTCCTGAAACTGAGGCAGAGCGTGCAAAAGCCATTATTGAAGATTTTTTCAAACCCGCACAAGCCAGCATTGCACCACTTGATGCCGCATTTCGGGAAAGCCATGATGAGGTAGCTGCCTGGTGTCCGGCTTGTGAGACCTATCCTGTTTACAGAAAAAAATTCACTTATGGCAAAACGGCGCTGGCTGTTTTTCTAACCCTATTAAGTTACCCGCTGGCCTTGCTATTCTTAAGCAAAACCCACACTTGTGCCCGTTGCAATTTTCAATGGAAACGCTGATGCGTCCTTTTTTATCAATGGACACAAACCTTTGGCAAGGGATTTGTGTTCTATTTATTCGAAGAATGTCTGAATGAAGCTTTGCAAAACCCATGACCGGAATCTGAGTTATCAGGTAACTGGTGACATCAATTCTATTTCTGAAATTTGGGATGCTTTCCTTCCTCAGGACCACCACTTACAAAGCCGCTTTTTAAAAATCCTTCCTGACTCTGGATTGGAAGATGTGAAATACCATTTTTTACTCATCTACCATTCCGGAACCTGTATTGGCTTGGCCTCCTTTCAGGAATTCAGATTTCATTCAGGACATTATGACAGCAGTTTTCTCAACAGTGGCCCTCTTTCACTCATTCGACAAATTCTAATTTGTCACGAAACTGGCATTTTAATTTGCGGAAACCTCTTTCACCTGAATGAGGAAGGTTTCTATTTTTCTGACTCCAGAAACAGAAGTTTAATTCTAGAAGTTTCCAGAGACCTCGAACGCAGATTGAAACCCGGAGCCTTGCTTTTGAAAGACATTCAGGAACCCCTTGAACAAGAAGGATTGAAAGAACATCGGTTCCGCACATTCGACCAGGATTTGTTGATGGAACTAAAACTCGAAGCCGATTGGCTGGGATTTGATGATTATATGGCAAGCCTAGGGAAAAAATACCGACAGCGGGGCAAAAAAATATTGGAGGCAGCTTCTTCTCTGGAGTTTCGAATTCTAGAGGAAGATGAAATTTCTCAGAATAAGGCCGTAATGGAAAATCTGTACCAGCAAGTTCGTCAAAGACAGGCGATTCGTATTGGTTCCCTCAATGGCAACTATTTCCTAGAAATGAAAAAGGCGAAAAAAGATGCCTTTGAAATCAGGGCTTGGTTTGATGAAAACAAAAAGATGCTGGCTTTCAGTTCGCATTTTTTGCATCCGAACAAAGTGCGAGAAGTACACTACATTGGGTTTGATAGTGAGGCAAATGAAAAACACCTCCTCTACTTCAACATCTTGTTCGATGGCATTCGCGCCGGAATAGATCATAAAGAATTAAAAATTCAGTTTGGAAGAACTGGTTTTGATGCGAAGGCAAGTGCCGGGGCAGTTCCAAATTCTATATTTCATTATTTCCGATTGAAAAGAGGACTTCCCACCATTACTTTCAATTACATGAACAGGGCTTTGGAAAACAAGGAGAAGCCTGACTGGAAAAACAGAAATCCATTCAAAGAACCGGCACTGGAAATCCTACAAACTGAGGCATGAAGAAAATCTCTTTCCTGATTCTGATAATCGTATTTTTCTTCTTTGCCGGAAGAAAACTATGGCGGCATTTTCATGTGCCAGATATGCCCTTAAACCATGTGGAATTGACCAGTGAAACTGGTGAGAAATTAAAAACTGCGACAATCAATCAACCTTATCTGTTGGTTTCCTACTTTCAATCCTGGTGCGGAGATTGTATTCGGGAAGCCCCTTCTATCGAAGCACTTCAAAAATCTCTGGGCAAAGAAAAACTGGAGGTAATCCTTATTTCAGATGAAGATTGGTCTAAAATTAATCGATTCAGCAGCCTTTGCAAAACCAATCTTCCAGTTTACCAATCTGGAACAAGCCTCGAAGATTTGGGGATTCACATTTATCCAACTACTTGGCTTTTAGGACCTGATAGACAAATCATGATGGTAAAGCAAGAAGGATTCGACTGGAATTCTGAGGAGGTGATCAAACTGATTCAAAAAAATTAAAGGCCAATCCAAAATGAACCCTTGATTTCTTTCGTTACCTAAAAAAGAAAAAATGAAAACCATTGCCCCATTTATTTTGTTCATTTCCCTGATGATGACCGCTTGCGGCCAACCGAATGGGGTTCAAAATTCAGCTAAGTCTCAAACCAAGAAAAACGATAATTCAAAAATGGAAACTGCAACATTGGGCGCCGGATGCTTTTGGTGCGTAGAGAGTGTTTATCTCGAACTTAAAGGAGTAAAAAAAGTAGTTTCAGGATACAGTGGCGGCCATAAGGAGAATCCTGGTTACAAAGAAGTTTGTGATGGCAGCACCGGCCATGCAGAAGTGGCTGAAATTACATTCGACCCATCGGTTGTCAGTTTCTCTGAAATTCTGGAAGTCTTTTTCTTGGTGCATGATCCCACAACCCGAAACAGGCAGGGCAATGATGTTGGCACACAATACCGTTCCGCCATTTATTTTCATTCCCCTGAGCAGAAAGAAATGGCCGAAACAA
>CAMDMI010000267.1 GCA_945902135.1 Spirosoma fluviale
TAGCAGAGATACAGGTAGATGTAGTTCTATTGGATATGATGATGCCCGTAATGGATGGTTTTGAAACCCTTCGTTTCATTCGTCATAACGAAGATCTGAGCCGGACAAAGGTAATTGCACTTACAGCACTAGCAATGAAGGGTGATAAGGAAAAGTGCATTGAAGCTGGAGCAGATGATTATTGCACCAAGCCGGTTGATATCGATATTCTTCTTTCTAAGATATATTCTCTGCTCTCCTAACAATGGAATTTAAAACAATGCAGATTGGCGAAAAGGAAGCAGGAGAGATAATTTCTGAGATTTACGACAATTCAGGATATGATTTCTTCCAGTATTCGGCACCATCACTGATTCGCCGTTTTCAGAGATACATTGATTTAAAAAGTATCAGTTCGCTGGATGAGCTTTTCACTTTGATCGGAAGCGAACCCGAAAAAATGAATGAATTTATTGAAGAAATAACGGTAAATGTTACAGAAATGTTCCGTGATCCTTACTTTTTTAAAATTATCAGACAGGCTTTAATGACCGAACTATATGATAAATCGCCTCTCAAAATCTGGCATGCAGGCTGCTCAACCGGTGAAGAGGTTTATTCTATGGCCATCATCCTAAAGGAGAAGAACCTGCTAAAAAACTCCATCATTTACGCGACAGATATCAATCAGTCTGTGCTTGACATTGCAAAAAACGGAGCATATAGTTTGGAAAATATAAACCAGTATGAAAAAAACTACACAGATTCTGAGGCATCAGAGAATTTAAATGCCTATTATGAAGTTAAAAATGGAGAGGTCGTATTCAATACTGAACTAAGAGAGAAGATAATTTTTAGCACCCACAATCTGGTTTCAGACAGTGTTTTCAATAAATTTGATATCATCGTTTGCAGAAATGTATTAATTTATTTCAACAAAGAACTTCAAAACACAGTATTACAAACTTTTTACGATAGCCTTAATCCTGATGGTTTCTTAGCACTTGGCTCCAAGGAAAGTCTACTTTTTTCGCCCATAAATCAATTAATGGATGAATACAATGGCCAGTTCAAAATATGGAAAAAGAAGGGGTAATTGTAATTGGCGGATCGGCAGGAAGTATTGAGGTAATTATCAATCTTTTGCCTCATATACCCGAGAACTTCCCATTTCCTATTGTAATTGTTCTGCATAGAAAAAGTACGAATGAATATCAATTAGAAGATATTTTGGGGAAAAAATGCAAACTGAAGCTGTTTGAGGTACAGGATAAGATGAAACTGGAGGGAAATAATATCTATTTAGTTCCGGGAGACTATCATTTACTGGTCGATGCAAGCGGTTGCCTATGCCTTGATTATTCAGAAAAAGTCAACTTTTCCAGACCCAGCATCGATGTCACTTTTGACAGTTTTGCAAAAGCTTATGGAAAAAATTGCATGGGAATAGTATTGTCCGGCGCAAATGCAGATGGTGCAGCCGGATTGAAAAGAATAAAAAGTGCCGGAGGATTGACTCTTGTCCAGTCTCCAGAGAGTTCAAAGGTTCCCACAATGCCGCTTGCTGCCATCACAATTTCTCAGCCGGACATGGTGGTCGATGTAATGAAATTTATTGGGGTTTTCAACGAATTATGTGATTTGAGTTTAAACCAATTCAGATCCAAATTAAATCGGGGAGAAACATTTGAAAATATCTTACAATCTGTCTTGATTGTGGATGACCTTAATGATAATTTATTTACTCTTAATGCCCTTCTGAGGTCGGAGGAATTTATTATTCACAAGGCCGATTCAGGACGGGCAGCGATTGATATGGCCATTCGCAACCAGTATGATTGCATTATTCTAGATGTACAGATGCCCGAAATGGATGGATTTGAAGTAGCTAAAATTTTAAGTGAAATGGATGAGACGAAGAACATCCCAATAATCTTTCTTTCTGCTTTGGGCTCGCATAAAGAAAAGGTAATAAAGGGTATTGACTGCGGAGCAATAGATTTTCTTGCAAAGCCTCCTGATCCTGAATTACTTAAAGCAAAAATAAAGCTTTGCCTTAAAATCAGTAAAAAAACAAAACAAAATCGCAGGATTCACTCCAGCGTAATTCGCGATAGAGATAATATTAGCCGGCAAAATGCAAATGTAGCAGCAAGTTTAAAATATGCCCGAAATATTCAGCAGGCTCTATTACCAAAAGAAAAATTTTTCAATAGCTTTTTCAATGAGAACTTCGTTTTATACCAGCCTAAAGAATCAATTGGAGGGGATTTTTACACCATAAAGGAACAAGATGACAAGCTTATTTTAATTTGTGGCGACTGTACCGGACATGGCGTTCCAGGTGCCTTGATGACGATGATCAGTCTTAATATTATTAATAATTTAATTGACGGAAAAGGAATTACACAACCGGATAAGTTATTAAATGCAATGAACAGGGAATTCCGGAATGCTTTTAAAAATGAGTTCTCCTCCATCCAAATTGATGATGGTGTTGAAATTGCTGTTTGTACTTTTTTAAGAAAGGAAAACAAAATTCAGTTTGCTAGTTCAAGAAGACCTATACTTTTTAGCCATGGTAATAAATTAATAAAAATTAAAGCCGATAATATTGGCATTAATGCGATGATGCAGGAGGACTACACTTTTTCTCTGAAAGAATATGATATCAATGAGGGAGATGCAATCTATTTGTTTACAGACGGAGTAGTTGATCAGTTTGGCGGAAACCATGGAAAGAAATTTATGATGAAAAGATTGGTTGAATTAATTCAATCATTTTCCCATAAACCTATGCAAGAACAAAAATCCGAACTCAATGAGACCATGCAAACTTGGATGGGTGATTATTTTCAGATTGACGATATTTTAATATTGGGCATTCGCTACTAATGCAGACTGAAAATCTGGATTTGCTGGCTATTAAGCTTGTGGAATTACCGGTCTGCACCCCGCGCATGGTTTTTAACTTCCCGGTAAGGGATTTATTACTAGCCAGTCATAGAAAACATTTTTTCAAGTTTCAGGTGAAAGAAAACACCTAACGCCACAGGTAAACAATGGCAAAAAAAAGGGTGGCACTTTCGAACCACCCCAATTTTACTTTTTCCTTTTTTTTATTTGAATACCATTGGCATTTACTTTTCCATCTCCAGCCCTCGACTGCGCATCAATGCGCCGGTCTGAGGATCTCTGCCGCGAAACTTGCGGTAAGCCTCGGCCTGATCGATTGTATTTCCAACCGAGAATACATGGTCGTATAACTTTTTCGCAACTTCCTTATCCCATGCTTTTCCAGGTGATTC
>CAMDMI010000268.1 GCA_945902135.1 Spirosoma fluviale
TAATTCCGATGGTTCCATAAGTACGAGAATTAATGCTGAAACCATGTCTCGGGTTTCCAGTATTTCTGGGAAAAATGCGCCAGCCCGTTGTTTCTACCAGCATCGGATCACCAGCTCGAACAATGATCTGCCGGGCAATTTTAAAAGACTCCCCGGATTGGCTAAAAAGCTCGAAGTAGAGGTACATGTCTGTATCAACGGAAAAAACCGGAGCCTTAAAAAACCATGAAAACCGCACTGACTTTTGTGGGCTTTCAAAAATGGAATCGAGCTCCAAGTGTTCTCGTGTATTTTTAACTTTCGAAACCACCCTGAACCTGGTAATTGGAGTCTTTGCACTGCCATCAATAACAAATTCCTGCACCTGATCTGTTTGTACATACACAATCATTTGCCCAGGATTTACCTGCATCCCAATGGGTATGTCTTCCACTTGGGTACAAGCCGAAAGAAGAAAAAAAACAAAACTGGTTTTCAAAAATTGAAAAAGGCAGACGCAAAACCCCTGCCTTTTTCTCGTCCACATTCTCATTTAAATTTATAGGCTTTTCCAATAACTGTAATGGTCTTTCTACTTCCCAAAAACATCTTTTGCTTTTTGGTAATCACCTTTACAGGTATAATAATATCCGCATCCGGTTGCTTTTCATGAAGTGAATACAAGACCCTGGATATATAGCCATGGCCATTAAATCCTTGAAAAAGATGTCCACCAATTCCTGGATACATAATCCGTTTTGTATAACGGTAGTCTTTGTTGGTATGAATCAGCCCGAAATAAGTTGTATAGTGAAGGCTATCGGAAACCGAACCAAGCTCAAGCAAATCATTGCGCTGAAACATAAGGTGGTAATCCCAGCTTCGAAATGGGCTTTTTCCCTGAACAAACATCCGGGAACGAACTCCGGTGCAGGATTCCAAAAAAGCAATTGAAGTAATTATTAACAGCAGGCCGTGCCTTCGCAAAATGTATCTCATGGTTTGGCTTCAGATTATTTTGAGAAGAAATAACATAGAGTAAAGCGTAAACCAGCATCCAAATCAAATTTTGCGGATGAGAGTTTGGAATACTGGTCGGAGCTGTTCGGATTCAAATTTGAATCAACCTCAAACTGATATTCGGTGGTAACTCCGCCAACTGATTCTTTTGCTTTTCCTCTTCGAAAATTTGCCGCAGTAAGCTGAAAACCGGCCTCAACCGCAATTGAAAGTGGCAGGTCTGCAATGAAAGTCTGGAAGCCAATATTGGCATCAAAACCGTATTCGAAGCTGTTGGCATTCACAAGGCGTTCCACCTTGTCTCCTGTGGTGGGTTGCTCCATAAAATTTGTAACTTTTCTCCGGATGCCTGCTCTCAAGTCGCCAGCCAGATACACATCCACCATATTTCCTGGCCAAAGGTGTTTCTCAACCCCAGCCCAAACACCGTAACGATGCTCAACCGATTTCTCTTCTCGCTTGCTGAAATTGCTGATCTCAGAACCCTTGTTCAATGAATCGTTTGACTCACCTTTCAAAAAAGACTTATTTTTAAACAAGCGGAGTCCACCACGAAAAACTAGGTCATCTTTTTTGTACCACCTGAAATTGATATAAGACAGTGGGTTAATGTTAGAATAGTACTTAAAATCCTGGGTGGTGGCACTAAGAAAGTAGCCAAAATCTCCGGCTTTCGGTCGGATGCCCTGCTTATAGGTCCAGGGATCAAGATTGTCGCGTTGGGTAAGACCAACCGGATTCTGGGCAAAGGCAATATTGCCCAGCATGAAAAGAAATACAGAAAAGACAGGTATTCTCATGGGTATTGGATTTTGAGGCAAGAGACAACATCCAATGCAGGGAATACAGAAGCATGGTCATAGTTCCGGCTGAGATAAATGCCCATGGCACCCGACAAAAATCAGATACAATAATTATTTACAAATGTGATGGCATAGTCAAAACGGAAATATCAACTGGCAGAAAACAAAAAACCCTGCTAAGCAGGGTTTTTTATGATTAGTTAATCTGGTTATCAGAAGAAGAAAGAAGCTCCGAAAGAAAGACCTGTTCCAACGCCACCGCTGGTATTCAGATTCAAAATCTCGATTGAAGTATCAGAATCTGTTGAAGTACCACCACCAGTAAGATCTTCTTTCTGGGTATCTTTTGTATAGCTGAAAATATTACCAATGTTGGCAGTAAGCATTACTTTCTTAGTAGGAAAATAATAAAGGCCTGGTTGAATATTGAAGGAAATAGAATTCAAATTAGACTCGTCGGTTACGGTAGTGCTTCCGGATTTTATCTCCGATTTTACACCTCCAAAACCCAAAGGCAACATGGCGCTTATTGTAAGACCAAATTTGTCATTACCTAAACCCTTATAGTATGTAACCATTGGAGCCAGGCTAATCTGAGAAATTGTGGTAGTTGATTCTATTTTGGTACCATCATCAATATCTTCTTCAGTAGAAATTTTAGTACTACCATATCCAACACCAAGGCCAACAGAAAGATTACTTGAAAGAAAATACTGAACCGATGGAAGTAGGTTCATGTTTGTTGTGGTTGGCCCTTTTTCATTTACAGTTGTCCCACCTGAAGTTACTTCTGATTCAGAAGAACCAGTAGAAAATCCAACTGAACCTGAAATAGAAATTTTTCCTGCTTCAAGACTATTGTCCTGGGCATTTGCGTTCAAGGCAAATGCGCTTATTGCAAGTATTGCAATCGATTTTTTCATGTTTTGTTTTTTGTTAAAATGGAACATGCTGCAACATTGAGACATTAATGGCATTCTATTTCAGCAAAAGCCGATAGCGAACTTACCTTGTGGAATTAGGTCCTTCAATCTTGTTCTTCAAGCAATATTTTGAATGGAAATAAAAAATAAATCCTTTGTAAGTGCCTGATATCTAATAGAAAAACAAAAAAAGACGATTTAATAGAAAAGTAAGACTGTCAGTCTATAACGTAAATTATTGGCTACTTTTTGGGGCTATTACAGCAATAACATTGCAAAAACCTAAAAATATATACTAACACCCGTCGTAAAAAAGAACGACTTAGAGGTATTTGATTGTTGATTTACTTTAATAAAAATGGTTTCATCATCTGAAAATCAATATGAAACCTAATCGAGATATTCCAGAACTTCGAAGAAATCGTCGTCCCGGTGCTTTTCGCGGATTTCCTTGCGTTTTTCTGCGGAATCAGGCATTTGCTTCAATGATTTAATTACCTGATAAACAGCAATTACCTGCTCGGCCCGGGTGCCTTCCATGCCTAAGTTGAAAAGAA
>CAMDMI010000269.1 GCA_945902135.1 Spirosoma fluviale
CAAGTCATACATTTCTATGGCCAAGATGAAGGTGCTGAAACCGGAGCTGGATGAAATTAAGGAGCGCACCGGCGATGACATGCAGAAAGCCCAGGCCGAGCAAATGAAATTGTACCAGCAGGTGGGCATTAATCCGCTGAGTGGTTGTATTCCATTGCTTTTGCAGATGCCTGTATTGCTTGCCATGTTCAACTTTTTTCCCAACGCCATTGAGTTGAGGCAGCAAAGTTTCTGGTGGGCACCGGATTTGAGTTCCTACGATTCCATCGCTACGCTTCCTTTTAGTCTTCCGGGTTACGGCGATCATGTGAGTCTTTTTACAATTTTAATGACGGCATCCACACTTGTGCTCACCTGGTACAACAACCAAACGAGTACCGTAGCTGGACCAATGCAATCCATGAGTTACATTATGCCGGTTGTGTTTATGTTCATTCTGAACTCACTTCCGGCCGGACTAAGTTTTTACTATTTGGTTTCCAATGTGGTGAGTATTGTGCAGCAACAAGCCATCAAGCGTTTTGTAGATGATGGTCAGCTTCGGAAAAAACTCGAGGAGAACAAGGTGAAAAATGCCGGAAAGAAAAAGACCGGTTTTGCAGCAAGACTGGAAGATGCCATGCGTCAGGCCCAGGATGTGCAAAAAGAGAAGGACAAGAATAAGAAAGGAAAATCCTGAGGATGAAGGCTGCTGATTATGTAAGCCATTTGAATCTTCAGGCCCATCCTGAAGGTGGTTACTTTGCAGAAACTTTCCGCGGCAATCTGGTCATGGAGCCTTCTGGTTTTTCTGGACCCAGAGCCGCAAGCACTGCCATTTATTTTCTCCTAGAGCAAGGCCAGTTTTCAGCCCTACACCGAATAAAATCTGACGAAGTCTGGCATTTTTATGATGGCCAGGCGCTGGACATTATTGAATTCGAGCACAATGGTGAATTGCGCATAACCAGGCTTGGGCGAAATATTTCCTCTGGGGAATGCCTCACGCATGTGGTTAAGGCCGGAGTTTGGTTTGGAAGCAGACCGTCTCAGGGAACAGAATTTTCACTGGTAGGCTGCACCGTTGCGCCGGGCTTTGATTTTGCCGATTTTGAAATGCCTTCAAAAGGCTGGTTTCTGGAAGCCTTTCCACAACATGCCGGCCTAATTTCCGGCATGTCGCGGGATTAAGTTTACCTGATCATTTTAATCTATTTCCAGCCTGAGGCCTTGCGCCCAATCTTTCTTTTCGGCTGTGTAATATAGATAAGCAGAGGAAGCAGATGATTCATATTTGCCTCTTAAAACCGGAC
This sequence comes from Spirosoma fluviale, assembly GCA_945902135.1. Lineage (GTDB taxonomy): Bacteria > Bacteroidota > Bacteroidia > Cytophagales > Flexibacteraceae > CAMDMI01. Next base: position 1,293 of record CAMDMI010000269.1, read on the forward strand.
TCAGTGTAATGCTGAGTTTTTTGATTTCAGAAGGGGCCATCTGCCTGAAATACAGGTAAATCATATTGCCTTTCACTTCGTAAAAATCTACCTTTTTCGTTTCCATCAATTCCCGGAACTGAGCTGGAGAAACGGTGCATCCTGCAGGCACCGAAACACAGGCAATGCTCATTGGTTTGCCTTCGGCTGAATTATTTTTCAACTCAAGCTCCAGTTCTACGGGCTTGCCCAAAGCTGTTTTTTCAGATGAGAGTCTGGCTGAAAGTCCGAGCGGCGCATTGGGTGCAGACTGAGGAAGTTTTGTGAAATAATCGATTCCAATTGTAAAGGGCAATGGGTCTTTCAACAATGAATATTTGAATTCCAGGGTATTGCGGCCTGTGCTCAGGAGACTTTCCCAGCCTTCCATCCGGATGGCTTTTTGCGTGCCTGCTTTCCATTCTGCTTTGGTTGCTTCCTTTCCATTTACCATCAAATTGAAGGCCCCATCTTCTACAGCTCGCTTGCTGTAAACCACAAAAGCTGTCAGGGCTTTGAGCGCCACAATGGTGGACTGAGAGTTTCCAAATCCACCCCTTGCCTGACGCTGGCCACATAAAAAGGAAACAGCCTTTTCTACGACCGCTTTGTCTGCTTCATCTGAGCGAATTAATGCCATGATGGCAAACCCGGTTGTTTCAACTGTTAAACCCTGCCCAGTGGAATAAGTAATGGAATGTCGGCTGCCTGTCCAGCTGCCATCTTCTTTTCTTGTTGCCATGAGGGCCCGTGTCATTTCTCTGGCTTCCTCTGGTTTTTTCAAAAGCCAGAGAGTATTGGCCATCAATGCAAGGACATAGGGATCTTTTTTTTCTAGGGCGATGCCCGTCATTTTCTTTACTTCCAGATCCAGTTGCTGGAATCCGGCTTCGGCAAGTCCATAAATGATGTATGCATTGGTGATGTCCTCATCGGCGCGGCCGAAATTATCCAGAGCCTGAGAACTACGAAGGAAGCCACCTTTTCCATCTCTTCTCGAAAGCAGCCATTCGGTTGTTCTTTCAACCATACCTTGATCCACAATTTCAGGTGCCACTTTTTGCATATCCTTAAATTGCATAAGTCCGTATGCGGTAAGTGCTTCGTGGGCAGGTGCCCCCCCAAACCATTCGTAACCCTTTTGCTTTGTTTCGAAGCCGGTGAGTTTTTTATAACCTCGCTGCAGAAGGTCTTCTGATTTTTTGATCAATTCAGGGTTGGGATTGGAAGACTGTCGCAGGTAACCAAGCACCATGGCATTGGGGTAACTGCTCATGCTGGTTTGTTCGAAACAACCATAAGGCTCTGCCAAAATGCTCTCTACTCCTGTGAGCAAATCGGAAGTTACATCCGGGAAAGCCGTCGCATGAACCCGACTGCTTCCTTGCACAGGCGCATTAATCTCCGTTAGAAACGCTTTTTCCATTTCACGACCCGATAAAGCTACACTTACAGGATAGCCTCTGGGAATAATCCGGATGGTTTTTTCCCAAACATCCGGATCCTGGCCGGTTTTTAATTCTATATGCACCAGACTGCTATCGACTCTTTCTCCGGCCAAAATACGAATTGGTATTTCTTTGGTTTGTCCGGCCTCCAGCACAAGGTTTTTGGGAAATACCTCTGAGGTGGAAAGTCCTTTTTTTAATTGAAGGCTCAAGACGAATTCTTGCTTTTTATTGGATTGATTTCGAACTGCAACTGGAATTACGGACTCATCTCCGCTGGTTAGTTCAAAGGGAAGTTTGGCCGAAACAGAGTAGGGAAGGACTGTGCTGAAAAAACCATCCTGATAGCCGGGCAATCCTTCAGGTCCAAGGGCTTGTGCACTAATCCGCCAGGTTGCCAAATCATCAGCGGTACGGAAAGAAAAATTCCCTCTGCCATTGTTATCCAAATCCACAATGCCAGACCAATACAAGGTAGTTCTGAAATCGCTGCGTTTTTCTCCAGTTCCAGCG
>CAMDMI010000270.1 GCA_945902135.1 Spirosoma fluviale
TCCATCCGGAGGTCAATTTTTAGGTTTTCTTTGATCAGGACAGGCACCCTGACAGGAAAATAACCCGGGTACTGGGCCCTGAGAAAATACCTGCCCGGTTTAATATTCTGAATTTCAAAATGGCCATTTTTTTCGCTGATGCCGGCAAATGCAGTGCCTTCCAATCCAAGCTGCGCCATGGGAATGGACTTGCCGTCATTTTTTTCTGAAATGGTTCCGCTGATGCTGAATTGGGCAAATGCAGTGCTGCCCGAAATCAAGATTCCAATAAAAAGACTGATTTGTTTTTTCATGTTCCTGGTAAAAATTGCTGACCACGGAACACCGGCAGGCTTCATACGCCACACCAAAGTTTTCAACCATTCCCTTCGCCGGCATTATCCGGATCAGGTTCGACGGGTGTAATCTCAGCCTTGCAGGCACCCCGTAGTCACCGGCAAATGTAGGATACCCGACAAATTACACAGCATGTTTTTTTTGAATGCGGCATTTTCGTAGTTGCAGTCCAATGGAAGACCTGTTCCGTGCCTTATTTCTATTTCTACTTACAGCCATAATTTCGGCCTATGGCTCATTGCAGCTTGGTCCGGTCAATGGCGGGGTTTTGCGGTATTGCCTTCGTCGAAATTTCAGGGCCGCAATCCTTTTAGGACTTGGCGGAAGTCTGACAGAATTGCCATATGCAGCCATTGCCTTGTTTGGTTCCGATTGGCTTCAAAGCATGGATGGGCTCGAAAACTGGATCCGCTGGGGATTGGTGCCGATCTTTTTTTTAATGGGACTTAAGTTTCTTTTTTCTGCCCGACCCAAAACTGAAATTCCAGACCAAACAAGCCCGCAGCAGGAGCGTAATCCCTTGTACGAAGGTATGCTGCTTGCACTTTTCAATCCGCAACTTCCGCTTTTCTGGATTTCCATTTTACTGTGGTACAAAAGCAGCCTGGCTCTGTATCCGCAAAGTCTTGCCCAGAATTTGGCTTTTATTGCAGGAACAGCATCGGGTGCATTTTTTCTGATGTGGATATTGGTTCGAATTGCTCGAAAAAACCAGGACCGCTTGCTTGCACTCAGCAGCCGTTATAATCCTGAAAAACTTATTGGCTGGTTTTTTATTCTGCTGGCCATTGCCCAGCTGATCCGGCAATTTTTTGCCTGATTTTGGTTTTTCAAGTCCTGTGTTTAAATCATTTTTTTCAATCAAAGGATAAGTGTAATTCATCCATTCTGAAATCCATGTGGTCGAATTTCACGACTCCAATTTGGATCGCAGATAAATTGAATTCAACCCAATGTGCATCGTTACCTACCTGCCCAGTTTAGATGGCTTTACGCTTACTTCCAACAGAGATGAGCGTTTGAGTCGTGCGGAAACCCTCGATCCTGCCGCATACCCGGTTGGCGATGAAAAGCATTATTACCCGCAAGATCAGGACAGTCTTGGATCCTGGATTGCTGCATCCGACACAGGACTGAATCTTTGTCTTCTGAATGGCGCATTTGAAAAGCACATTTCCATTCCTCCATACCGAAAAAGCCGGGGCCTGGTCCTGCTTGAAGTTCTTGCCTTTGGAGGTCCGGAAAAATTTCTGCTTGAAAATAGCCTTGAAGGTGTTGAGCCCTTCACGCTTATCGCCATCAGCAACCATGAGAATCTGGAGTTGATAGAACTGCGCTGGGATGGAGAAAGACCCTTCCTCAACCATCTTGATCCGCATTTGCCTTACATATGGTCATCTTCAGCCTTGTATGACACGGAAGCTCGTCGCATGAAGGAAGAGTGGTTTCGCATCTGGCTGGATAAAAATCCGGAACCAGGTCAGGATGAAATTCTATCTTTTCATCAACACTCCATGAAAGAAGACGCCGAAAAAACCAAGCTTTTGCAACCCGGCAATGATCCACAAACATTAAGCATTACCACCGTTCGGGACTTGGATGGCAAGCGCACTATGCGCCACCACAATCTCATAAAATCTTCCAAATCGGAAATAGAATTGCCGTGATTTTCCTCGGATTTTCCCTCCTTTGGCATTGGAAAAATCAGTACACAGAATTTAAGCGATGAAACTTTTCATCAACGACCACTACATACGAATTCTTTCTGCCGGCAAAGAGTTTGATTATTCCGGCCATCTTCAGGTTACAAGCCTTAAGTCAACCGAGGCCAATGCTTTATCCGGAAGTATTTTTTTACAGGATGCCCGTGTTACGGATATACGGGTCCTTTTGGAATGGATTGAAAAAGGGAGTTTGGCAGGTCAGATTGAAATTATTTGCCAATCCAATGAACCGGCTGCGATGAAAGAATATGTGAAAAAGCAATTTCGAATTATAGAAGCGGCTGGCGGACTTGTTCGGAAGGAAGAGAATTTCCTTCTGATTCACAGGCTGGGAAAATGGGATTTGCCAAAAGGAAAACTGGAAAAGGGCGAAAGCATGAAAGAGGCAGCCCTCAGAGAAGTTGAGGAAGAGTGCGGAATTAAGGTTGAATTGGGGGAAAAGATTTGCAATACCTGGCATAGTTATTTGTTGGATGGCAAACGAACACTTAAGAAAACAGCCTGGTATTCAATGAACTGTCTGGATGATGCAAATATGCAACCCCAGAAAGAGGAAGGCATTGAGCAAATCAGGTGGATGAGTGAGGCAGAAGCCAGTCCGGCCTTATTTTCGTCTTACCGCAGCATCAGAGCCGTACTTGAAAACTATCTGAAAAAGGGAAAAACCGGAAACGAAACCGAGTAATTTGACTACAATGAAAGTGCTGATCATCAATGGCCCCAACCTAAACCGCCTCGGGTTTCGCAATCCTGAGCTTTATGGAAACCGCTCATTTGAGGATTACCTGCAAGAACTTCGACTGGAATTTCCGGACTTGAATTTACAGTACTTTCAGTCCAACCACGAGGGTGCATTGATCGATTTTTTACAGCAAGAATCAGGCGGAGCGGATGGAATTGTAATCAATGGCGGTGGTTTAAGCCATACTTCAATTTCGTTGGCCGATGCCCTTGTCGACACAGGTCTCCCGGCGGTGGAAGTACACATCAGCGATGTATATGCAAGAGAACCATTCCGGCACCATAGTTTTTTAAAAGCAGTTTGCTTGTTTCAGATTAGCGGGGAAGGATTGAAAGGCTATTCCATGGCCATCGAAAAATTGCTTCGCCACCGAAGCGCAGTTTGATTTCTTAAAAATTTACAGCTCAGGAATAGTCGTGTCGGTTATTTTTGAGGCACCATGACCGACATTCGCCAGCAGATTTC
>CAMDMI010000271.1 GCA_945902135.1 Spirosoma fluviale
CGACAAGGCTGCAATTCTTGAAAATAAAGTAGGAACCGCGCCAGGCATTTGGTTTACCGAAGCCAAATTGGATTGTTTTGCCCTTCCCGGAGTTCCGTATGAAATGAAGCAAATTTTCGAAGATTCCGTTTTACCCGAAATCAAAAAAAATACAGGAACTGGCACAATCATCCATAAATATTTTCGAACTGCCTGTATTCCGGAAACGAAACTTGCTGAACGCCTTGCTCATGTGGAAGATTCTATGCCCGAGAACCAAAAGCTCGCCTACCTGCCTTCGGGAGGAGAAGTGAAATTAAGGCTTACTGGAAGGGGAACAAATGAAACAGATGTTCAATCGGAATTGGCGAGAATTGGTGATCAGATTTGCACCTCCCTTGGGAATGATATTTATGCGACAGAAGACATAGAACTTGCACCAGTAGTCGCAAAAATTCTGGGCGACAACAATATGTTTCTCCACATTTCAGACAAAGACATTGGTGGAGTATTGAAATCAAGTTTATACCAAACAGAAATATTTCTTTCGATGCCTGAATTATTGCCCGAAAATGGTTCTGGGTTTTCCATTGAAATTCTATGGCCTGAAATAGAAAAAGTAGCCGAAATCAAGCTTATTAAGATTCAGGATGGCATTCAAATTGGTGAATGGAAAGAAATTGTTCGTCCTTTTGGCGTGATCAATGTATTTCAGAATATGCTTCGCCTGCGGGGTCTTGACATGATTCGACGACAAATCCTATTTCTTTAAAAAAAGCGGTCGCAATGACCGCCAATATTTCATAAAATTGCACTCTGAAATTTACACCGGAGACACCAAAAAAACTACAGGAACAGAATTATGGCGCAGGTACAAATGGTAATGCCCAAAATGGGCGAAAGTATCATGGAAGGAACCATCCTCAGCTGGCTCAAAAAAGTTGGGGATAAAATCGAACAGGACGAATCCATTCTGGAGGTGGCTACTGATAAAGTAGATACTGAAGTGCCTTCCACCCATGCCGGGGTTATCCTGGAAATACTGGTAAAAGAGGGAGATGTTGTACCAATCGGCAAACCAATTCTGGTAATTGAAACCGAAGCCGGCGCTGCAAAACCTGCCATGGTTTCCACCCCAGCAGCTGAAGCCACCATTCCGGCTCAGGCGTCTAAGCAGGCCGAAGTTGTGGTAGCTGCTTCCGTAACTGTTTCAAGCAATGGCAGTTCAATTGGAAATTCAGACCGCTTTTATTCACCACTGGTAAAAAATATTGCCAAAGAAGAAGGAATTCACCTTGGCGAACTGGATGCACTTCCTGGCTCCGGTAAAGACAACCGTTTTACAAAAGGGGATCTGGTTCAATATTTAGAAAATAGGAAATCTGCTCCTTCGACAACTTCGGGTACAATAAGTCCTGCGGCACCTACAATAAAAACATCCTCCGTATCCGGCTCATTCGACATTGTGGAAATGGATCGCATGCGTAAAATGATTGCCCAGCGCATGGTGGATAGCGTTCGAATTTCGCCGCATGTTACTTCATTTGTTGAGGCGGATGTCACCAATCTGGCCATCTGGCGAAACAACATGAAAGGTGAATTCCAGAAAAAATACAACCAGGCACTCACCTTCACTCCTATTTTTCTGGAGGCTGTCATTAAAGCTTTGAGAGATTATCCGATGATGAATGCATCTGTGGATGGAGATCGCATCATTGTAAAAAAAGACATCAACATCGGATTGGCGGTAGCTCTTCCGAATGGCAATTTGATTGTACCAAACATCAAACAAGCCGACAGATACAACCTTCTCGGCTTAACCGAGCAGGTAAACGACCTTGCAAAAAGAGCCCGTGAAAACAAACTAAGTCCGGATGACCTGAGTGACGGAACTTATACAGTTTCCAATGTAGGGTCTTTTGGAAATGTTATGGGAACTCCCATCATCATGCAACCGCAAATCGGTATTCTCGCTTTGGGTGCGGTGCGCAAAAAACCTGCAGTGATTGAAACTCCTCAGGGCGATGTAATCGGTGTTCGACAAATGATGTTTCTTTCTCACAGCTATGACCACCGCGTTGTGGACGGCTCGTTGGGTGGAATGTTTGTTCGGAGAGTTGCCGACTATCTGGAAGCCTTCGAAATTGACAGGAAGTTGTAAGCTTCATTCACTGAAACCAAAAAAGCCTTTCCATTTGTGAAAGGCTTTTTTGTAAGGCTGATCCAGACCCAAATAGAAAGGGCTGCCATTTACAGCAGCCCTTTCTATTAAAAGTTGATCAATATTACTTCACAAACTTGATAACATCGCGAGAAACGGAAGTTTCTACGCTAAGCAAATAAACACCAGTCGAAAGACCTTGAATGGGAAGTTCAAAATCAACATTTCTCCAGATTTCAGATTCAACATTCATACTGAAAAGAACTCTTCCAAGATTGTCCGTAACCTTCGCAACGCCATTTGATGATGCCATACTGAAGCTCGCAACATTCCCATTCAGCTGAAGAGAAGTAAGCTCATCAGGAACATTATTAACATCTCCAGAAATCGGTGTAGAAATGGCCATTCTTGCGTTAGAGCCACCACAATTTGCACCTCCTGAGCCAGGTGCTGATGTATTGAGTGAAATTGCCCCATCCAAGTCAAAACCATCGGCAGAGCCATTAAATCGAAGCTTGTCCGAAACGTCCTTAAACTTGATGTATCCAATTCCAGAATTTACCGGACCCAAATCAACAGTGCCATCCAAACACAAAATACCGAGATTATTCCAATTCTGGCCATCATAAGAAACAGAAACCTCTACCTTCTCAGGATAAGAATTGCAAGATGGATTTCCGAAGGATGTTTCAATAACCCTTAAATCTGCTCCAGCCTGATCAAAGACCGAATATCCAAATTTATAACAGGCATCACCACCAAAACCCAATGAATAAAAATTGTAGGTATCATTTTGTTGAGGTGTTCCAAGTGCCTTGTTAAAATCATTACGGATTGCCGGAATGATCCTATTATTATTTTGCTTACCCTGAACGCCGCCACAATATGTAACCAGCCCAGGGCCAAAAAGTACAGTCGGTGTCAAGGAAGGATTTGGACTGAAACCGTTTAGAACCCGAATTCCATCTAGGTCAAAAGCATCTTCGCTGTTTTCCGGATTGGTTGCATCCTGGATACGGAAGTACTGAGCCCAGGGCAAAGCACCTAAATCAAATGAACCATTGTATACCGATAGACCAAGATAAATAAAATAAGCACCGTCCTGAGATGC
>CAMDMI010000272.1 GCA_945902135.1 Spirosoma fluviale
CATTCGGTTGTCAAGGTGAACCGACATGTCCAAAGGAACAGCATCCACCGCCATTTCCAGCAAATTCAGCATCCGCCTTCCATCACCACCGGAATGAAGAATTATGGCTTCTGATTCCAGAATTTTTACGGCCCTTTGCTTGAGAAACGCATCGTTTTCCAAGGCATAAGCAAGCATGGATTCCAATGAATTTCGGGTATGATCGCGGAGGATCAAAACCTGGCACCTGGACAAAAGAGCGCGATTTACTTCAAAGGAAGGATTTTCTGTGGTTGCACCAATCAGGATGATGTATCCGGACTCAACGGCTCCTAACAATGCATCTTGCTGGGATTTATTAAACCGGTGAATTTCATCCAGAAACAGGGTAAGTCTTCCTTGGGTTTCCGCTCTCGAAATGCACTCGCGGACCTCTTTTACCCCTGCGGAAATGGCTGATAAATACACGAATGGAATTCCCAAACCAGCAGCCAGCAGTCGTGCAAGACTAGTTTTACCGGTTCCCGGAGGTCCCCAAAAAATGATGGAAGGCAGCCGACCCGAATCGAGCCAATTGCGCAGTGGCTTTCCTTCGCCGGTGATGTGTTCCTGCCCGAAAACCTGATCCAGATTTTGTGGCCGCAATCGCTCTGCCAGTGGTGGAATGCCCGTATTCATGGAGTGCAAGATAAGCAGGGTTTGAATTGCCTTTAAACCCTTTGGGTCATAAAGTTTTTTGAATTTTCCTCTAAATGGAAATGCCGCGGCCGGGATGGAAGGGGCTTGGTAGCGGCAATTGGCTGAGCGAAGTCGAAGCATTGGCGCTACGGAAGCGAAGCGCACCCCCGAACAGCCCGAAAAGCCGCCCAAAAAACTAGGAAAGAAAAGTTCTCAGAACCAAATGGTTGCGCCGCTAATCAACCAGGAAGCCTGTCTGGATTGGGCACCATTGCCTTCGCTGAAAATATTGCCCTGAGAAAAGAACTGCCGGCCTTCAATGCGTAACAAGGCATTGGCCGACAATTTCATATTCCAGCAAAGTCCGGCGCTGCCTGTCCGAAAACCGGTGCCAGGCATTTCCGGAATCAAATCGATTATGGCATTTTTAGGATCGTGAAAATACTCCAGTCGGGCCGATAAAGAGTACTTTTCCGAAAACCGATACCGAAGGCAGGCATTTGACTGCCACCAAATTGCGCGGCGAATGGCCCAGGTTTCGGCATAATCCTGAATGCCGCCGTAGACGCAAACCGTGGATGAAATTTTGCCATCGGGATTGAAAACCCAATACAGGTCGCTGAACCAACGCATGCGTTGATTTTCACCTTTTATACCCGGAACACCGCGGCGCTCATCGCCAAAAAAAGTATTCCAGTTCAGCAGATTCTTGGAATTGGGCCTCCATTCCAGCTGAGAACCAAAAGCGGGACTTTCATTTTTATCGCGAATCTGCTGCCAGCCATTGAGCAGGTACAGGCTAAGATTAATTTTTGCTGAAAGTGGCATCGACAATTTTGCACCGCTGAGGTAGTAAGGCACATATTCGGGCGCCAGACTCCGGCTGTACATCAGGTGGTCGCGGCTGATGCAGCTTTCATTGGAATAAGGCGAACTCAGAACGCCGGCATCAATCCAGATTTTCTTTTTTACAGATATCTCGTAGCCCACATTTGCCTCGACCAAATAGGCCAAACTGCCTTTTTCACCAGCGTAATTGGCATCCATATAAGTTCCGAAACCCGGCATCAGCCTGGCCCTGAAACGGTCTTTTCCATAGCGAAAATCCAGTAGCGCAAGGTTTACATTCAATTCGCGGTTGCGGTTCATACTCACGAAATAGGGCAATTCATTTTTGTGGCCTTTGGCCGAAAACCAGCCTGCATACAAATCCAGATAGGCACCAATGCTGAGGTCCTTTACCTTTTCGCCAGTCGTTGTATCCGGCATTGCGGGATTTACCACTTGGCCCTGAAGCGGATTTTGAGACCCAATGGCGAAAAATAAAATTAGGAGGGATATTAGCCTGTTCGCTTTCATGGACTTTAAAATTCCTGCGATTCTACAAATGAAATATTATTTAATCATTTTCACTTACGCGCTCAAATTGCCCTTCGGCTCAGAAGAGAAATAATACCGCTGAATTAGAAAATAGGATGCCAGAAGAAAAGTGCCGGCCAAGGCCAGAACCGGTATTTTGTACATAATGGCGAAGCCGCTTACGAAAAAGGTTAAAGGCAAAATCCGCTCGCTGGTCTTTTGAATTCCCCCTGAATAAAAACGAAATGCGCTTAGAAAATACGGCAGACTGAGCAGAAAAAATGGCGCTGAAATCCAATAAATCCAGCCGTATTCCCGGGGCATAGAACGCCAGAGCATTAAAAACTCCGGCGCCAAAACCGGCAGCCAGGAAAGCAATTGCATGGAAAACCGTTTTCCATTTGACCATGGCAGGTTTCTGAGCAGGGGCATTTCTCCATCGAAAGAGTGGTAAATTTCAGTAAGTCCGAGATGCGCAAATCCTGCCAGTAAAATTGCAAGTGAAATAAGTCTGTCGTCGTAAGTATCGGTTCTGCTAAGCGCAATGCTGCCAAGCAATAGGAAGCCAGACAACAGTTTCGTAATGAAAAATAGTGCCGGCTCATTGTTTAGAAGTTTTCTCAAAAAATAAAAGGAATGTCCTTTCAGCAAATGCAAAAATGCGGGAAGCCTAAAACCCAAACCCAATGATTTGTCGGAGGGATTCCGGATTTGCCGAAGCCAGAAAAGGACCGGCAGCAATAAAGCTGGAATAAAAAACAAGCAAATCAGCAAAATGCTTCCATAGCCATGAAGCAAGAAAGCACGCCACAAAATGAGCAGGGCGAAAACCAGCACTGGCTGCAAGAGAAGAAACTGCACCTTAAGGAAAGCGCCAATCTGGCTTGAAACCGGAAAAAGCCTGAATGCGAGGAAAAAAGTATTCTCATCCTTTTTCAGTTGAGACGAAACATAAGACAGGGTTTTAAGGGTGTAAAGTGTCCAGGGCAGGAAATAAGCCAGAAGCAAAAAAACAGGACTTAAGGCCGCGATATTTGCGAGGTCAAGGTGACTTTTCGGGGTAAAAAGTCCGAATAAAACCAAGCCCAGAATCAGAAAAAACCCGCTGTTTTCCCTGTAATACTTTTCCGCCAGAAGCTTTTGGGGCAAAGGGTTGAGCATGCTTACAAGGGAAGAATTTTACCGCCTTCCACCTGAAAAACAGCATCCGGA
>CAMDMI010000273.1 GCA_945902135.1 Spirosoma fluviale
GGAAGAGGTTGCAGTGTAGGTAACCCCTTGTTCTGGACTGGTTACTGCTAGCGTGCATTGGCTCGCAACGCCTGTGCTACCCGCATTCAAGCATATGGAAGGGGCAATGGTGGCATTGCCAGTAAGTCCTGAATAGTCGGTTCCCTGAGCTGAAACACTGAGTGTAAATATTCCTGCTTTTCTTGAAACTGCACGGGGTGCCGAATTCAAATTGTTACAACCTGTTCCCAAGACTCCATTTGCAGCATCAGCAGTACTCGAGCCTGGGGAAGCCACCACATTTCCGCTTAAAAAATTAGGGCCTACTGTCCATGTACGACTAGAATTATCCCCTGCTAAATAGCCAGGTGTTGAAAAACCGTTTGGGGCGGTCCACCTGTAGTTATTATCTATCCCTATTCCTAAATTAACATTTCGGCTGAAGTCTGGAGCAATGGAGTATGAAACCAGCTCCCCGATAGCCACACATGCCGGTCCTGCGATTTGCGTAGTAGGTAATGGGTTCGCTTTTTTGAATACATCAATCGTTGCAAAAGCTTTGCATCCGCAGGCACCTGAAGAAGTTGAATAAGAAAGCATCAATCGACCTTTTCCATATTGGAAAGGTGCTGTATTACTCACATTGCTGATAATGGAAACTGTGTTCCCCGTTGTAGAGCCATTGATGGCTATGTCACCAACTACTGACCAACTAATCCCACTGATGGTAGCCCCGTTGGTTATGGTAAAGATGGGCGTGATGGTGGTGGCACTAGTGGCGACGCAGTTGGTAGTGCTGACGCACTGAGGCATGCAAATTCGGGGAGTTCCTACTCCCGAACTGGTCAGAGGAGCATAGGAAGCAGAAGATGTAAATTTTACAGTAACTCCTGGGCAATTATAGGACGGAGGAGGAGGAGGAGAAGTTTGTGCCTTTAGGTCTATCTGTTTTCCAAAAATTCCTAAAGCAAGTAAATAAGGTGCTAAAAAAAACTTAAAAGTTCTCATGATGAATGAATGATTGATTTTTTTCCTTCTTCTGACCCGGAAGGGATAAGGTCTGCCAGGTAAAGCCAAAATGCAGAGGTTGGCTCAAAAGCCCCATGTCCAAAAAATCTCTACCTTTGTTGCCCCTCAGCGTTGGGGTAGGTTTCTTGTTGGCTGGTTCTTTCGGGAACGGCCCGCCAGCAATCTCCCATTGCAAGCAAGCTCGTCCTCTGGTCGGGCTTGTTTTTTTTTACACTTTGGTTTTAAATTGGGTTAATTGGATTTGATGAACGATTTTTTTCTCTGAAAAACGCAAGGGTCTTGAAGCAGGTTTTGTTTCCCCAAATCCTTTATAATCAACTTGTAGAAGATTCTTTAAAAAGAAGTCTTTCTTCCTCAGAACAGGGTCATTCCAAAATTCGATTGAAATGTCAGTGCTCATAAATTGATGTTGAATTGGTCCTGAAAAACGAATGTGCTTTTGTCTTTTCAAATGTATCAGCAGCGGATTCTCCACAATCGTTCAATGTGCAGGCGTGTAGTCATATTCTCCCAGCGTGTATAAATCGGTTGTCGGGCTTTGCGTAATCTTGTGGCAGGAAATTTTCCTCTCTGAAAAATCAACTTTGAATGAAACTGTACGGATTAATCCTGCTATGCTTCCTGGAGCTGATTTTCTCTTCCACAATCCTCGCACAATCGTTTGGAATCCAAAACATCAACATCACCAAAGGTCTGATCAGCAATTCGGTTTGGGGAATCACGCAGGACAAGGATGGATACATGTGGATCGCCAGCTCCAATGGCATACAGCGATTTGACGGAAAGAACTATAAGTCTTTTTCACAGAGAGACGGCCTTGCAGATTCTGAGGCACTGGACTTTTTCAGAAACAATGTCACAGGCGAAATCTATGTGCAAGTTTATCCAGGAAAGGCCTCCGTGTTGAAAGACGGAAAAATAGACTCCATAAAAAGTAAGCGCCTCGAAGCGCTGTATTCGTCCCGGAGTATTTTGAACATTACGGTCAATTCTGCACGCAAAACACTTTTTATCTATTCCGATCTCACTGCCTATGAAACAGACTTTGATTTCAAGGTTAAGCGGTCCTTCAAGCAAACCCGCTCTGAAGGAGGCCTGATTTTGTTCTTCTATAAGGGAGACACACTATTTCGCTTGAAAGAGCATTCCGGAAATGGGATTTTCATGGATAAGTGGGTGAAAAGCCAATTTCAGGAAGTCCGTAAAGTATGCAGCGGAAAAGGAGTGAAGGCCAAGTTCAACACCTTCAATGAGCCTGGTTGCCTGCTGTATGACAACCAGTATCGGGTGTATTCGCTTAATTTCAATTCCCTCAAAATTAATAAAGTAGCCTCTGGAAAAACCGAGATTTCGGGGCTGATAATCGACAGCGATTCCATCCTTTGGTACGGAAAAAACAATGGAGTGTATTGGCAGAACCTGAAAGTGTTGTCCGACTCTGGGCATGTGCTCGACCAACACATTGTTGGCAATATTTTTGAAGATCGCTTCCACCAAATCTGGTTTACGACCATTACAAATGGGGTGTATTTCATCAGCAACAAACACATCCGAAATGCACATGTGTCCCGCTTTGGCAAACCAGAACGAACCATTCACACATTTTTCCGGAATCAGAATCTCAGTTTGTTTGGCTATACAAACAACTCGTTTTTGGTGAAGCAGAATGGAACAGAACAACTGATTCAAATTGGCCGGCCCGATATGTTTAATCGTGTGATTAAAGTATTAGAGCATGGAAAAGATCTGCTTATTGTCCATGAGTTTGGTGTATTCAACTGTACAAGCCGGAAGAACTACTATTTAGGTGGGGGCATAAAAGACTTCAAATACCAGAAAAACAATGTTTTTCTGAGTGCGGGATTTCAGGGTCTCATTCGGTGGAAGTTGGAAGGAGATAAGTTAATCCATTTGGATACGGTTGAGAAAAATAAGGTCCTGTGTTTTGAAATGGTTAATGACACAACAGTGGCTTATTATTCCACAAGAGGATGTTTTATCCGTAATCTCCAAAATCCAAAGAAAAATGCACCTGTCATCTTTCCTGAAAACAAGGCTGTTTCCATTTCCCGTTTTTACAAACACAAAGAACAGGTCTTTGCCTTGGATCCGGACGGAAACTTGTACAAACTCATGGGTGAAAAACTGCTTTGTACCTATCCGAACATCCTGGGAAACCATGAACG
>CAMDMI010000274.1 GCA_945902135.1 Spirosoma fluviale
AGAACCTCGCCCGATTTAATAGAATATGGGGCGTGGCTCCGCCGCGTTCCGACTATTGGTTGGCTTCCAGCCAAAATAAGATTCTATTCAAAAAAGGCCGAAACGCAGATGAACCGGATTACGCAGATGACACGGAATTTTTCCGCAAAATTCATTTGGTTACAGACGTACCCACTCTTTATCGTGGCAGGAATTTATCGGCATAACTTATATGGTCTGTATGTCGTTAACATGTCAAAATGGTTTGTCCTATAATACTATTTATTTTTGCTCGGTCGCTTGTCTTTGGAACGGTCGTCCTACCATTGGCTAAAACATGCGGAATATCCCTTACCTTATCTCTGATTTTCGCTTTCTTGCGTCGCTTTTTTTCTGACCCGTGCGCTATTTAACCTTTCTGCTTGTTGTGTTGTTTCTGAAGGTAAATCACCTTCAGGCTCAAAGCGCAAATGCCACACTGAATGGATATGTTTCAGTACTTTCTGAGCCATTGCAGGGCGCTTATGTAAAAGTTGCCAGTATTTCACGCGGTACCCAGTCGGATGCTTCGGGAAAATTTACTTTAAAGCTTCCTGCAGAAACAGACTTTTTGGTGGAGGTTACTTATCTAGGAATGAAGACCAGGAAGTATCGCATCCGGCTTAAAGCAAATGAGGTAAAACAATTAAATGCTGAGCTTGAAGAGGAAATTAAAGAAGGAGCGGGTGTTGTGGTTACTGGCAAAAGAGAGTTTCGGGACCAAGTTAGCATTACCACCATCGACCCGAAAGTGGCCAAGCTCATGCCATCACCATTTGGAGATTTCAACAAAGTGCTGGCAACATTGCCTGGGGTTGTAAGCAACAGTGAACTTTCATCTTCCTATTCTGTGCGGGGAGGAAATTACAATGAAAACCTTGTGTATGTCAATGACATGGAGATTTACAGGCCATTTCTGGTGAGTTCTGGGCAGCAGGAAGGCCTCAGTTTTATCAATCCTGATATGGTAAAATCCGTAGATTTTTCCACCGGTGGTTTTCAGGCGCGATATGGCGACAAGCTTTCTTCGGTGCTCAATGTGCAGTATAAAACGCCAAAGAAGTTTGCAGGAAGTGTTTCTTTAGGGGTTCTAACCCAAACTGCACACATAGAAGGAGCAGATTCTTCTGGCAGGATTTCTTTTGTAACGGGTTTTCGCAGAAAGGATGCCCGATACCTATTTTCCGGCAGTAAATTCATAAAGGGTTTCGATGTAAAAGGAGAATACCTTCCACAATTTGTAGATGCTCAGAGTTTTGTAACGATAGACCTCACAGGAAAAGAACGCCGGAAGACAGATCCCAACAGAACTACACTTGGCATTTTGAATGCTTTCGCGCGAAACCGCTACACCGTGCGGCCGGCCAGTCGGGAGACACAATTTGGAACCATTCAAAGGGTGCTTCGCCTTTACACAGCCTATGAAGGAGAGGAAAGTTTGAATTACGATACATGGCAAACAGGCATTCGGCTAAGCCATCGCTGGACTCCTTCCTTTCGTTCGGATTTTGTGCCCTCATTTGTTTCAACCCGCGAACGAGAGCGCGTGGATGTGGAAGGTGGTTACAGGCTTTGTGATGTAGAAACCAATCAATCGAAGGCGAATTACAACCAATGCATCGCAACCCGCGGCGTTGGAACGGAATACAGATATGCCCGAAACAGGTTGGAAGGTTTGATTTTTCAGTTTAATCAACGCAATTATTATCAGGCCGACAGCAGCAGGTTTGAAACTGAGTTTGGCTGGAATGCCAGTTCTGAAAAGTTGAATGATTTTTTATACGAGTATAAGTTTGTGGACTCGTCCGATTTTGTAAACGAGTCGGATCCCTTAATTTCTTCAAACACCCTGCAAACCATTCGGGCAGGTGCTTATCTCCAGCAGAATTTCCGCATCAATGACCAGGCAAACCTGAATTATGGACTCAGGGCTGCATGGTGGTCGGGAAGTCAGGAATTTATTCTAAGTCCACGAATGCAGTTTTCTTACAAGCCGGTTTGGAAGAAAGACTGGCTTTTCAAGGCATCTGCCGGAATTTACCAGCAGCAGCCATTTTACCGTGAATTGCGGGATTATCAGGGTCAGTTGAATATGAATTTAAAGTCCCAGAAAAGTGCACAGCTTGTGCTTGGCGGGAATTATAAATTTCAGTTCTGGGGCAGGGAATTTCAACTAAATCAGGAAGTTTATGGAAAATATCTTTGGGATGTTGTGCCATATGATGTTGACAATGTTCGGGTTCGTTATTACGCCAAGAACAATGCTACTGCATATGCCTGGGGCTATGACATGCGCTTAGGAGGGGAGTTTATTCGTGGTGCTGAAAGCTGGTTTAGTCTGGGCGTATTGAGCACCCGTGAAAATGTAATTGGTGACAGCACGAATTCTTATGATGCAGATGGCAATCTTATCGGCAGAAATCCCACTGGGTATATTCGGCGTCCAAGTGACCAGCGGGTAACATTGGGCGTATTTTTTCAGGACCATCTTCCCAAAAATCCAAGTGTAAGGATGTACCTCAACATGGTAATAGGCACCGGATTGCCATTTGGTCCGCCCAATTCTCCAGACAATCGGGCAACCTTGAAAGCCCCACCTTACAGACGGGTAGACATTGGCTTTTCTAAGGTTGTTTCCCTCGGGGATAAATCTACCTGGTTGGGAAAACGATTCGAAACCATTTGGATTGGCCTTGAAATCCTGAACCTGATTGGCGCGGAAAATACGATTTCCTACACCTGGATCAAGGATGTGTACGATGTGCAATATGCTGTACCAAATACACTTTCCACCCGCTTCCTGAATCTCAGATTGCAGGTGAAATTTTAATTTCAGTGTTAATTGAGGGAAGAGGATGTTCCCAAAATTGCACCGCCTTTCAGGGTTTGTAAAACCACACAATAGCGTTCTGTGAGTCGGATCAGGTTGTGCAATTTCTCGGGATCTTCTTCGCCCATAATATTGAAATGAAGCCTGATTGCCGAAAATCCGACCGGCACTTCTTTGGAAATGGCGAGCGTTCCCCGAAAATCTAAATCGCCTTCCGCCAGTATTTCAGCAGAATCCAATTGAAATCCGATGGCTGTGGCCACTGATTTTAGCGTAACTCCTGCACAGGCCACCAAAG
>CAMDMI010000275.1 GCA_945902135.1 Spirosoma fluviale
GTAAGCAAACCTGTATTGATAATTTTAACCCTTCCAAGGCTGTAGTCAATGGTGTAATCCTGCTCTGGTGTCAGCAGATTGGAACCGGAATACAATTTCACCGAACCGGGCGCAATGTTCACACCCGGCAAACTGATGTCCGATGAGGATGCGCCTTCCATCCTTCCTTTGATAAAAAACTTGGCTTTGTTGGCAGCCTGAAGCGCATCGGCCTGGGTGAGCCGGTATAAATCCCGGAAAACATATTTGTCTGCTTTTTGAATTTCATCCGGGAAGACAAATTGTTTCTCCAGTGTTGCGCCAAAGGGTTCAAGAACCGGAAACATGATCCGGCCATTTCTGGAATCGATGGTTACATCCTCCACAAAATCGAAGTTTCCATCCGGTTGAAGCTCATTGGCCGGGTTCAATCGATCGAGGTTAAAAACCTGAACCAATGGTTTGTCCTGAAGATTTACACCAGAACCTGTAGGCATTGCGGGATTATCAACCCCAGTTGCATCGTCTCTGTAAATCACCCTGAGCTGGAAATTATTGGCACCAATCTGGGAAGTTCCCAGGTTGTAAATGTTCTTCATCTGCAAATCCCAGGTCGGCAATTTGGTATTGATTACGGCAGGACGCAGGAGTTTTAGAATCACCATATCCGACTCGGTACGAACGGCATAATCTTCCTGAAGTTCCCCGACTTTGTGTACGATGCCATTGTAACTGTATTCGTAGGCTACACCCAAAACCTCATCATCACGAAGCGCAAAATTCAGGGAAATATATCCCAGCTGTTTTTGCACTTTAAAATCTTTATCTTGAACAAGCTTGCGTGCGCCTTTCAAAAATTCATAATCGATGCTTCGCTGCAAACCCATGCCTTCGAGAACGGCCTTGGCATTGTCGCCACTCAAAAGCGAAGGACCTTTTCCGAGCACAGTTTGGTAAAGGCTGTTGCTTTTGTTGTCGGCAGGATCGGTGGTTCGAATGCCTGACTTTTTCCAGGTGCCGCGGTACGGAGCCGCATCTCCAAGATCAAGCAACGGAATTACATTTCGAAGCGACTGTGTATTTCCGGCGCGGTTGGTTACATAAACCTCCACGCGGGTGATGTTGAGTCCGGAAGTAATCTGTGGAATGGTTTTAAGGGCTTTTTCGTAATTGTTTCTGAATTGCTGGCTGAGGAAGAAGTGCTTGTTTGCTTCATACTGATTACAAGCCACCTGAAATTCACGGGTTGAAACACCACCTTTCAATTTCAATCTGCTTGCTTTTCCCCTTTGGTTGGAAGCAACCGCAGTAACTTTCAGCTTTCCAAACTGCATGGTGGTTTTCACCCCAAACAAATTTTGTGCGCCGGTTATCAAAGTGGAGCTGAGTGGCATGCTCACATTTCCGGCCTCCAGTTTTTGAATAATTTCGTGGTCCTTTCCGGAGTAATCCAGTTTTATCTGATTGTCGAAATCAAATGCGGCCTTGGTGTCATAGTTGAGGTTCATTTTCAACTTCTCCCCTATTTTTCCCTGAACCGAAACATTGATTTGCTGGTCGAACTGAAAGTTGCCGAAACTCTGCTGCCGGATGGGCACATTTGGGTTTGCCACTTTCTGGTATTGCCCGCCAAAATCAAGCATCACGGATCCATTTGGTCGAATGTCAATGAAATTACCCCCGAAAATCCGGTCCAGCATTGGGGATAAGTAAATTTTGGGGATCAAGGATTTTCCGGTCGTGGGACTTTCCGCATTGGCACCATCCGATTTGGCCTTCATGTAACCTTTTTGAAGTTTGGCTTCCATGTACTTTTCGTATTGCTCGAAAGTCATAGAGGTTACAGGACGGTAATCTAGGTTTCCAACCTTCTCATAAATCGTGTAGGTTTTGGTCAACGAATCAACTTCCACCTTGGTTTTTATGTTATCGGGCTCTTCCAGAAAGAGCGGTGAACGACTTGGTGGATTGGAAAACTTGTCGCCCAATCGATCGCCAATTCGAAAATTAGGTTTTACGCCCGGTTTATACGCCTTGGTTTTGGTGCTGTCATCATCGTCCAAAAATCCCTGCGCCTGGGCAGAAAAGCCTGCAAAAAGCAAGAACAGAAACCACAGAGCGATTCCTGAAATGCTTTTTTGAAGACTGATTTTTGACGATTTACAGAACAACAAGGCGGACTTAACTTAGGGATTTATTGGTATTGGGTAGAAACAGGAAAGAAGAGACACCAACTGCAATTTGAGAATCGCCTGACAATCAAATGAATCAAACAATTTTCGGAAGGGATTATTGTGAATAGGCTCAGATTCATGGTTCAAAAAAATGCATTAATTGCTTCTTTGAAGCACCATTCTTATCAGTTCTTCGGTTGTGTAAGTTTTCTCAGCCTGCTTCAAAATGGCCTCAAGGGATTTTTCTGCGGTTGGTCGCGGAATTCCGAGTGTCATCAAAGCAGAAAGTGCGTCTTCCATGTTGTTTGAAGGAGCCCCGGAAACCTTTGACCCGACTGAGGCCGCGCCAATTTCCTTGCTGATTTTATCTTTCAATTCAAGGATTAGTCTTTGCGCAGTTTTTGGTCCAATTCCTTTCAAGGCCTGAATTGCGCGCACATCCGACTGCACAATGGATTGCATCAATTGATCCGGATTCGAAGAACTCAAAGCCACCAAGGCAGTTCCGGGTCCAACACCGTTTACAGAAATAAGGTGCAAAAACAGACCGCGCTCTTTTCGGTTTGAAAAACCAAACAAAGACATCCCGTCTGTCTGGCTATAATGCAAGTAGGTATGGACCACAATTTCTTCCTTTTTATCCTTGAGTTCGGAAAAGGAATTCAATGAAATGCGCATACTGAAACCGATTCCGCCAACGGCGAGAATCAAAAACGCAGGTTCTACCTGTATTATTTTTCCCTGAAGAAAATCAACCATGAACAATAGGGCAAGCTAGCCCCAAAGGAAACCTCAAAATGTGAGTTTTGAAAGCCTTTTATGGCCTGAAATTTGAGTTCAGGTAATTACTTTTTCTTAAAATTTCGCTCATCCTGATTTGCAATCAGGATGCCCAAAAAATGGTGCTGGTTCTTGGTTCGGGATTGCAAATCCCGAACAGCAGAGAATATTCTGGTAGAGACGCAAGATCTTGCGTCTCTACGATATCCAAAC
>CAMDMI010000276.1 GCA_945902135.1 Spirosoma fluviale
AAAAACCCTGCAAATTTTCCGCTGGATCAATTTCCATGGCTGGAAGCAGTTCAAAAATTCTGCACCTTCTGGTTTTCAGATGAAAGCTCTTGGCAAACCAATACAAGTGGCTCAACATCAATTCCTAAAACAATTTCCTTAAGCAGAAAACTACTTGAATTTTCTGCCCAAAACAGCCTGAACTGGTTTGGATTTGACCCGAAAACTGAGGGCTTCGCTTTGATAATTCCTGCTTCTTCTGCAGGTGGATTTATGCTACTCGCCCGCGCATTCATGGCTGGAATGGATGTCCTCCTTCTGCCACCGAGCACGCAAATACCTTCTCAAGAAGCATTCCCCTCCGAAAAAAAATGGTTTGTCCCCATGCTGCCAAATCAGTTTAACACTTTTGTGCACGATGAAAATGCACCTGCTTGCAGCCGTTTATTTACTGGAATACTTCTGGGCGGAGGTCCCTTAGAAACCAAAGCAGAAGTAGCCATGAAAATGCTGGAATGTCCGGTTTACCATTCTTATGGCATGACAGAAACCGCTTCCCACATTGCCCTTCGGAAAATATTCCCGGCCGATGCAAACCCTCCATTTCGCAGCCTTGAAGGCATTGAAATTCGACTCAACAAAAACGATTGCCTGGAAATTAAGGCCAGTGAAATCAACAATGGCGAATGGCTATCAAGCCATGATGTGGCTGAAATATTTGAAGGAAATCAATTTCAAATTATTGGAAGGGCTGATTTTGTTGTGAATTCCGGCGGACTAAAAATTCATCCTGAAATTGTACGAAAATTGATTTCAGCGCATTTGCCTCCGGAAATAAACGACTTCGAATTGCTCGGATGTCCGGATGACATTCTGGGTGAAAAATTGGCGATGGTCATCTTCACACAAAAAGAAGCATTGAAGGAATTGGTAGATCCGGAAAATTGGTTCAATGCCATTTCAAATCCGGCAGAAAGAAGAACTTTACCACGAAGCATTTATTTGATGGAAGACATAAGACCAATACTAGCCGGAGGAAAAACAGATTTTATGTTTCTTAGAAAAAAAATTGAGGAAATTGTGCCCGTCTGGGAAAAGCCCAAAACCAAGGAATGAAAAAAGGACCAGAAGAATTTTCGATTCTATTTCAATCGGCAGCTGACATTCCGCCGCCGCATGCATTTCATGCCCTCATCAAAATTAGCGCAGGGGATGATGGATTCGCAAGCATAGAATTTCGGCAGGAATACACCGACAGAGATGAAATCCCAAAGGAGGAAATTGAAGCTGAGGGATTTAGCCTGGAAGACGATTTCGAGTGGCAGGGAAAGCTCCCCGACTTTTGGCTGGAAGAAACGCAAAAAATGGTGGAGGCCACGGAATGGAAATCTGCCACAAATTCCCAGGTATTACTGGCTGAGCCCGGAACCGAAAACTGGTTATCTCCGGTTCAGGAAAAAAAGTGGATCCGGTTTACAGAAGAGCTGATTCAGGCTTGCCTTGAAGAAGGCGGCAAAGAACTCCCAATGGAAATGGCATTTGGGGAATTACTCAAAAACAACTTTTTCGAGACCATCTCTCTGGAATGGAGGTTCGCAAAGAAAGAAATCCATGCCACCATAAAAGGTGGAACCCAGGCCTCATTTACTGGCCGCGACTGGGATGATGCCGAAGAACAACTCAAAACATGGATGGAAGACGAAGCCGCCGAGGCAGATCTTTATCAATTGCCAAAATTTAAAGGATATTACTGGCTGGTCAATGGGGAAGTCTGGCTACCCGAAAAAAACAAACTACGCGGCAGGGTTTGGGAATGGGTGAACGAGAACGGCAAAAAAGAAAAACTGAATTAGGGAAAGTAGCGAAGTTTAAACTCCATCAACAAAGCTGAAAACCAATGAATGCATACCTGATTGACGGCTACCGCACAGCGGTTGGAAAAGCACCAAAAGGCTTGTTCCGCTTTATGCGACCAGACGACCTGGCAGCGAAGGTAATTACACATTTGTTGGAGGCCGTTCCGCAACTCGACCCGGCCAGCATCGACGACCTCATTGTAGGCAATGCTGTCCCTGAAGCCGAACAAGGCATGCAAATGGGCCGCATCATTTCATTGCTTTGCCTGCCCATTCAGGTTCCGGGATTTGTAATCAACCGCTATTGCGGATCCGGACTGGAGGCCATCGCCATCGCCGCTGCAAGAATCCATGCAGGTCAGGCCGATTGCATCATTGCAGGAGGAACAGAATCCATGTCGCTTGTACCCACAACTGGCTGGAAAACAGCATTGAACTACCGCCTCGCAAAAGAACACGCAGATTATTACCTCGGCATGGGCCTGACTGCCGAAATGGTTCAAAGAAAATATGGAATCAGCCGGGACAGCCAGGATGCATTTGCCTTTCGATCGCATCAACTTGCCCTCAAGGCCATTTCAGAAGGAAGGTTTAAAAGCCAGATTGTTCCTGTAGAAGTAGAGGAAGTATTTGTGGATGACAAGGACAAGCGGCAGGTCCGTCAATATGTAGTGGATACAGACGAGGGGCCGCGTCCCGATACCAACCTCGAAGCATTGGCAAAACTAAAACCGGTGTTTGCCGAGGGCGGCACAGTAACAGCCGGAAATTCTTCGCAGACATCCGATGGAGCATCCTTTGTGCTGCTGATGAGCGAAAGAAAAATGAAAGAACTTGGGATTGAGCCCAAAGGACGAATGCTGAGCTATGCAGTAGCAGGCGTTGACCCAGCCCTGATGGGCATTGGTCCTGTAGAAGCAGTGCCAAAAGCATTGAAACTTTCGGGCATTGACCAAAACCAAATCGACATGATAGAGCTGAACGAAGCATTTGCCTCTCAGGCCCTGGCTGTCATTCAGGAACTCAATCTCGACCCACAAAAAATAAATGTAAACGGAGGTGCCATTGCCCTCGGCCATCCATTGGGTTGCTCGGGCGCCAAACTTACGGTCCAGCTTTTCAACGAAATGACGCTTCAACACAAGCGATTCGGCATGGTTACTGCCTGTGTAGGAGGAGGCCAGGGCGTAGCTGGAATTTTCGAACGGTACTAAAAGGGCGTGACTCCGCCGCGTTCCGAATATTGTATGGCTTCCAGCCAAAATAAAATACTTTTCAAAAAAACAGAAACACCGATGAATCGGATTACG
>CAMDMI010000277.1 GCA_945902135.1 Spirosoma fluviale
TGATGGAGTCATCCAGATATACATCAGTAAAAATTCAGACCAAAGTTCTTGTACCGGGGACATATCTTTGCACCATTAAGTCAGGATCAAATATTCAAACAAAAAAGTTTATTAAAATATAATTTGAGATGATAGGGGCAGGAGAAATCCTGCCCTTTTTTTTCGCCATGAAAAATTACCTTTTGAATTTATGTTTCCTACTATTCGCTGTGTCAGCCGGATATGGTCAGACTTTCGAATTCAAGGGAGTATCGGGCGGAAGTGGTTCATTAAGTGCTCGTTGGAGAAGCTGCGCCACCGATAATGAGGGAAATACCTATCTGGCTGGAGAATTTTTGGATTCCATAATCGTAGGAGATTCCCTGATACTCCGGGTTAATAACATAAATTCTGGATCTACTCGCCTATGGCTCATTAAACTAGACAAAAATGGTATTGTAATATGGAAAAAAGTTAGTGATGAATATTATATCGAATACTCAGATATCGGTAATCCAAAATTACAAATCGATTCTGATGGAAATATTCTTTTGGTTTCAAATTCTATTGTAACATTTGAATCAGATACATTTCAATTTCCTATTGGTGCAGAAAGTTTAGGCCATTTAAAAGTGGTTAGAATTTCAAAATATGGACAAATAATTGATAAAAAATTATTTTCATCAGAACTAAATACAAACACAAATAGAATATTTTGCGAAAATATCGCAATCAGTAAGAAAAAGGAAATTTACATAAGCGGATATTATGTTGGAGATTTTTTGTTTAGGAGAGATAACAATTCATCTTTTAGCTTAAGAAATATAGGATCTAAGTATAATGGATTTGTTCTAAAAATGGATTCAACCTTTCAGCCTCTTTGGGCCAGAAATTTTTATCATAGTTCGGAACAGGATGTTCTAGTCAAAAACATTGCCTTGGACAATGACAACAATGTAATTGCTGTTGGCTCATTCAGAGATACCCTATTTTTAGATTCAAATAAGGTTACCTATCAGAGAAACCCCTTGAATACCGCTAGTGATAATGGCTGGATTGCAAAGTTGGATGAGGGCGGCAATTTGATGTGGAGCAAAATCTTGTATTCTCCTGCAGCTTCTTCGTTCGAGTCTGTTTCTACGGATTCGTACAATAACCTATACTTCTCTGGGAATGGCAGCGACCAAAATGCCTATTATACATCCGATACTGGAAATGTTTTTGGAAAACAGATGGGCATTTTATTCAATAAATTTGATTCTGATGGGAATCCGATTTGGATTAAAAGTACTGATATTGATTTTAACTTGGGAATTGGCTCTGGGCTGGGCAGATTTACACAAGTTGACTCTGCAGGTAATTTATATTTGGCCGGATCGTTTACGGGTAGAGTAGATTTTGATCCTGGTTTAGGCTCCAAAATTTTCATCGCCACAAATACCATTTCTCCTTCTTATTTCCCCCCCGATATGTTTCTGGCAAAGTATACGCATACAGGAGCTTTTATGTGGCTGGCCAGAACCAATGGAACAACTTATGAACCTGGGGCCTTTGGAAGCTTTTCCTTAGACCAGAAATCAAAGGCCATTTCGTTTTGTGGAGATTACGCAGGTATTCTTCGTTTTGGAGGCCAGCTTACGCCTTCCTTCACCTCCAGATTTTCCACTCAGCAACCATTTCAAACGGTCACAGATGGCTTCTATGGCAGGTTGAAAAACAACTGCATCACCCGCACCCAAATCTACGACACCATCTGCTTCGGCACCACCAAAGCCTTCGATGGTGAAACCCTCACAAAATCAGGCAAATACATCCGCCTCAAAAGTTACAACCCAGCCAACCAATGCGAGGTTTGGGAAGAACTTTATCTCCATGTTCGCCCTGAAATTCAGGCCAGTGCCGGAGCCGATGCCTCGGTTTGCAGTGGAAAAAGTCAGCAACTGGGCACCGATTCACTTGGGGGTTTAAGCTACCAATGGCTGCAGGTAGGAGGAAACTTCACCAGCACTCTGGCCCGTCCAAAGCCGGGCTACACCAATTTCTCGGATTCCATTCAGCGATATCGGTTCGCACTCCAGGTTACCGATTCCAAAGGTTGTCAGAAGCTTGACACTGTCCAACTAGCCATTTCACCTGTATTGCGTGCAAGTCTTGCCAAGACCATCTGCCCTGGTGTAACTTTCGAGGGCTACTCCACCGGCGGAACTTATAAAGATACCCTCGTTTCCAATCTTGGCTGCGACAGCATCCGGACCTTAACTCTGAATTTCGACATCCCCAACAATTCCATCCAGCTTTCGGCTGAGTTTGGGGCTCTTGGGGCGCCCGGTCAGGACGGCTACCAATGGCTGGACTGCAATGCCGGATTTGCCCCCATTCCGGGCGAAACCGATTCCAGCTTTGCCCCAACTGTTTCCGGAAGTTATGCTGTAAAAGTCACCAAAGGAAGTTGTGCAGACACATCAAGTTGTTTGTTTATTACCTCTTCTTCCAAATCCATAGCCAATTCATCCGAACTGGAAATCTTCCCCAATCCCAACACTGGCAAGGCCACCGTCCGCTGGAAAGCAGGTAAACCCGGAGACCGGGTATTGGTGAGCAGTCTGGAAGGAAAAGTCGTGCTCCGCTTGGAACTGAATACAGACCGAAAGGCCAGCTTTCAACACTTGCCGGCGGGTGTGTATGTGCTAAAGCCCGAAAAGGATGGGCCAAAGCCTGTAAGGGTGATGGTGGAATAAAAACAGAAGGAAGCTGAATATGATGCCGGATTTACACAAAATCTGGCTGTCTATTTGAATCACCCATTTTTATGAGCCGAGTGTTAGAGTCTAACTGGTCGACCCTGAAAAAGCATAAAAGGCTGTTTTTGGGGTTTTGAAATTCAGATGAATTTCACCAAAAAATTCTTTCTGGTCAGTAAAAATCAGCCTGAATATGCGCTCGAAAATAGGCAAAAAAAGATTTGACTGGATTTCTCTCAGTCTAATCTTGAAATTGAATGCAGCTCCTGCGAGAATGGCATTTATTTTATCACCAATAAATCCTTTGAGGAAATTGCGGAGCATTCGGTGGTCATGTTTTAAGTGCGAAATAACGGGTTCAATTGCGGCTCTGCTTTTGCATTGTCTGCTTTTATTTTCCCGGTA
>CAMDMI010000278.1 GCA_945902135.1 Spirosoma fluviale
CTCTAAAAGTTCGGCGGGGCTCCAGAATACCTGATTGAATTCGCAAACCTGGTCATTCTCGACCTTTACGCCCTCTGCCTCAAGGAGATTTTTCATTTCATCACCAGGGCCAAAATGGAATTTACCGCTCAACATTCCTGAGGCATTCACCACCCGCTGGGCCGGCACCGGTGGGTCCACAGCAAAAGAGGCATTCATAGCCCATCCCACCATTTGGGCTGATTTTCCGGAACCTAAAAACCGCGCAATGGCCACATAACTGGTAACCCGACCAGCCGGAATTTGCCGCACAACTTCGTACACAGATTCGAAAAATGAATTCTTACCTGCAGCCATTATTTCTTATGGGTTATCAGATATACAGGAAGACCAAGTGCCACAATGCACAATCCGGCAATTGTAAATCCCGGAGAACTGATCAACAGATTCAGGCAAAATGCTGCCGCACAAAGAATGTAAGCGGCGGGCAACCATGGATAAAGAAATGTTTTATACGGTCTTACGGCATCCGGCTCCTTTTTTCGTAAAACAAAAAGGCCAGCAATGGTTACAATGTAAAACAAGAGAGATGCAAATGTGGTGTACTCAAGCAAATCACCATATTTTCCGGAAAGGCATAAAATGGATGCCCAGATTCCCTGTACCCAAAGAGCAAAGCCCGGAACAGAATTTCCATTGAGTGTTCCTGCCTGCCTGAAAAACAAACCATCTTTTGCCATGGCATAAAACAAGCGTCCACCGCCCATAATGAGACCGTTGTTACAGCCAAAGGTCGAAACCATAATCAGTGCAGCCATGATGACAACTGCAGAATCACCAAAAATTACCCTTGCAGCCGCAGTGCCAACCCTATCTGCTGCAGCTGTTTGAATTTCATGCATTGGCAGAAGGGCGAGATAGGCCAGGTTGGCCATAATGTAAAGTATGGTTACAAGCAGCGTTCCGAGAAATAAACTGAGTGGCAGGTTTCGCTGCGGGTTCCGGATTTCCCCGGCGATAAAAGTAACATTGTTCCAGGCATCGCTGGAGAAAAGCGAACCCACCATTGCCACACCCAAAGCCGAGAGCAATGCAAGGCCCGATAGCGGGGAAATGGTTTCAACTCCATCCTTTATTTTCAGCGTAGATGCAGACCAAAGCTCGGAAAAATTGGCATTCCATATCTCCAAAGCCAGACCCTTCCACAGACCAAAAACGATTAAAGCCAGCAAAGCCACTATCTTGGCAATGGTAAAAATTGTCTGTACAATTTTTCCGTCCCTCACCCCCCTTGAATTCAGCCATGTGAGAAAAGCAATGGAAGAAATGGCGAAAATCTGCGCCGCATTAATCTTCAAAAATCCCAGATCCAACAGGATATTTTCAGGGGATAATACTGGAAAGAAAACGCCTGAGAATTTGGCGAAGGCCACGGCAACGGCCGCAATTACCCCGGTCTGGATAACAGTAAAAACAGTCCAGCCATATAAAAAGGCTGTTAACTTGCCAAAAGCCCTTTGAATGTAGACATATTGACCGCCCGCATTTGGCATCATGGCCGAAAGTTCGCCATAAGACAAGGCTGCCATAATGGTGAGAAAACCTGCCACCAGCCAGGCAAGCATGAGCCATCCGGCCGAACCAAGATCTCGGGTCATACCTGCACTTACAATGAAAATACCCGAGCCAATCATAGACCCGGATACAATCAAAACTGAATCCAGCAGGCCCAGTGATTTTTTAAATTCTGCCATTTTTCAAACCTCTATAAAAACCAGACTTGCAATATGGGTTTGACAAGGAATATAATTTCTTTTTGACAGGGTTTAATCGAAAAAATATCTGATTTTCCAACCTTACTTTACGACTCATAAAAACCAAAAATCAGGATTCGTGAAATTCAGAGCAGCAATAATTGGAGGGATGATAGCCGTTTTTCAATGGCCTTCATTTTCCCAAAGCAATTCTGGTCTCGACGAAAAGGCTTTTCTACAGGTTCAGCAATGGCGGAATCCGGTAAGTGAAAAATCTGCTGAAATTTTTTCCGGCGCTGTTTTGCCCATGGCAGCCGTTTTGCCAATATCTCTGGGTGCAGCCGCAATTTTTCAGAACGATACCCTGCTTTTTACCCAAGCCTTGGGCCTTGCTTTTTCTGAGGGATTGGCTTTGGGCAGCGCTCTCATCCTGAAACCCATTATTTCCCGACCAAGGCCTTACATATCAATCGAAAATGTGAATCCGGCACCTCCCATTCCGGACAGATGGAGCATGCCAAGCGGTCATACGGCTACAGCATTTTCAACAGCCGTGAACCTGAGTCTGGAATTTCCACGATGGCAAATTGTGCTGCCCGCTCTCACCTGGGCGGCAGGTGCAGGCGTTTCCAGAATAGTCCTTGGCCACCACTATCCCGGAGATGTTCTTGCAGGCGCTGCGCTTGGTTCTGCGAGTGCATGGCTCGGATGGAAAGCCCGTAAATGGCTGAACGCCAGACAAAGCCGGCGTTCATTGAAAAAAGAAAAACCTGATAAATCTATCTCACAACAAGCCTGCTGCTTTGCGGTTTGCCCTTCGAAGGCTGAAAAAGAAGGAAATAAATTCCGGGACTAAGACCCTCGGTGGAAAAACTACCCTTTCCAGAAACAAATCCGCTTAAGCGCTGGCGACCTGTCAAATCTGAAATAGAGTACTGCCCCTCAAATCCGGAGACTTGAACAAAATCCCCTGCATTTGCTGGATTGGGTACAATTTCCAAGTCTATGGAACTTGCAAATGGCTTTTGATTGTCCGTAAAAACGGAGTGCTCACTGTACACCAATCGTGACATTTTCTCAAAAATCTGCAAATCGATGTCCCAAATATTAAGGATGGTTTCCAAAATCCGGCCCTGGCCATCGTATGTATTCTGATTATAATAAGCAAAAGTTGTATCCCAGGCCGACAAACCCATGTCATAGGATTCATTCAACTG
Organism: Spirosoma fluviale; assembly: GCA_945902135.1. Lineage (GTDB taxonomy): Bacteria > Bacteroidota > Bacteroidia > Cytophagales > Flexibacteraceae > CAMDMI01. The sequence continues at coordinate 2,951 of CAMDMI010000278.1, forward strand.
AATGACCATATTTTGTTGTTCATCAAATGAACTTGAAAACCGCTCAGAGAAAACCCAAGCGTTATTTACAAAAATTTCAATGCTTGTAGACTCGCTCCCGTTCAAACCCATTGTAACGGAATATCGTTGGTAGTTGGCCCAATTGCCATTGAATAACTTCTGCATAGT
>CAMDMI010000279.1 GCA_945902135.1 Spirosoma fluviale
TTGCTGAAAAAGAAGATAAATCTGTATGAGAACATCTTCCTGGGGTCCGGCTATGTTGTTGAAAGTCCTTTCATGGTGGGCCACTTGAAAACGGCTCGCGCCGATGAAATACGCCATTTCCTGCTGAGATAACCCAAAGGAATCCCGGAGGGCCTTTGTTGATGCCATAAGTAAATCCTAATTTAGTTTGGCACAATTTAAAAAAGGAATTTTCGCATCACCAAAGCATCTACAACTTTTTATTAAAAATTTCTTGTTGTAGACTTTTCTCTACAACTTTTAAATTCATATTTTTTGTTGTAGACATTTCTCTACAACTTTTTGGTTCAGTTTGAATGTTGTAGATAAAGTTTAAAATAAAATTTCATTGCTAAAATCCAGTGATTCGCAGAATTTATTCTGGCTTTCTTCATGTAGTTACTTACGATAGATTTTCCAGTTAAACCGAAATCTGTAATAGCGGAACACAAAAAAGCTTCGTTGCTATTATTCAGGAGAATTTTCGAAATTTATCCAAGTGCGTACCATCATTCGCCTGCCCACAGATGGGTGATCTTCAAAGGCACTGCGGTTATGGCACAGAAATCTATTATTCAAAAAAAGCATATCTCCTCTTTGCATTTTGAATCGTACAGTGTTCTCTTCTTTCGAAAAAAAATCATCGATGGCATCCATTCCCTGTATTAATAGGGAAGAAATCGGAAATCCCGTTTTGGAATGCGCACTCTCAATCCAGTACCGCATATATCGGAAAAGAAACTCGTTGTTTTCCTTGTTGTAAATCGGGAAGGCATTTCTGAGTATGGCTTCCCTGTTATACTCAGAACCGGGAGTAATCACGTCTCGGATTATCGACTTCTCCAATTCATTCAGGCACTCAGGAAACCGTTTTTTTAACATTTCATAGGCATTGGCCGCGTTGGTTACCAAGGACTCCCCGCCCTTGTATCCTGCATTTAGACAAAGCAGACCCACCACATCCGGGACATAATCTTTGGCTGTGCTGTCGGTATGGTACCCTGTTGAGGCTTTTGTTTTGGAAACCGGTATAGCTTCTTTGGTATAGTTAAGTCCTTGGTCGACAACATCAAAAAAATATCCATACCTCTGATTTAGTTTTCCTATGGTTCTGCTTATAAAGGCATATAAACGCCTTAATTCATCATCGTTGAAGCCTGCCTCCGCTCTGAGCAAAACGAAACCGGGCCTTGTTTTCAAATTAGAAAAAACCGGTTGCAAAGCAGCTACTTCTTTTTCATTGATCTCGATGTTGTTCGGCTCTGAGAAAATCTCTCCCTGATCCTTTACGGCTTCCAGTAATCTATCTGCTTCATCTTTTCCTATGTCTAAAGAAACTTCAGCAAGATTTGGGAGCGATTTCCAGCAATAATCGAGGTGGACCATGTCAGTTATTTTTCCTGACCTTGAAGGCCAGATGCAGTGGAAGATCAATCAATGGAGTGAAGAACTTGGGGTCGAGTTTTACATGTTCTTCTGTAATATGAAGTTCATGAAACGCAGGAAATTCGCTGAATCCGGCCAAGTGTAGACCATTAAAATAATCCTCAATGGTTTTATGCACGCACTGGACATCTACCGGAATTCCGTCACGCCTCCAGATTTCCCCTGGGAAAAGCGTATCTCTACCACTGAAATAGCCACCTGAGGGTTGAAAATAAAAAGGATACTTGTCCTTTTTAAGAAAGGCAAGCAGAGGATGAGGCACAGAGAAAATAAAGTGGCCCCCTGGCTTGAGAAGGCTGTAAATCTTTTTTATAACGGCATGCGTCTCATTTACCGATAAATAATTGAAAAGAAACATGCAAAGAACAAGGTCGTAGCAATCTCCCTCTGAAAACTCAGATGTTCTGATATCGGCTGTTTCATAGCTGAGGCCTTGCAATTGCTCTTCCTTGCAAATGAAATTGGCTTGCTCAATCATTTTTTCTGAAATGTCAATACCGTGAACAGCTGATGCACCTCTCTGCAGTAGCTGTCTGCCTACATAGCCTTCTCCGCATCCTGCATCCAGAATTTTTAATCCTTGAATGGGCTCGCAAAGATTGATTACAAATGGCCTTGCTGAATAGTCTGAAAGCAGAATCGGCTCCTTCCTGACCCATTGTTGAGCTTGATTATTATATAGCTCTCTAGTTTTATTCATTTTTGGAACACTTTTTTTTGAAAACATTCAATCAAAAATAAAAATCTTTCTAGCATTTGCAATGCAAAATAAATGTCTTTCTCGAAGCGAGCTTGTATGCAAATACTTTGATGCTACCCGCATAGGTTTTAAGTGCGGTTAGCCGTAGTTTGTCTAGTTATCTTATCTTCTATCACAAGCAAAACGTTACTTGGCTTTATTTTCCTATTGTAATCTTAGATAAATTGTCCCAGACCCATTCTTGGTTCTTCCAGTTCTCTTTCTTGAACTGGTAAAATAAATTCCCTGTAAATCCCCTAAAAGTTCAATAAAATCAAATAAAATTTCATCGCTTAAATCCAGTGATTCTCAGAATTGTTTTGTTTCTGGCTTTTAGCTTTCCTTATTAAATTACAATACCAAGAACTGGACCTTCATTGAATTCTGTTCTTTTGGTCCTTCCTGATTTTCGTGGCTTTTGGGTCGTTTTAGAACGACACTATTTTTTGTGGGGCCTACAAAAGGAATTTTTGAGTTGCAATTCGGTTATACGATAAAAAGTTTTACCCGCTTATCAATTAGCTCTTTATAAGCTTTTTGCCTGGCTGAATCAAGAAAAGAGCGCTCGATCAATTGATTGGCTTCCGGCAACCATTTTTGTAATCTTTTATACACACCATTGACTTGTTTTTCATTGAGTTTTAATGAAGCACCAAAACGGTCGAAATACCCTTTGTTGAAATTTTCTTTTTTACCTCCCAGCAGCAAGGCCAAATCTTCCTTATCCTTGGGTAATATCATTTTTACATTTAATAAGTCGTAAAAAGGTGAAAGCACCCAACCCATATTTGACAAGAACATCGAATAGTTTTTCAGGTGCATATCATTATTCCCAATGATGTAATTGAATACAGCGGATTCGAAAAAACGAAGCTTGTCAAA
>CAMDMI010000280.1 GCA_945902135.1 Spirosoma fluviale
TCAACTTATTATGTAGGCTATTTCAGAGAAGATTATGAATTCATCGCTGGAACAACGCCTGATGTTTTGGATGTGCACAATGGTCGGTATGCCGTAACGCCCGAATATCCGGATGGAACTTATGCCTATTACTGCACCGTGGATGCATCCTGGAATTCATCTTATCCGTATGTGGTGGGTCCAACCTATTATGGAACTTATACCAACCGGAAGGTTACCAGCATCACTGAATCCGTGACGACATATACGCCTGTGGTTAGCGAAACATCAGGAAGTATTCTTGACAAATCATCTTTGGTGGTGTTTCCAAATCCGGCCAAGGATTTTGCAGTTGTACAAGCGCATGGCCTGAATCGGGAAGAAATTCAAGTTGAGTTGCTGGACCTGAGTGGCAAATTGGTGCAAACGCATCAGATTCCGCAAGGCAGTACTTTCTGCTTACTGGATCTTCAGACCCTTTACGCCGGATACTACAATGTACGGGTCAGGCAGGGTTCGAATTTTAGAAATATGCCTTTACTGATTACGGAATAAGGCATTATTGCCTTCCGCCTCCCGTATCAAGTCTTTGATTTTTCTCTGGAAGTTTGGGTTGCTTGCCTTGTTTGCCTGAGCCAAATTTCCAGTTAATTCCCACATAGAAAATTCGGGTTTCGGGTTTCCAGGTTCCACTGCTTTCGATGCCCAGGGCTTTCCAGTTTCCAGCCCAGCGGTTGGTGTTGAAAATGTCGTTTGCGTTTACAAAAAACATCAACTTGTTGTCGAGTATCGATTTTTTGAGCGTGAGGTTTGTATTTCCGCTGTAAAGGGAACTTCCATTGAAAAAGTTCCAGCCGGAGTTGTAGTTGTTTAAAATCTGAAACGAATAATTCCGGCCAAAATCATAATCCAGGTTAAGCCCGCCAGAAAAAACAAAGCCGGGATTTCTTGACATTATGCCAGGATAAGTAACCCGAAACCGGTTGTAATACACGCCGCCGGAAATGCTGATTTTCAAACCTTCTGCGAGCTGGAAATTCCCGCCAAGGTCAAGGCCAAGCACATCGCTGCTTCCCCAGTTTGCAGGTTGAAGCTGTACTTTTCCGTCTGCCACAAATGAAACTTCTTCCTTGGCATTGTGGTTTCGCGTTGCGCTCAAGGATGCAAAAACATCCTGATCTGCAATTTTACCGAAGTACTCAAGTGAGAGGTTGTCCACAAATTGAGGCCGCAAATTGGGATTGCCACGGTTGACGGTGTATTGATCGTAGAAAGTTGCTGCGTTGTTTAGCTGGCCAAAACCGGGTCTTTCAATTCTTCGGGAATACAGGAAAGAAAGCGAGGTTTCTTCTGATGGATTAAAAGTGATGCCGGCATTGGGGAATAAGCTCACATAGTTTTGTTTTACCCAAGTCTGGTTCGAGCCAACCAAAGTGTGCTCGGCCCGAAGTCCGGATTTCAGCACGATTTTATTCATTGAAAACTCATTGCTGATGTAGGCCGCAAGGATGTTTTCTCGGTATTCAAACTGGTTTTTGGTGGTACTGTCTTCGATATAACCCTTGGCAGAGTTTTGAAGCAGTCGGAACAGGTTCCGGTTGAAATTGCTTTCGTTTTTAATTCCCCAATCTAAGACCAGTCTCGATTTTCCTTTTTGGCTGGCGTTGACCATGATCACGAGATTGTCAAGGGCATTCTCGGGTTTTAGCAGGACATCCAGCGAAGTAATCGGTGCAGTCTGGGGATTTTCGGAAGTCCTGCTCAGGATTTTGTCATTGGTTTTTGTGCGGATGCCGGTCCATAAAACATCAGTATTCAGCTTGAATTTTCCTGAATCACTTTCAAACTTGTGGTAAAAGGCTGCGCTGGTCGTTTGGGTGTGGGTTGAATATTGGTTTTCACCCAGCGCGCTTCGTCCGTCTGGTATTCCATTGCGAAGAAATTCCACACTCGGAACCCAGGGACCACCACTTTGTTTATTGATAAAACCTGCAAAAGCGCCGAAGGTATGTTGTTTGTTTACTTGGTATTCAGCGCCGCTTCGAAGATTTGCAACTTTGTCGTTGTCAAGACCCTCGTTGATTGTTTTAATATTGATAATGCTGTCTGAAGGCTTGAAAAGTCTGTTTTCACGCCAACTTGGAGCAAAACTTGTGTGTTGCAGGGATGCAGAAAAATAGCTGAATAATTTTTCAGTATTGATGGAACCCGATCCATTGAAATTAAACTTATTCACTATTGGATCCACTTGCGGGCCACCAAGGTTGGCAATGATTTGACCTTGGTTTCCTCTTCTCGTTCCCTTTTTAAGGATGATGTTGATGATGGCCCCGGCACCTGCCGCATCATAGCGGGCATCCGGACTTGTTATGACCTCTATGCTGGCAATTTCCGAGGCGGATAAGCTGTTCAAAAAGCCTTTGGGGTCTGATTGTGCAAAGGCATTCACCCTGCCATCCACCAAAATCCGGACACCTTTTTTTCCTTTCACGATGATTTCGCCGCCATTTCCCAGAGCAACACCAGGAATTCGTCCGAGGATGTCAGCTACATTCCCGCTCATATTGGCTGCACTGGATTCCGCATTGTAAATCAATTTACCCGCTTCCATTCGCAGCAAGGATTTTTTCCCTTCGATGGAAACTTCGCCCAGCGTTTTGCTTTGGTTGCGGAGTAAAAATCTACCGGCATCGTATTGACTTTGTGCGGGTAGAATTGAGAAATTGTTCGTTTGGATTTCTTTGTAACCTTCCAGTCCAAGTCGCAGGGAATAATTGCCCGGACCAGGCGCCTTCAACTCAAAATGACCGGCGCTGTCACAAAATGCGATGGCCACAACTTTGCCAGAGGGCAACACCAAACCGCTTGTGGCAAATTCCAGAGGACTGCCTGAAGCTGAGTCTTTAACAATGCCGATGATTGGAATACCCTGGGCTTGCAGATGTGAAAATTTGAAGGCCAGAGTAAAAAAAAGAAGCAGCCCGGCTGCAATAAATTTCATTCTGCAAAAGAATGTCATTGAAAATCAAGAAAGCAACCTATTGTCCTTCAACATTTCCGTAAATCCTGAATTTCGTCGAAGTCTTGGAAAATAAGGC
>CAMDMI010000281.1 GCA_945902135.1 Spirosoma fluviale
ACTGAATTCATCACACTCAAAGCATATTTCTGAAATGCCAGCGCCTCCGGATAGGCATTAACCTTCTTTCTGCAGTCAGGACAGATATTTGCCGTTTGCATTTTGAGGATAACTTCCTCTTTTTGATAGCAAAAATCGTTTACACACCCTCTGGGTATTAAATGCCCTTCCTCTTCATCCAGATTTATCAATGACTGAAGGCAGTTTTCAACAATCTGGTATGCCAGGGCATAGTGAACCTGAAGCGAACCCGTAAAATATTCCCAGTCCTCCGTGTTGATAAATGCATTCCGCCTATATTCTGATTTTTGAAAAAAACTGAAATATCGGCCCTCATTTGGCACATCTGTGAGCAAAACCACAAAGTCTTTTTCCTCAATTTTAGGATTTTCGCATAAATCTCTGATGGCGTCACATTTACTGAAAAAATCCTCAAAAATTAGACCTGGTTCTTTTTTCTTCAATGTTATGGCTTGCGTATGACTATCAATCTTAACCCCCGAGAAGCCCTTCAAAAATTCAATCGTTTCTTTGAAGAGGACTTCATCAACGCCAGTTGTCCTAACAATTATAATCTTCATAAATTTGGAAAGTCTTCTGATAGGGTTCTTAATTTAACAAACACCAAAACCCGCTAAAAATAATCAATAATACTTTATGCCCAAATCCCTCACCAACAACCGAATCCACCGCGTGTTTAACCTGCATAAGGTTATGCGGGACATGAAGCCGCACAGTGCCGCAGAATTGGCAGCAGCCCTCAACGGACTTGAGCCTGCCACGAATGAGAGGCTCATCAAAGAGGACATCGAATTTCTTCGATCCATGGGTGCTAAAATTCCCCGTGGAAGTAAGCATAAGGGCTACCAATACCAAAAACCCTTCTCGTTTGTTTCCGCTGCCGATGACATAGATTTCACCGATGTAAATGATGTTCTTTCTTATCTGGAGCAAATCCACAGCCGCTTCCCTCGTCTTGAAGCCCTTGGAATTGAACAGGTTTTCTTTGCTGTGATGGGTCAGTTGAAACCCAAGGAAAAAAACCTACTGAAGCCGGTACAATTTCATGAGGTTGAGTACCAGGGCTACCACTTCATTGGTGATTTTTACAGGTATATTAAAAAGGGCAAACCCATTCTTGTCAAGTACCAGCCGTTTGGAATGGAAAAACGAGATTATCTGTTTGTTCCACAGTTGCTGCGGGAATACAACCACCGCTGGTATGCGATCGGCACCTCAAGTACGCGTGAAAATCCACAGATATTTGCCCTTGACAGGGTTATCAGTGTTGACCCGGCATTTGATGTAGATTTCCCCAAAAAACTTATTCCGAACCTTCCACGCTTGTATAGGGATGTTCTTGGTGTAAGCATTGAGAGTGAAAGGCCAACCTTGATTGTGATTCGGATTGCAAAGCCAAGAGCAGATTATGTCCGAACCAAAAAATGGCACCACAGTCAGAAAGTAATAGAAAATAAAGAAACCAGCATCTTGTTTTCATGGTATTTGTGGCCAAACCGGGAACTTCAAGCCAAGATTCTGGAGTTTCTCCCTTACATCGAGGTGGTTGAACCTCCTGAATTGCGGGACTGGCTGATTGAAACGCTGAAAGAATCACTGGACCTAATGATTGCAAATTCAAAATCCCAAAAACAGGGAAATAATCTGTTTATTTAGATTCATTCTTAAAAAGATAAGGTCGAATGGGTCGTGTTCAGAAAAGTGTGTAATCGGAGAAATACTACACCCAAATTTTGGGGACGCTTTCAACGATGTCTGGACTATGATTAAACTGATTAAATGATTATTTTGATTTTCGGATATTTATAGAATCAAGGCAATCACATCAACCAATGTCTGGACTATGATTAAGCTGATTAATTAATTAATATTATTTTTGGATAATTAGGGTAATCTTGAAATCAATACATTTAAACACTAGACTATTGATATGATTAACGAGCAATACAAATATTCAGAACTGACTTCCAAAATCATTGGGTGTGCCATGACGGTACACCGAGCATTGGGCAATGGTTTTCAGGAAGTCATTTATCAAAGGGCGTTGAAAATTGAAATGGCAGACAATGGCATTAATTTCTCTAGAGAACACGAAATGCCCATTTACTACAAACAAATGCAGATTGGCACCCGGAGAGTAGATTTTTTGGTAGATGGCCTAATATCCGTTGAACTAAAAGCAACCATTAAATTGGAAGATGCGCATTTTGCTCAGGCAATTAATTATCTGGAAGCATACGATTTGGAAGTTGGCTTGCTCCTCAATTTCGGCGCAAAGAGTTTGGAGTTTAAGAGACTGCTCAATGGTAAGTTCAATCAAAAAAATCAGGGCAATCCTGAAATCAAATAAATCAATGTCTGGACTATGATTAAGCTGATTAAATGATTTACGAAAAATCAAAAAAAATCAAGGCAATCACAGGAATCATAAAAATCAGAGTCTAGACTATGATTCAGCGGATTGAATGATTACTTGGAGTGACTAATAATAAGGTTAGAACATTCCAGAAAGAAGGCCACTGCTAAAGTAGGGCAGGCATTTTCACCGTAATTCTTCAGCGGCCACAACAAATAGAAGGCCCGGATAATGAGAAAAGTAGGGAGATGGTTCGGAGAAACGGCGTATTCCATAATGATAAAAAAGTGCCTGTATCTGCCACTCGATAATATCTGCGAAAATTTTACCTTTGTTTTATGGAATTGGATGTCGCTACCATCGCAAACCTAAGACAATACTTTGGCACAAAACCTGTGCTGAAAGCCTGGTTGTTTGGTTCATTTGCAAAAGGGCTTGCCGATGCGGAAAGTGATGTAGATATTCTTGTTGACCTTGATTAGTCGCAGCGAATCGGGCTGAAATTTGTTCAGATGCAAATTGACCTGGAAAAAATGCTCCGGACAAAGGTGGACCTCGTTTCGTCCAATGGCATTTCCGTTCATTTGAAACCCATCATCGACCGCGAAAAAAAGCTGATTTATGCGCGGTAAATTGGGGGATGCAATAAGACTCCAGCATATTTTGGATGCCATTGGCGAGATTGAGTCCTACC
>CAMDMI010000282.1 GCA_945902135.1 Spirosoma fluviale
CAGATTGCCTAAAAAATCCCGAAGAGCGTAAATTCTGGTAGGCCAGTCGCTGGAAACTCCAGTAACCACTGAGAGAATCCAGAATCTGCTGGTTGCTGATTTTATCCAATTTTTGAATGGAAATCCAGCGCAGTTTTTCTACCTGTTCGGCCATCATTTGATGGAAATTAGCATCTGGGATGTCTTGCGCCGTTCTGAAAATTGGCAAAGAATTGATGGATTGGAATCGCTCCAATTCCATAGAAATTTGGAATTCTTCATTCGGTCCCATGTTTCGTTTCCAGGCAGGAATAAAGTTAAACATGTCCATCTCTTCCTGATGAATACTGCCACCAAGTGTAAATACGCCTGTTTTCTCAATCAGTCCATTGAGCCCTACGGCATTCGAACTGACCACAATATTTTTTACATTGGTAAAACCAGCGACAATAATTTGACCGAATCCATTTTCAATATCCGTGTTTCCTGCATTCAGAAATCGGTAGGTTATTGGCAATGTGCTTCCGGCTGTTACAACAGATGGCACATCATCCTGGATAATAATTCCAGTTGGAGATTTCGGTAAAACCTGAAGGCCATTGGCCAAATCGAAAGTATCGAGCCCGGCCTTTATTGCCCTGACAGTGTAAAAACCCAGTGCTAAATTTTTGCAATGAAATGTAACACGGGCCTGCATGCTGTTGCGTAAAATCCTGATTTGAGCGGTATCTACAACTTGACCTGAACCATTCAGTAAAAGGAATAAGGTCTGGGTGTTGTAAGCCGCGCCTTTTACTTCGCAGGTGGCATTTCCTTGTCCGACTTTGTTTGGTGAAATCGATAAAATACTGAAAGGTAAAGCCCTGACTTTCAACCCAACAGGACCAGAACCTGAAGGACGAATCCCAAAATAATAAGTTCCGGATTCGGAGTTGGGGATAATAAGTTCGGGGCTTCCGTCTTCCGGAGAGGAGAATTCCGCGGTACTGGCTATAGGAACTTTTTCCTTTGAAGCATATCCAGAAGCGCCTTGAAATTCAGCCAGGATATCCAGGCCTTGACCAATGGCTACCGAGCGGTAGAAATAGTCGCCTTGGAAGTTTGACTCAGATGCCTGAATATCCAGTGCCAATGGATTGATAAACAAGTTTCTAAAACCTGCAGCATACGATTCATTGTTGGCAAAATTGGATTCTGAATTCAGGAAATTACTGTTGACAAATGTGCCTGGCTTATAATTGCCCGGTAAAATTCCAGATGCAACAACCGAAGCATTAAAGGTCTGATTTGCACCAGCATTCAAAGACAATTGTTGATTGACCGATCCAATTTCTCCGTCAGAAAATGGATTAAAAATCCCTGTTTTTGAAAGTCGGAATGTGTTTTTGGACAGGCCTGAAAAAGCGCCAGAACCTTGGTTTCGAAGCACATAGCTGATGTCCAATCTACGACCAGCTTCTACATTGGCAGGAAGTACCAGCGGATCGGCCACCAGATCGGGATAAACCGGTGAAGAAATGGTTACCGGTAGCACCAATAGATTATTCGACTCGCCTGAAGTTCCTTCAAAGGTTTTTTCATCGGCATCTACTTCCAGAACTAGAAAATAATTGCCTGCAAAATTGAGGGGAACGAAACCGCGAATGGTGTCTTTTACTGGAACATTGCTTGGCATATTCGAAATGCCAGCAGCTTGCTGGGAAGATCCAATAATGCCACCCGAGATAATTTCGGTTCCGGTTGGCGAATTGGACAAAGCAGCTCTGGATACGCACACACCCTGCAACTCATTCACTCCTGTATTTTTTATGACAATTGGAATGCGAAAAGCAGCGCCTGCCGTAAGTGAAATAGCGGATGGTGTTTGTGCAAAAACCATATCCGGAACAGGCGATGTTCTGAAAAAGATATCCCGTTCAAATGTTTGGTTTGTGCGGTCTGCATCCTGAGCAAAATTTTCAGCTACGCGAACCCGCAATTTGTATTGGCCAATCAGCGCTGTATTTCGCGTGATGGTTCGGGCCGGAATTGTAAAGCTTGACGGAAATGAATCGCTGAATGAAAGCAGATCTGTACGGGTCAGATATCGAATGTTGGGGTTTGTTTTATCCCAGATTTCAATGGACACATTGCAGGATTTTGGCATGCCGGGTCCCGGCTGAATCGTATTGAAAAATCCTTGTGCGCTCACTTGAAAGCTTGGCTGATTCTGGAAAATATCAATGGTATCGGGCGCCGTTACGGAACTGATTCCGATGTCAAAAGAGGTGCCGCTGGCTACTTGTAATGGAATTTGTGCAGAGTTGTTGTTTTCATTCAATTCAACCTGACTTGCCAATTCGTCAACCTTCACAAGCAGATTGTAGTTTCCTCCTGGGATGAAAAAAGGAACCGGCTGGCTGGCATTTACAGAAAGCGATTGGCCTCGCTTGATTGGCGATATTTCCTCATATTGAAGAAAAAACAATTGATTGTTTTCGACTGAACTGAGGAAGTAATTGAGCCGAACAGACCCCAGTCCATTGGCATTGCCCACATTTTTTACTTGAAACGAAAAATCCAGATTGGTACCCGCCTGAATATTTTCTGGTCCGGTTAGGGACTGTATGATATAATCTGGTTTTTTGCTTGTATCCACATCCAGCTGAATGCCTGGATTGTTGATGTTGTTGGTTTCAAATGAATACTCGAAAACCTTGTTGGTAGCGTCTGATTCTACAAACAAAAACAATGGGGTTTTTCCAAGGAAGGGTACCGCAAAATCGACTGAATCCGAATAAGAGGCATTGGGTAGAAAATTAGAAACCAATGGACTGGAACTCTTCAATAAAATAGCAGTGCTTTTATTAAACACCGGCGATTTGCTCAAGTAGACATTGTCTGTCCATGGCCTTTCGAAAGCAAGCGGTGCATTCAAACCGACATTGCGTATTTGGTACTTAAGGCGGACGGTGTCTCCAGATTGTGTGGAAATTGGATTGATCAGAATGCTGCTGACTTCCAGATCCGCTGGTGGGCGCAAAATGACATTAAATTCATTGGAGCGGATTAGGTTGTTTTCCTTAATCAATTCGGAGAACATGCCA
>CAMDMI010000283.1 GCA_945902135.1 Spirosoma fluviale
ATCATCAGCACCAGCGAGTTTGATGAAAAAATGAGCATCGCATCCCTGGACAGCAACGCAGTCCTAATCGGTGATACCCTGGTAGAAAAAAACAGTGGTAAAAAAGAACAAGTCCTGATTCAAGGAGACAGCCTTGTCCGGCATTTTTCCTACTCAGACACTGTGTACCGCATCAATTTCGACAATGTCCTGAGGAAATTTAAAGGCCATTATTTTCTAAGTACACGCTTCGAAGGCGAAAACTGGGATGTAAAACAACTGAGTCTGGAAAACGGAAAACTTGTTCTCTGCAGCATTCGAACAAAAGAGGAAATAGACAATCTACAGGCAATCACGGAGACCGAAGGCGATACCACGCTTCCACGCAAATTCAACCTGTCGAAAAAACAATTCCGGGAGTTTCTGGGCAAGGATGGCTTCCGCGAAAAAAGTGTGTACATCAGAGAAAACGGCCTGAGGTAATTCCTCCCGATTCGGGAAATCATTCGCTAATTTGCGGCCCAAGAAATTGCCTTATGTCTCAATTCAAGCGAAGCCTAATAACTGCAGCACTACCTTATGCCAATGGACCTGTACACATCGGCCATTTAGCAGGCGTTTATCTGCCCGCAGATATTTATGCCCGTTATAAAAGGTTAAAGGGGGACGAAATTCTTTTTGTCTGCGGCTCCGATGAGCATGGTGTACCGGTTACAATCCGGGCAAAAAAAGAAGGCATTTCCGTGCAGGAAGCTGTGGATAAATACCACGCTCTAATCCGCGATAGCTTCGAAGGATTTGGCATCAGTTTCGATGTTTACTCACGCACCTCGGCGCCAATTCACCACAAAACCGCCTCTGATTTCTTTCAGAAAATGGATGAAAAAGGTGATTTTCTTATCCAGAGTTCAGAGCAGTATTTCGACCCTGAAGCTGGTCAATTTCTTGCAGACAGATACATCCAAGGTACCTGCCCAAAATGCGGATTTGAAAATGCCTATGGCGACCAGTGTGAAAGTTGCGGCACTACGCTGAGTCCGGCAGAATTGCTGATGCCAAGGTCGATGCTCAGCGGTTCGGCTCCGGTGATGAAAGAAACCAAACACTGGTACCTTCCACTTGACCGCTACGAAGCATGGCTGAGAGAATGGATTCTGGAAGGCCACAAAGAGTGGAAACCCAATGTGTATGGACAGTGCAAAAGCTGGATCGAACAGGGTTTGCAGCCACGCGCCGTTACCCGCGACCTCGACTGGGGTGTGCCAGTGCCTAGCGCAAATGCAGAAGGAAAAGTCTTGTATGTTTGGTTCGATGCGCCAATTGGTTACATATCCGCAACCCGTGAATGGGCAGAAACCAAAGGAACTGGCTGGGAAAAATGGTGGAAGGACCCAGAAACCAGACTTCTGCATTTTATTGGCAAAGACAACATCGTTTTTCACTGCATCATTTTTCCAGTGATGCTGAAAGCACACGGAGATTTCATTCTTCCGGATAATGTGCCAGCAAATGAATTTTTAAACCTGGAAGGGCAGAAAATTTCGACTTCAAGAAATTGGGCCGTGTGGTTGCATGAATATTTAAACGACATGCCCGGGCGCCAGGATGCCCTGCGTTACGCGCTTGCTGCCAGTGCGCCCGAAACGAAGGACAATGATTTCACATGGAAAGAATTTCAGGCACGATACAACAATGAGCTGGCCGACATTGCCGGTAATTTTGTGAATCGTGCCCTTGTGCTTACCCAAAAGTATTTCGATGGCAAAGTTCCGGCAAGAGGTCCATTCACCGAAACCGATCAGGAACTGATTGCGGTTTTGGAAGCAGCACCCGGACTGGTTTCTGAAAATCTCGAAAATTTCCGACTCAGGCAGGCCCTGGCGGAGATGATGCAGGTGGCACGGGCAGGCAATAAATATCTGGCGGAAACCGAACCCTGGAAACTTTACAAAACCGACCCAGAACGTGTAGGAACAATTCTCAACCTTGGTTTGCAGGCAAGCGCATTGCTTGCACTGCTCATGGAACCATTTCTTCCATTCTCTGCTGAAAAACTCAGGCAGATGCTTCCGCCATTTCACACACAATGGCCGCAGAACAAATTTGAATTCCTGGAAGCAGAATCAAAAATCGGAACCCCGGAAATTCTATTTGCTAAAATCAGCGATGAGGAGATTCAAGTCCAGATGGACAGACTGGAGCAAACCAAAAGTCAAAATGTAATAGAAACTCCTCCTGCGATTCCAGCCATAAAAGCAGATGTGGCATTCCCTGATTTCGAGAAAATGGACATTCGCGTGGCCACCATTTTAGAGGCCGAATCAGTGCCCAAAACAAAAAAGCTCCTCAAACTGCTTTTGGATACTGGCGTAGATCGGAGAACCGTTGTTAGTGGCATTGCGGAGTTTCATTCACCTGAAAACATTGTTGGGCAGCAGGTTTTGCTTCTGGCCAACCTTGCGCCAAGGGAAATAAAAGGAATTATGTCTCAGGGAATGATTCTGATGGCGAAAAATCCTGCAGGCGAACTCGCGTTTGCCAGCCCTGCCAATTGGGTGGCGCCAGGCAGCAGCGTGGCCTAGTCTATTCTGATTTCTTCTGTTCTACCAGCTCTAATAAGCGCTTTTTCTTTTCCCTGGAAATAGGAACCAAATGGCCATCTGTCATCAAAACAGTGCCCTCACTTCTGTTTATTTTTTGAATCTGAAAAATGGAAATCAAATGGGAATGATGCACCCGAAAGAACCCGTAATTCTCAAGTTGCGGTTCATAAAGCCCCAAGTTTTTGCTGATGCAAATTGACTTCCCAAATGTACCGTGAACCCAGCTATAATTGCGATCGGCCTCAAATCTGACAATTTTAGAGGATGGAATTGCCAGCATCCCTTCCTGGGTATGAAAAGTGACCACTTTGGAATTCTCCAAGGGTGCTAGAATTTTCCTCACCCTCATGATTGCCCGAATCAATAATGGAGTAGTTAGGGGCTTTACAAGGTAATCTGCAATCCCAAACCGAAAAGCTTCCAATGCTTGATTTGAATGCGCCGAAGTAATTACCACCTCAAAAGGTGG
>CAMDMI010000284.1 GCA_945902135.1 Spirosoma fluviale
TTTTTTTCAGCCAGCCTGTAGGCCATACCCGAAGTGCCAAGGTTTTCTTTCAACAGCACTTCCTCCATGTAGGAGAAAACAGCAGGGAGATTTTCCCATAGACGCGAAAAGCGCGCTTTTGTCTCGGAAACTTTTCCTGTAAAGAGCAGGGAAAACCGCTTCATAAGTTCCTTCTGCTCCTCATCCATAAAATCGGCAAAAGAAGAACCCGTATCTTCCCATTGTTTTAAACTCGCGAATACATCCGCTGGCTGGCGACCGGCGCGAACAATTTCATCAAAATCAGCCAGAAGCACCTGAGCCAATGGCAAAAAGTTGGATAGGTTTTCATTGGGATTGTGAAATTTTCGAAAGCCATGAAAAAGCGCAATGGCAGCCCGGTCCAATCCAGGAGCTTGCAAACCGGAAAGACCAGCAACAAATGCATCCATGCCAACCATAGAAGGCATAATTAAAGCCGCCCCATTTGCTTCCTCCCGAAGGGCGTCCCGAAGCGCGGATGCGGCACCCGATCCGGGCATTATTACCTGAAGCCCCAGCATATCATTTCCATACCTGGAAAGTAATTCAGACGCAAGAATCCTTAAAAATGGACGCGGCTTTGTACCTTGCCCAACAATACTCTGATGCAAATCAACCATGGGAAATACCGAAGGCGGTGAACTGAAACCCAAACTTGCCAAAAAAGCAGGAGCTTCACTACATTCTGGTACCCGAATTTCAGAAAGCCTTGCGAGAAAATTTCCTTACGAACCCACTTCCGGTCAGACGGCACTTTTTCAGGCAATGGAAGAATGGCTTTCCCGAAAAGAGAAAGGCCGGCATACATTTATATTGAGGGGCTATGCCGGTACAGGCAAAACGGCTTTCCTCGGTGCACTAGTCAAAGTTCTGCCATTAATTCCAATGAAGGTGCAGCTGATGGCACCAACTGGAAGGGCTTCGAAAGTAATAAGCAGCCATACCGGAAAAATGGCATTAACCCTTCACAAAAGGATTTTTCGCTTCGAACCCGATCAAAACGGACTGGCAAAATTGGTCCGGCAAAAAAACAGCGCTTCAGGTACAATGTTCGTGGTGGATGAGGCATCTATGCTGGGAAACCAATCAGAATATGGCACAAAAGGCATACTTGAAGAACTGATCCGCTTTGTTTTTGAAGATGAAAGCAACCGTCTGCTCATTATTGGAGATGCCGCCCAGCTTCCGCCGGTTGGCACCGACTTGAGTCCTGCGCTTAAACCAGAATATATGACATCCACATTTGGTTTGGATGTTTTAGGATATGAACTCACCGAAGTTGTGAGACAGGAAGCCGATTCCGGAATACTTGAAAATGCCACACGACTCCGGGAAATTATTCGTCAAGGCGAAGGCACTTTCAAACTG
The DNA here is from genome assembly GCA_945902135.1 of Spirosoma fluviale. GTDB lineage: Bacteria > Bacteroidota > Bacteroidia > Cytophagales > Flexibacteraceae > CAMDMI01. The sequence goes on from CAMDMI010000284.1 coordinate 1,390, forward strand.
GCCACAGCAGGAAATCCGGACATCTACACAATGGCGCCTGCCCGAATTCTGGAGGGAATTTCCTATGCCTACGAAAAGTATGGAATCGAACGGACCCTTGTCATTACCAGAAGCAACAAGCAGGCAAACCGCTACAACAAGGCAATCCGGGGGCAAGTCCTTTTCAGGGAAGAAGAAATTGAATCCGGGGATTGGATCATCGTGGTAAAAAACAATTATGCCCAGGGCGAAGGCAGTAATTCTTTTATTGCCAATGGCGAATTGGGCATGGTTGGCCGCGTAGGAAGAAGTTCGGAGGACTATCCATTACGGGTGTCCAGACTTGAAATTGGATTTCCAGAAAGTGGAGAGGAAAATTCTTCAGAGTACCTCGCTTTCCTGGATTTACTGTATTCTGATCTACCACAACTGGAAGAAAAACAAATAAAGGAGTACCAGGATGTACTTCTTTCTGAATGGGGCGAGGAAGAAAAAGACATGCGCAAGCGTTGGAAAAGATTGAGGGCCGACCCAATGGCAAATGCCTTGCAGATAAAATTCGGTTATGCCTTAACTTGTCACAAGGCACAAGGCGGACAGTGGGACGCCGTATTTGTGGACCATGGTTTTCTCAGGGAAACAGAACCGGACCGAGAATTTTACAGATGGCTCTATACCGCATTCACCAGAGCCAAGAAAGAGTTATTCATCATTGGACCCGACAAAAGCCTGCTCAATCAGGCTGAGTAAAGGTCCGAAGTATCAGGATGACCTGAAATGGAAATGATAAGCGGAAGATTCAGGAGAACAGAAGTTCCGCATGGATTTCCGTCCAAATCATAAAGGTCATTGATTTCCATAAAAGCTCTGACCCGGAATTTCTTTTGAATCCAGACCAGGCGCTCCTGGATGGTTTTCATGCCATAGGACTGGGAATGGCGATGCAACCTGCGCTTCTTACTCGCAATTCTTCCTTGTCCGTTGTCTGAAACCAAAACGATTAAACGACCGCCGTTCGAAATCTTAATATTGTCTTTTGGAAAAGACCGAAACCGAACGGATTCAACTTTATGGATGCTTAGTACAATTTTATCATCACCGGAAGCGGCCTTGGCAAAAAGGCCATGAACCAAACTATTTTCAAGCAAAGGCTGAATAAGCATTGTCGGCAAAAGGACATTTGAAAAATCCGCATCATTCTGAAGGTCAATTTGAAAAGCAACATCCCTACCCGCTCGTTTACATTCAAATGAAACATAATCTGTCAACTGACTCATTTCAAGGTTTACTCGCAGGTAATTGGTATCCGACGAATCTAAAATATTCCGGACGAGACGACTAAAACTACTGATAAAGGTACCTGCCTCTTCATCCTTCTCATTGAGAATGAAATAATACATAGAATTGAGGATGTTGCTTAAAAAGTGGGGCTTCATTTGGCTGCGAAGTGCCTTTAAATTGGAATCCGTCATTTCAGATTGGAGACGCAGCTGGGCAATTCGTACCCTTTGAAAATTATACACTAGGGCAAAAAGCATGGAAAAGAAAATACCCGATGTCAGCAAAATCACCCAGGTTCTTTCCCAGAAAGGCGGCAAAACAGTAAAAGAAGGATAAAAAAGCGAGGCACTCCAGGGCGAATTGGGCGATCGGGCCTGTACTTCAATTTGGTAATCGCC
>CAMDMI010000285.1 GCA_945902135.1 Spirosoma fluviale
ATCCGAAATCCGATTCTTTGGTAGGTATTTTATCTGGAGGTAAGGACCCATAAACTTCACTTGAGCTGAAATATAAAAATCGCTCCACTTTTTTTTCAGAAGCTAATTGGAGTAAATTTAATGTTCCTGTCACATTTGCCTTTAATGTACCAACTGGGTCAATCCCATAAAATTTTGGGCTGGCTTGGCTCGCAGCATGAATAATGTAATGAACTGGTCCAGAAACTGATATGGGATCACAGACATCCTGAACCATAATATTAAAATTAGGATTCGACAAAAAATCAAGAAATCGATTTTCTCCCTTCTCTTTACTTCTTACAAGAGCTATTACACTGATATTTAAATTTTTAAATCTTGAGGCCGATAAAATGGAATAAACCATATAGGCTGGCAAAAAACCATTGGCACCAGAAACTAAAACGGTTTTGTCCCTAAAACTTTCCCAATTCAAATCTGAATCTATAATGTCAGCGATATCTTCTGAAATGACCTGGTTAGAATGATATCCTACTTCCATTACCTAATTTAAAATTTTATGAAAAACATCAACCATGTAATCAATCATGGCATCATCTATCATCGGTGTAACGCCTATCCAGAAACTATCATTTAAAACAATTGCTGTATTGGGAAGGTCTCCAATGGTTCTATATGGAACATCCTGAAAATAAGGCTGTTTTCTAAGGTCTCCAGCAAATAGCAATCGGGTGGCAATTTTGTTTTCCTGAAGTTTATCAAGGAAATCTTTTCTTGATATTCCTGCTTCTGGTTTTAAAGTAATCAAATATCCAAACCATGAAGGCTCGGAATTTGGGGTAGGTACAGGAAGGTGAATTTTGTGACTTAAATCTTTTAAGCCTTCAGTTAACTTTCTGTAATTGTGTCTTCTATGCTCAATAAAACCTTTCAGTTTGGCCAGCTGTGCCAAACCCAAAGCGGCCTGCATATCAGTGATTTTCAGATTGAAACCCAATCTTGAATAAATGTACTTATGGTCATAACCGTAAGGTAAATCACCAAGTTGCCATTCAAATCTTTTCTTGCAGGTATTGTCTTTTCCAGGTTCACAATAGCAATCCCGACCCCAATCACGGTAGCTTTCCATGATGGTTTTTAGCTTTACATCATTTGTATAAACGGCTCCACCTTCACCCATAGTAATATGATGGGCAGGATAGAAACTTAAAGTAGCCACGTGACCAAAAGTTCCTACATGCTTTCCTTCATAAGTTGCACCTAAGGCATCACAACAATCTTCCATGAGCCAATAGCCATATTTATCACAGAAGTCCTTGACTGTTCGAAGGTCAAATGGATTTCCTAAAGAGTGGGCAATAACCACTGCTTTGGTTTTTTCGCTTCTAGCTTGTTCAAGATATTGAACATCAATATTATGTGTTTCAGCATCAACATCTACAAAAACGGGAACAGCACCATAACTTAGCAGTGGATTGATGGTTGTTGGAAACGATGCTGCTACTGTAATAACTTCATCTCCAGGTTTTATGGCCCGGTCTCCCCATTCCGGGGCACAAAGTCCGGAAATTGCAACCAGATTTGCTGATGAGCCGGAATTTACGGTTAGCGCAAACTTTACGCCTATAAATTTGGAGAGTTCTCTTTCAAATTTAGAATTGAAACGTCCTGTTGTAAACCATGCATCGAGTGCAGAGTCAACAATATTTTGCATTTCGGTATGATCAAAAACCTTACCGCTTACAGGTATAAAATCTTGACCAGAAACATGTTTTTTAGCACCATGTGTCAGATCATAATACTCCTTCACTAGTTGGTGAATTTCTGATTTTATTTGTTCAGCTTTAGTTGTAGAATCCGTCATGCCGGAGTGTTGTTTGATGATGAAATTAAAAAGTTTTGAGAATATGTTTCGATCTGTTTCAGACGAGCTTCGTATAGGTCAGAAACCGGATTGATTTCATCCAGATATCCCTGAACCGTGAATTGTACAGTCTGATCAAAGCCTAAAAGAGGGCGCCAGTTTAGTAGACTTACAGCTTTTGAAATATCGAGTTTCAAAAGCTGTGCTTCGTGAGGTTTTACTTTCAGTTCAGGAGATTCCACCTGAAGCTCCGGAATTCTCTGCTGCACTTTTTCGAGCAGCTGTCCGACTGAATAATTGTGGTTGTCCAGCGGGCCAAAATTCCAACCTCCTTGGAATTCGGTAGGGGAAAGCCAAAGTTTTTCTGCCAGTTTCATGTAGCCAAACACCGGCTCCAGAACAAATTGCCAGGGTCTGGTTGAAAAAGGGTTTCGTACCTGAACCGGTTTTCCTGCCATATATGCTCTGAATACATCCGGAATAATCCGGTTTTCAGCCCAGTCACCTCCTCCGATTACATTTCCAGCTCTTCCAGATGCAACGGCACAGGAACCCGGAGTATAAAAGAAAGAATCCAGATACGAATTGAAAATAAGTTCAGCACATCCTTTCGATGCAGAATAGGGATCTTTACCTCCCATAGGATCATTTTCCCGATAGCCCCAAACCCATTCCTTGTTATCGTAGCATTTATCGCTGCTAACATTGACAGCAGCTCTGATGGATGGGGTTGATTTTACACATTCGAAAAAATGAACGGTCCCCATCAGATTCGACGAAAACGTATCAACCGGGTCCACATAAGATTGAATAACTAAAGCTTGTGCAGCAAGGTGAAATGCAATGTCCGGCTGAATTTTATGAAAAAAAGCTTTCATCGATTCCAGGTCACGGATGTCTCCGTCCTGATGATGAATTTTACTGGAAAGACCTGCAGTAACAAAATTATCGAGAGGTGATTTGGCTGGCAATGAATATCCATATACATCTGCTCCTAATGCCTTAAGCCACATGCACATCCATGAACCTTTAAAGCCACTATCTCCGGTGACAAGAACTTTTTTGCCTTTAAAAATTCCTCCAAAAAGATCCATTCCTAGTCCCAGATTTTCCACAAGGCTTTGTTAGAATTCCACAGATCATTGAGGTCTTGCTTGTCTTTTAAGGTATCCATTGGACTCCAAAACCCCTCA
>CAMDMI010000286.1 GCA_945902135.1 Spirosoma fluviale
ACCAGCAAGGCAAGAGGCACTGCAGTCTTACTGGAAATTTGAACCGATTCCATATCGAAACTGATTTTGATAATTTTCTCTCTGGAAAAAAACTTAGAAATCGAGGAAATCAGATCGGTGAGGTAGTCTTTTAAGTCGATTTTGGCAAAGGTTGTGGATTTGTACAGTTTATCGTGGATGAGCGCCATGGCAAGAATCCGGCTCCTGATTTCTGAAAGTTGCTTCTTGAAATAGCCATCTTCAGAATAGGCCGCTTGCATTTCAATCAGTCCAAGGATGAGCGAGAGATTGTTTTTTACCCTGTGGTGAACCTCACCGAGCAAGGCTTCTTTTTCTTCCAAAGAATTGGCAAGTTCAATTTCCTGTACCTTTTTGAAAGTTATATCCACTCCATAGCCAATCATGAAGCGGAATTTCCCCTTGTCGTTATATACCGGATAAAATCGCCTTAAAACATGTATATCCTTGCCAACAGCACTCATCACCTTGTCCTCAAAATCCATGCTCTGCCCAGAGGCTTTGGCTTTTAGAAATAGTTCCCGCCTTTTTTCCGCACTTTCTGTACTGATGTTGCGGAATGCGCAGTATTCAAAATCATCCTTTCCAATCAGGAAATTTCGAATCTCTGGATTTCTTACCGCAATAGGATTAATAAATAAGTACTTATGATTTTCATCAAAAATGGCAATGTCAACAGGGATGTTATCCAGAATCGATTCATAAAATTTCTTCTGTTCTTCTACCAGTTTTGATGCAAGATACTCTCGGGAAACATCCTGAAAAATTCCTGAAACAGAATCTGGATTGCCTTTTAAATCAACGCTTACAATTCCCTCCATTAGGAAATATCGCTCATCATCTAAAAGTTTAAGGTTGTCGATCCGGAAGTTTTCCTTCCTGTGAATGGCATTCTGAATCAAATTCAGAATTGTGGCAGACTTTTCAAACTTTTCAATTAATGGATTTGGACTGCTTTCATTGTCTGATAAGCCAAAAAGCAATTTCAGATTTTTCGAAAAATCAATTTCCGAACTTCCCAGTTTCCAGTAAAAATTACCAATTCCAGCAATTTTCTCGGAATTATTCAGGTTGGCAGTAACCCGACGAAGTACTGCATCTTTTTCGGCTGCAACTTGTCGCTCTTCTTCGAGCAGGAGAAGCATTTTTTCTTCCGAAAAACTTGCCTGAAGACCGAAAAATGAGACAGCCTTTTCCAAAAAGGAATTTACCCATGCTGCATTTTCTCCCGGAGGAATTAATGCGGCTAGTTCCTTTCGAATTTCAGAGACTGTTCCTGCATTTGCCATTTATTAATATTTGCCGGAAATAAATGCCTCTGTATTCTGTCTCAGTTCCGATAAATCCCATGGCTTTGAAAGAAAAAGATCCAAGCCAAATTCTTTGATAAAATCTTCAATTTCGGCATCGCTGCCTGCCTGCCCGCTAAGCAAAATGCGCTTTGCAGAAGGAAACAATTGTTTTACTTCCTTGAGAATATCGGTTCCTTTTGAATCGCCCAAATTAAAATCGGAAATAACAACCAAGGGTTCCGAATCATCTTCCTGAAATTCTTTCAAAAGATCGATGGCCTCTTCACCAGAATGGGCCGATTCAACAGATACTTCTTCAGGAAGAAAACGCTCCAATTGAATCCTAAGAGATTCCAGGATGATGAATTCATCATCCACAATTAACACCACTTTACGCATTAAACTCAGAACCTAAAGAATTAATAAGACTGATGAGCTCATCTTCGCTCCAAGGTTTTTGAATTACCTTCATTACAATATCAGCGTCGAGAAGTTTCCTTGATAAATCATGACTCATATGGCCAGTAATGATTACAACTTGAATATTGGGAAATTTACCCTTTATCCAGACAGCAAATTCATCACCTTTCATTCCATCCATCTGGTAATCTGAAATTACAAGCAGCATGGTAATGCCCTCTGCAATTAAAGAGCTGGTCACTTCTATTGCTTCTTCTGCACTTTCGGCGAATTCCAGTAAATATTTATTCTGAAAATTTCGCTCCAGTTGCGACCTGACAGAATCCAGGATTATCTTCTCATCATCCACTGTTAGGATGGCCAATTTTGCTTTTATTGTTGGTTCTTGTACCATTTTATTATCCTTTTGCCGGAAGTAAAATTTCGAAAACGGTTTCCCCAGAACGGGAATCCACTCTGATTTTTCCTCCACGTTTTTCAATTATTTGCTTTGAAATATTAAGACCCAGTCCAGTGCCTTCACCTTGTTTTTTTGTGGTAAAAAAGGCATCAAAGATTTTTGGCAATGCTTCCTTCGGAATTGGCGGACCATCATTGGAAAAACAGATCCGGTGCCAGTTTCCTGTTTTCTGTTCTGTAATGTTGATGGTACACTTGTTGTTGCTTGCCTGAAGGGCATTGTTGATCAGGTTGGTCCAAACCTGAGAAAGTTCTTCCTGGTTTCCATGTAAAACCACTGATGGATCGATTTCCAGATTTACCCTGGCGCCCAACTTGATTTTATTCCAGAGGATTGTGATAACCGACTCAACACTCTCATGTAAACTGAAATCACTTGAAACTTTCTCGAGGTTACCATGAGAAAAATTGTTTAGGGCTTTCACCACCCGGGCTGCTTTATCGACTGCAATGGCAATGGTGCCAACCGATTTTTTCATCCTTACAAGGCTAACAGCAAAATTGAAAACATCCTTGCGCTCGCTGTGTGAAAGAAACGGAATTAATATGTCTTCAATCTTGTCGTAACCCAATTCTAAAATAATTCTCGCCAGTCTTCCTGCCTGCGGCAAATCGGGGTATCTTTTACCAAGCTCCTCTTCGATTTGCTTGGTTTGCTGGCGTTCTTCTCTTGTGCTGAGCTGAGTGGGCCTGGTTTTATAATGCTGAAATAAATCCAGCGACAATTTGAAATCATCCTGCCGCATTTGCACCAAAGCAGTAAGCACATCCTGCACAAGCGTTTCTTTTACGATTTCATTGGATGCCTTGATGGCACCGAGTGGCGTATTCACCTCATGTGCAATGC
>CAMDMI010000287.1 GCA_945902135.1 Spirosoma fluviale
CGACAGCCAGTTACAATGCAGCGATTGACTTCGGATTTCTGGATGAGCGGATTACGGGTTCGGTTGATTTTTATCTGAAGAAAACCAGCGACCTGCTGAACACCATCCCGGTTCCATCTGGTTCCAATTTCAGTGATCAGGTGCTCACCAATGTTGGAAGTATTGAAAACAGAGGTGTTGAACTTTCGATTAACACTACACCTGTAAAAAAAGAAAACCTTATCTGGGACCTTGGCTTTAACGTCACCTACAATGAAAACAAGGTGACCAAACTGGTGGAACTGGAAGACAGTAATTACATTGGAGTACCTGCGGGCGGAATCGGTTTAGGAAGAACCATTCAGCTTCAGTCGGTTGGAAGTCCCCTGAACGGATTTTATTGCCTTGAGCAGGTTTATGACAAAAACGGAAAACCGGTGGAAGGTGAATTTGTGGACCAGAACGGGGATGGGCGGATTACTGAAAAGGATTTTGTAAAAAAACATCAACCGACTCCCAGAATTTTCTTCGGGCTTTCTTCTACACTCAATTACCGGAAATTCAGTTTTGGCTTCGTTATGCGTGGAAACTACGGGAATTACGTGTTTGCCAACCAGATGGCGGGTTCGGGTGCCTATTCTTCAGTTCTCACTTCAAATCCCTTCTTGACAAATGCATCCGGAAATATCCGTGAGACCAATTTCGATGGTAATCTTGACCAAGGCGCAAAAAACATCAACCGTTTCTACTCAAATTACTACCTGCGCAATGCATCTTTCATAAAACTTGATAATATAAATGTTTCGTACAATTTTGGTGAGGTATGGAAGAAACTCAGACTTGCGGCCAATTTCAATGTGCAGAATGCACTCATTATAACCCGATACGCGGGTATTGATCCTGAAATCGGCAATGGAATTGATAACAACATTTATCCCAGACCGAGGGTATTTGTTCTTGGTCTCACTTTAACATACTAATCCATTTAAAATTATGAAATCAATACTGTTTCAAAAAATCGCGTTTTACCTATCGGTCATTCTGGTAGCGGTGGCTTGCAACGATCAGCTCGATCTCAAACCTGTAAATGATGTGACTTCTGAAAAGGTTTATGCCACACCTGAAGGCTATCTTCAGGCCCTGGCCAAGATTTATGGATCTTTTGCCACTACTGGGAGCGGAGGACCGGGATCAACCGACCTGCCCTTTGGCGGCGATCCCGGCTGGTCAGATTTTTACAGATCTTTCTGGAAAGTTCAGGAACTAAGTACAGATGAAGCCATCATCGCCTGGAACGATCCGGGGCTACCAGATTTTCACAATTTGTCTTATACACCGAACAATCCATTTGTCCAGCGGATTTTCAGCCGTCCCATGTTTCAGATTGTGCTTTGCAACGAATTCATCCGGGAATGTGCGGATAACCGCCTTGAAAGACGTGGAATAACAGGCACAGATGCCGCAAAAATTAAGCAATACCAGCAGGAGGCCCGTTTTCTCCGGGCTTTTCAGTACTGGGTTTTGCTCGATCTTTTCCGGAATCCGCCCTTTGTTACAGAAAAGGACGATGTAGGAAAAATTCTCCCACGACAGACCAATGCCCGGGAGCTTTACAACTACATAGAAAGCGAGCTTCTCGATCTGAGCAACGGGATGGAGCCGCCTATGAGTCTTGAATATGGTCATGCAGATCGTGGAGCAGCCTGGGCACTGCTGGCCAGATTGAGCCTGAATGCTGAAGTATATATCGGAGAAAAACGTCACATTCAGGCAATGGAATATGCACAAAAAGTTATTGATGCCGGTTCTGCCCTTACGGATAATTACCAATTCCTTTTCCGCTCCAACAACGACAGTGCCGGCATCCGAAAGGAATTTATTTTCACCATCCGATACGATGGAATCAATACTCAAACTTACGGCGGAGGCACATTCATCGTGAATGCTTCTGCTTCCAATGAAACCCGCGATTTTTTCGGAATTTCGGGCAACAATGCAGGTTGGTCAGGAATGCGCACTACACGGAATCTTCCTTTACTTTTTCCGGATACGGGCAAAGCTGAATGTCCGGATAAACGGGCACAATTTTATACTACCGACCGGGATATTGACATTAATTCGGTTGGTACCTATTCAGAAGGCTGGCTTGTCGCGAAATACCGGAATACAACCACTAGAGGTGAAAATGGAAAGAATAGAACTCAGGAGTTTTGCGACATTGACATTCCACTTTTCCGCCTTGGCGAAATGTACCTCATTTATGCTGAGGCCGACTGGAGAAACGGTGGTGCCAATAAATCGATTTCCAAAAATTACATAAATGAGCTAAGAAAACGGGCTTATGGTGGTGTCAGCCAGGGGCAGATTACGGAAGATGACATTACAGAAGAATTTCTGATTGCCGAAAGGGGAAGGGAATTATACTGGGAAGGCCACCGTCGCACAGATTTAATTCGCTTTAACAGGTTTACGGAAGGAAGCTACCTCTGGCCCTGGAAGGGTGGTCAAAAAGGCGGAGTCGGCGCTTCCTCCCACCTTCGTATTCTTCCGATTCCTGCCAATGAAATAGGAAATAATCCCAATCTGAAACAAAACCCGATTTACTAATCATGAAAACCAAACTTTTTGTTTTTATTTTCTCAAGTGCATTACTCTCTTCCTGCCTGGAAGATGATTTTGTCAATAAAGAAGAACTCAATACCGGAACGGTTTTGATTGATACCAGCGCATGGGTAGAATCAAAAGGCATGGATCAATCCATTGCCTATCTTTCGGGCCGAGTCACCAATTCTGGAAAGCTGGAGGTAAGACGAGGTGTCATCCTGGATACCGTGGGCGGAGTTATGATGTCGGGAGAATTTTCCAATCCAGATTCTCTGATAAAGTATTCATTCCAGACCAAAGCCGATGCAATCGGAGGAGGAGGGCGTTTCACCATCGAAATGGAAACACCTGTCACCAAGACAAGGTACTATTATCGTTTTTATGTAAAAAATTACAAAGGCACGAACCTTTCTCCAGTTGATATTTTCATCTCTGCGC